>NZ_JADEXU010000266.1 GCF_015206895.1 Nostoc sp. LEGE 12450 | reverse complement strand
ATCAGCAGTGTTTAAAATTTCGCTTGGATATTTATCTGCGAGGGCTGCTATATCAGGAGGGAGTTTTGCAATTTGTTTTCTATCATAATCAGAGAACGGGTAAAACTTACTTGATGACATGAATTTTATCCTAAGTATTTTTGATGATTGAAGAAGGGAACTCTTAATAGGGAACAGGGAACAGATAAGAAACTAAAGTTTCAAAGTTTAAAGCTCAGTCAAAAAAATTTTTTTTTGAGATGCGTAACACGAAAAAAACAGTGTCATTATTTCAATCTCATGTTTTTAAACATGAGTTTTTCCTGTTCCCTCTTAGGAGTTCCCTCTTCCCCTCTTCCCCGTTAAGAGTTCCCCGTTCCCCGTTAAGAGTTCCCTTTTTCTTGCTTAAATCAAACTAGCATATTCTGATAGCTGCTCTTGAGTTTCTATCAAAGGCAACAATTTTAATGCCTCTGCCCGACGAATTCTCATTTCTTCATCTGCTGGAGGTTTCAAAATAGACTTCATGGCTAATGACTTTTGGAATTTATACCAAGCTTCTACACTCGCCGCTTCCGAATTAATCTCATGTTGAGGAATATGAATATTTTGCAATATTGGTATACTTATCTGTCCGCGAGAACGAAACCCTGGACTAATAATTACGGCTTTACCTTCTGGTAATGTATTAAATTGGTTGATATCAAATAACTTGCGAGTACTGTTTTGGTCAGAATTAGAAATACTTGCTCCTCCTTTTCCTCCTGATGAACGGGAACGTTGCTTGTATTTAATCTCTTCATCACCTAAGAACTTACTAAAACGTTCTGCTGCTACATCATCTTGAGGGTTAAAGAATGCTTTGGTAGCACATCCTCCAAATATGGCATTTGTTGTATTTTCTCCATAAGATTCAATTAGCATTGAGAGATTTTGTAAACCTAAGATAGAAATTAGTCCATCCTCCCGGTTTTGGTTCAACCAATCCACCAAGGCTGGTAAATATAATGTTGGTAATTCATCAATCCCAAGCACAAGAGGACAAGCGCGTTTATAGGCGACATTTCTACTTATTATTAAATGCAGAATGGAGACAAGCAACGGTGCAATTACATCACGCTTTTCTTTGTTCATCCCAAATATCACCATCTGCCGTCCTTTCAAGTCCAGTGGAATATTGGTTTTTCCGCAGAAAGCTGCCAATGCTGCCGGAACCATAAATCGGCTGAACAATCCGCTTGCTGTTCCCACAATACTAGCTGCTGTCTCTGGGCTACCAGCTACAGATACAAACTGTGCGAAAGCTTCCCTAACCATGAAATTCAGGTTCTCTGCAATTTCCATACGCTTGACTAGCTTCGGTAATCCGAGAATTGCTTGGCACATCATGATATCTGGGTATTGTGTTCCTTTCGCCAGCATAAAGACAGCTTGCACCAGTTGATCTCCTGCATTGCTGAAGAAGCTATTTCCCGAATCTTTTTCACCGAGTTGAAAGTTGCGGTTGAGAGTGATAGCAAGCTGCCGCGCCATTTCCGAGTCTTCGTTACTACGAAGAAAATCTATTGGATTGGCGATCGCAGATTCTGGAAATCCTGGGGCTAAGACGGTGACTTTATAACCACGTTCGAGTGCATACCCCGCGAGTATTGGGGCTTGTCCTTTAGATGCGGCTGTGGCTGATTCCTGCTCTGCATACTTAAAATCATAAAGTGCTAAGGGGAATCCTTGATCTATTGCTGAACGAATCAACGGATTAATCATTGAAAATGATTTTCCACAACCTGGGCCACCACAAACGAAAATCCCCCGTTGTGCGTCTGGTAAGTAAAGGGTTACTGGATCTTCGGGAATGCACGTTTTCCTGATGCCATTGACAATTTCACTTTTTATATTCTTGGGAGTGCCGACGTACAGAGACACACGATTATGTTTACGTTTATTTATTTGTTTGCACGCTAGTTTACGGGCTGCTGTCTTCTCTGCTGTTCCACCCCACCTTGCAGTTGCTAGTTTAGCTTTACCCCTTTTGCCATCTATGTATTTGGCTACCACAATCACCGCACCACAGGCCAGTAACCCCAGCCCTGCGGGTGAGATTAGTGCAGAAGAGAGTCCTGGTGGAATGAATTGGTTCGCATTGACTTGCGTGTTGGTCGTTGTCATTGTCCGCTCCCCACAATAACTAACCCATTCTCTTTAACTCCAAGCCAGGGCACTGGCCCAATAAAATAGGGCGTACAAGTTTTTTGCATAAAAGGAGGACGCACACAGATTCGGAAGAACAACCCAAAGTCTGCTGTACCAGATGATTCATTCACTCCGGTCAATGCAACCTTGAATCCACTACCATATACCAACCGTCCTGTCGGTTCCTTCCCGGAATTGACCGCAGCCAAGAAACCATAACCACCTTTTACCTGCTGTGATGACCCAGAAGCCCAACGCTTTCCATATAATGTACCCTCTGAACCTGAGAAATCGCCCATTTCTAGATATGAGCATTCTTTACCAGCAGCACAAGCAGTAGGTACAGTTTTATCGCCCCTTATTACACTGCCAGAGATAAAATAATTATTCCCAACTCTTGCATCACCTCTTTCAGAAGTACCAAGAACTACAGAAGCAATTCCCACAACACTAACACCAGAATTAATTGGTTGGGGCATCTTATCGAAGGGTACTTGATTTAATCCAGGGACTTGGTTAATATAACTTTGCTGCCAAGACTTGAATTTTCCCAAGGAAGTTGATGTTAATCCTGGTATAGAGTTTAACGAGTACTTGCTTAAATCAAGTTTACCTAAAGGGAGATTCGCTGCTTCCGGGTTTAACCGTAAAATTTGAGAAATGTTTCCACCACTTAATACCCTATTTCTAGACAATAAGGCGGCTATTGGTGGGACTTTTTGAAGGCTTAAGTTTCCTAAACTAGGGATGGACTTAACTAGTGATGCTGGTGTCTGCCATTGCATTAATCCAAAATCTTTTAGTGTCAGTTTGTTATTATTTGGTGCGATTGAACTTATCGATTTCAGGCTCAAACTGGACATTTTAAATGCATCATCCGTATCACCCAGCATCACAACAGAATCAACTTTTTGTCCTGCTGACCAGGAACGTGACGGGTCATATCCAAATAGCGAGATGAGATTCTGTGGAATGCTTAGATATCCCGGTTCTTGCACAGGCGGGAGATTATCCCATGTAATTCGTGACCAGTCTGGAGCCTGAACAAGATATTGACCTTGCGAATAGGTAATTGTCGGAGTTTCAGCCTTTGATGGAGCAGGGAAGACAAATGGAATTAAAGACATAGCTGTTAATAAATATTCTTTCAACTTCATTTGATCTCCTGATTAATTAACTAATAAAGCCGATAATTATCTGAGTAAAAAAGGGCAAAGCATTATTTTTGCCCCCACTGAATTAACTGATTAAAAACTTCCTCCTTAACACCAGAACGCGAAATAGCTTCTTCTTTTCTCTTACCCTGACGTAGTAATTTAATCGCATCCTGAGCTTTTTTCCAAGTTATTGAACCCTCCTTAATTTGACCATTACTATGAGCGATCGCTAAACCATAAACAAGAGCATTAGCATCATTTCTTGGTAAAGCCCTACCAGGTAATATAGAGTTTATAGTTGCTGCTGTTGGTTGCGGTATTGTTGCTGGCGTTGGTATCCTATCTAAGGTAGTTGGGACTACTTCCGGTTTAATGGCTACAGGTACTACAGGTAACGGACGGGCCGAATCTGGTTTAATCACCAGACTAGTGTAAGATGGACTTCCTGTAGCAGGAATTAATTTAAATTGGTATTGTTTTTGTCCCTCTGACCCACTAGTAATAATGGTTATTTGTGTATTTCCATCCGAAGAAGAAGTTAAATTAGCGAACTTAATTGGTGTGATTTGCCGCAAGAATAAAACCGTCGCATTTCCTTGACTGCAATTTAAATCATTAGAGTTATCATTACTTTTCTGACACAAGCTTCCGTTTGAGGTAAAAGTAATTCTAGAGGGGTCGCCAATCCAGACTTGCTTGATAACTTCTCCAGTAGACATCAAATTAATCGTCAGTCCATAACCTTTCCAAATTTTCAGTTCCAGGAAATTAGAATCAACATCTTGATAATAAACAGTTCTAACACTTCCAGCTAAAACCTGATGAGAGTTTATTAACAATAATGTTGCAGCTAGGGCTAGAATCTTTTTCATAACGAAATCGTTTGATTAACGAATATCTGTACTGTCTGACCAGCATCAATCACGAACACTTTTTCTTGGCTATTTAATTGCCCAGAGCGACTTTGATTAGATGCTTTAATACCTTCGAGAATATTGTTAAATACACCTTCACCAAAAGCAGAAGTGATATTTTTATCATCATTAGTAGTTGTACTACTAGAAAATCCATTAGAACTAATGTTGGTCTGACTTGTTGGGCGATTCTGGATCTCAGCAGCCTTGGCAACCCCGGCAATTACGGCCGACATCAAATCACTTCCTAAATTACTACCTTTGCGAGATTCACCTTTTAGAAAACTGCCGTTTTTAGACATGATTAAAACAGCGTTTTCTGGCAGTTTCTTTTCTTGGGCGTTCCCATCGGAATTAATTAAAACTGAAACCCCACGCAATTGGGCAAATCCTGAGCCATTTGAATTAGTCAATTGAGCTACCAGATAAGATCCCGTGGGTAACACTTCACTACCATCTGATGCTTTCAATGGAAGGGATATCTTAATCAGGTAATTTTGACCGATATCATCATTAGTCCCCCAAAATATTGGTGTCTCTAACCGTCCTTCTGTAGTACTACCAACTAAAATACGCTTTGTATTATAATCAGTTGTTTGTGCAGTAGTTTGATTTTTAACTTCTGTACTTGACCCTATTCCCCCTTTTATCCCACTAGGGTTTAATTGTTCATCATCAGAGTTGACTGAACTACTGAAACTACCAACGTTTGCAACAGCAAGCCATTGTTGCATCGGATCTAATTGTTGAGTTTTTACAGCCGAACTTGCATTGGGGATTACTCGTGCTACTTGTTTTGGTTGAGGTTGAGGTTGAGAAACTGGCAACGAACGTCTAGTCGGCGTATTAATTCTAGGTGGAGAGGGATTTCTAGTAACTGTTACTGGTTGTGTACGCTGGGGTATTGTTCTTGTTGGTGGTGGAGGAGCTACCGGGACAGGTGTGAATGTAGGACTAGGTGTTGGTGTTGCTTCTGCTTCTGCTTGTGCTTTTTGATCGCGGATTTTCTTAAATTCCACATTCTGGCTAGTCAAAGCTAAAGCTGTTTTATTTTGTCCTGTCTCATCCTTGACTGGTTCTTCTATTGTTTCAAGATTTATTTTTGGTGATTCTATTTTTGTAGGAGAAAAGTTCAGGGCATTCATGGAACCATTAATTAGTCCGCCAACAATCATTATAAAAACAAGTATTATCCCACCGATCACAGCCATCTTTAAAAGTGGGTTTTGCGGAATTGTACGAGTAGTTGTGATTTCTTCTGGTTCAGGAGCTTCTGTATCAGCTAAGGATTCAAGCTGAATACTTACCCCATTCATCGCAGCGAAATCTTTATCTTTCTTATCCAAAGAATCTGGGTTCGCTGTGTCTGACTGCTCTTGTGCTAAAAGTTCTGCTGGCTCTTCTTCTTGGGGAACGTTTCTTTTATTTACTGCTGGTGATTCTTGCGTTTGTGTCATAAATTCAAATCTTGAATTTTATATATTTCTAAACCTGCTTTGCGGACACGATAAGCTGTTTGTTGAAACTCAGATGAAATCTGCGGTAATGTCGGTGTGTCTATCACTCTCACAAAAACACTTTTGTTAAACCCTATTGGTTCTCCAACCATATTATTACCCTGAAAAACTATTACTTCCCCTACCATATCTACTTGAAACTTACCTGGGTTTACTTTTTTAGGTTCGCTAAGTAAACTGATTTTTAAAATTGATTGAGTCGTACCATTAAATACATCTGGTGGTGTAAGATTTCCTATTTCTTTCAGAAACTCAGCACGGAAATCTTCTGATAACGCAAACCCTGTAGCCCATACATTCGTTGTAATTTTGCTATTCCCTGTTTGCACACCCGCATCAAGCTTTAATTTTTTACTAGGGTCTGCATCGTAGTCATCAGTCACTTTTGGCAGTGTATTCCAACTCAATAGCCCTGTCATTGTTTGCCCGACAAAATACCTGATGGCTTGAGCCGATCTCGACTCACTATGCATCGCGCTAACTCTTATAGATTCTCCATCATTTAATTCTACTAATGTCGGTGCTTTCGAGTTAGCTATAGTTCCCACTCTCGCAAAATTTATTATTTCTATTAACAGTAGTAGGCTCAGTAATACTGCATTCCCTATCAAAAATATTGGCGTGAAATTTAATTCTTTTTTTTCTAGTAGCCTCATTTTCTTAATCCCACAGAGAATTTAATTCCACTAGTAAAAGCTGTGAATACTGACATTCCCCCTCCTGTACCAATGGCTACTGCAAGTAATGGCGAAAAAATTGCTTGTATTAGTTGCATCAACAATGGATTGCTTGAAGGTTTGTCAACTATCGCACTCGCAACTATACCTACTATTATCGAGTATGAAATTAGTATTAGTGTCAAACCTAGCCAACCGGACAACCACGCATAAAGGGGCTTGCTTTCAAAAGGCAGCAAAGACAATACCAAGAATATAGGTGCAACGTAAGCAACTAGCAAAAAGGATAATTGCACTATATATTGGAAACCTGCGGACAAACCACTCAGGATCACATAAACAAGACCTTGAATTGCACTATTGACAAGTTCCCCACCAATATCCAAAGGGTTCCAGCTTCCCGAACCTGAACCAGTTCCCCTTTTCTCTCTGGCTTTGCGCGCGTCTGATTGAGCTTTTTCTATATTTTCTTTGATGCAAGTTTGTCTAGGATTTGTTGTGTTACCGTTACTATCTGTTTGAGAAGTTTCAAGTTTTTCACATTTAGCCAAAGCTGTCTGTGTAGCTAAAATGAAACTCTGATCGGCATTCACATTCCTGATAGCGTCTTTTAACTTTACACCATTTCTAGTAATACTTAGGATACTTCTATTTAAAGTTACAGATACATCTTTTAGAGCGATTGTGGTATTAGCCAATAAAAAACCATTGTTAGTCAGCATTACAATTACTAACAATGGAAAAACCATTTCATTTACAAAATTGTAAGAAAAACCTTCTTCAGCGAACTTTCTATACCAACCCAAGGAGGCAAAACTGACTAAAACTACTGCAACCAACATTGATACAGCCACAACAGCCGTATAAATAGAACTTGTCCCAGATGCTAGCTCTGTCCAATCATTAGCAAAAGATTTGACAATCAAATCTGCCCCATCAATAGCACCATCAACGATCTCACCTGAATTACTAGTACCCGTATTTTGTCCAGGTTGCTGTCCAGTTGATTGAGCCAAAATAATAGTTAAAAGCATTTTATTTAATCAGCTATTTTTACCAAAAGGGGGAAGAGGAAATGGGGGAAAGGAAAAGAATTAAAGATAATAATTCAGCACTCAGAAGTCAGGAGTCAGCAATCAAGACGCTCTCTACGAGACGCTAATGTGTAGCTTGCTTCCCCATTCCCC
>NZ_JADEXU010000265.1 GCF_015206895.1 Nostoc sp. LEGE 12450 | reverse complement strand
CTATTCGGGTGTCGGTAGGGAGAAGGCAAGGGGGAGGGAGAAGGGGGAATTTTGGAAGTTGTTAAATTATCTCGCAAATATGCAACGCCCCATTTGGGATTTTTAATTGCCTGTGGCAGTATGTCAAGGGTTAACAAATATATCTCATCATTTTGCTAATATCATCCCACAGAGGTAATGCAGGTGAGTTGGGATGGAGAAATTAACTAAACCAGTGCGATTTTGGCTGTGTGCAACTATCATATTTTTGGGTTTGATAGGTTGCGATCGCTTTATCGGTACTTCTGGAGAACCAGTTGAGCGAGTGAGTGATGGCGATACCATAGTAGTTAAAGATACCAACGGTAAAAATTTTACCGTGCGCTTTGCTTGTGTAGATGCGCCCGAAATAGCCCACTCTAATAAAGAAAAGCAGAGTAAACGCACTAGCGATCGCAATCAATTTATTTGGGGTGTGAAAGCCCAAGAACGGGTACAACAACTGGTACAGCAAGGAGGCGATCGCGTGACTTTGAATATCACAGATAGCGATCGCTATGGACGCAAAATTGCCGAAGTCCGTTTACAAAATGGCACTTTTGTGCAGCAGATATTGTTAAAAGAAGGATTGGCAAAGGTATATCGTCCTTACTTAAACAAGTGTCCTAGTAAAGACTTAGTTCAACAAGCCGAAGCTGAAGCCAAGGAACAACGTGTTGGGGTTTGGAGTGACACTAAATTTGTTAATCCTTGGGAATATCGCAGCCTATCAAAAAAATAAAAACTCTGTCTGTTTCTAATTGAATGCAGTACATTTTTTGGTATTGCATATTTGCGCGATGAATTAGCAACTTCCAAAATTCCCCCTGCCCCCTTCTCCCTCACTCCTCTTTCCAAGTTTGGAGTTGAAAATAAACTAATACCAGCGTCACTGCTAGTAACACCGTTGCTGCTGCTGCTGCATAACCAAAATCAAACTGACCAAAAGCCTCTTGATAAATGTAGTAAACCAGCAAATTAGTCGAATTCAGTGGCCCGCCGCCAGTCATGACAAAAACTTGCTCAAAACTCCGCAATGTAAAAATCGCAGTAGTAATGACTGCAAATATCACAGTAGGGCGCAATCCAGGCAGAGTAATATACCAAAATTGTTGCCAAGCATTTGCTCCATCCAAATCTGCTGCTTCATAACGACTGGGAGGAATTGCCTGCAACCCTGCTAAAAAAACTACCATATTGAAACCCAGTTGTTTCCAAATACTCATTAAAATAATTACTGGCATTGCCCAAAATGTGTCTCCTAGCCAGGGGATGGCTGGAATACCAAGAAAATCTAAAAGTCCGTTAACTGGCCCTGATGTTTGAAACAGCCAGCGAAATCCTAAACCGGCTGCTACAAGTGAAATAATCGAAGGTAGAAAATAGGCACTCCGCAGGATGCCCCGCAAGGGAATAGAGCGGTTTAATAGCACAGCCAATCCCAAGGAAATAACTAAACTGGGAATAATGGTGGCAACAGTAAAATAAAAGGTGTTACCCAGAACTTGCCAGAAGTCGGGGTTAAGTAGCAAGCGCCAATAGTTTTTTAAGCCTATCCAATAAGTACCTTTTAAGGTGAAACTACCAGCAGTAAAGCTGAGGTAAAACAAATAGGCGATCGGCCAAATGATAAAAACGCCTAGTAAACTTAGTGCTGGTGTGAGAAAAGTCCAGGCAGCTACCGTATCATTATCGAACCAAGACTTAGTAGTATATATTTTTTTTGGCATCTATAATTTTTCCTCTTAGCTGTTTATGACCCTCCGCCCTGATTCTACCCTTAGCTTGGTTTCTCCCAGCATTAGCGATGTCTACGACGGGCTACGCCTAAGCCTGGGTAAGCTCTTGGTTCATAATTATCTCTAGTTAGAATTTTTAGTTTAACCAAGTTTTGCGCGTACTCGATCAAGCGTGTATTTTCTTAGTTACTGCCCAGCAACAGGCAATTTTAGCAAGCCAGCAGAACCTTGCTGCGAGCATATATGGAAGCTCATCGATAGTTAGTAAATCGATACTGTAGAATAGCTGAACTTATGAGGCATCGCTTGGGTAAGCTCTTTGTTCATAAATAACCGCTTTCTTAATTTAGAAAGCTTTTAGACTAGAATCTACTGAAGCTTCTAAATCTTAATGTTGTTATATAGCAATCCGAATTGAAACGTGAGAAAATACGGAGATTAAAAGTACATATTTATAGGCTTTTCAGCGATTTTCTCTCTCATAAATTATTTAGGATTGCTATATTCTAGATGAACTTTTTAGACGCAAAGCCATTACGATCTGTATTATAATTGTGCCCGTTGTTCCGCCAAGTATAACCTCACTAAGATTTACATTATGAATATCCATATATGTGCTATGTACAATTAAAATTAAAGTTACATTTGCAGTTCCAATGATCGCTGATTTTAACACCCACCCACGGTTTTTTAATTTTCGTACTTTTAACACTACTTGTTGTGTAAGTCCGGTAATCAGCCCCATAGTAAACCCAGCTATAGATGTTCCACTCATAACAATTGGTTGAGGCGTTTTACTCAGACTTATTTCTCCTTGTGTCACCATTAAAATAAATGCAAATATGAATATCCACATAATATAACCTACAACTAAACCCGTTATAGTCGCTACTATCCACTGTGGCCAGAACCATTCAAACCATTCTGCTTTTCTTTCAGATTGAGTTGTTATGGACGTTGAAATAGAGTATGAGTTTTCTAGTTGAGAAGGACTTTCTACCCGATATTGAAGTGGTACAGGTGGTGGATTAATCTCCGAAATTTTAAGAGCAGTTGACTCTTCTAGTTGTCCACACTGTTGTGCTTCTTGATCCACATTTCTTTGTGTTGTAAGTGATTGAGAGGATACTTCTTCTAAAGGTTGCTGTTGAGTAAGAATTTTCTCCTGAACTTGTAATACTTCTTCATCTGTTAGTTCAAGAATTTGTTGAAAACGTTGAAGTTCTTCACGAGTTGTATCACTAAGAGGATATTCAAACTGCATCGACTCTCTAAACACTTGTTCATACTGCTGAAGCTTTTGCCGATGCTCCTCGATCGCAGCAATAATTGGATTTTCAATTGCAGTCACATCCTCAGCAGTCAGATTCAACGCTTGATGACGTTGGGTTAGTTGAGAGCGTTTGAAATCACTGAGCGGATATTCTTGTTGAACAGCTTCTGTAAACTCTTGCTCATACTGCCGCAAGTTTGCTTGATGCGTTTCAATCTCCGCATTAATCCGCCTCTCGATCGCACTTACATCTCCTTCACTCAACCCCAACGTCTGCCAGGTTTGCTGCAACTGCTTCCGCGTCACCTCATCTGGATAATGCTGGCGCTGCGTCGCTTTTACAAACGCCTCCTCGTACTGCTGGAGTTTTTGATGATAGCTTTCAATCTGGGTTGTGATTTGCGCTTCAATTGGTGCAACATCTACATCCGTCAGTCCCAAGCG
This sequence comes from Nostoc sp. LEGE 12450, assembly GCF_015206895.1. Lineage (GTDB taxonomy): Bacteria > Cyanobacteriota > Cyanobacteriia > Cyanobacteriales > Nostocaceae > Nostoc. The sequence continues at coordinate 4,274 of NZ_JADEXU010000265.1, read as the reverse complement.
CTGCTGCTGTTGGCGTAAGGCATTGCGGGTTGCCTCGCTGAAAGGATATTCCTGCTGCGTGGCAGTAAAAAACAGCCGTTGGTAGTCTTGGAGTTTCTGGTGATATGCCTCTACCTCAGCCGTAATCTGAGATTCAATCGTTGCAATATCTCCATTTGCAAGCTCTAATTTCTGCTGGGTTTGCCGTAAGCGATCGCGGCTTGCTGCACTCAGGGGAAACTCCTGCCGCAGTGCCGTTGTAAACGCTTGCTGATATGTTTGCAGGTTTTGCTGATGTGTCTTAAACCGTACAGTCACTTGTGCCTCAATAGGCATCGTGTCCTCATTCCGCAGCCCCAAAATTTGCTGGAGATTTTGCAAATCGAGGCGATCGCTATCGGTAATTGTCTCGTCTCGCTCTAGTAGCTCAGTGAACACCTGCTGATACTGCTGGAGTTTGTCGCGGAAGTCATTGCGGTACGGTTCCAACACCTCATCTTCGACCGCCTTCGCCTCAGTTGTCTCTAATCCTAAGCGAGTCCTCAGTACATCCAATGTTCGACGACCAACAAAGGAAATTTCGCCTCGATGAATAAATCGCGTTACCTCTTTACGGTATCGCTGTCTGGGATCGCCCGGAGCCACTTTTGTCAGTCGAATTTTAAAGCCTTCTCGAATTGCATAGATTTCCGGCTTCATTGCTGGCTGAAGTTCTCGCACTTTTTGACTGGCGTATTCATGAAGTTCATCGATAGAGATGAACTCATCGCGATCGCGATCGGCTTCTCCCGACTTGATACCTTCAATCAAAAAACGAGTGTAAATAGATAAATCTTGCCCCTCTTGCTCAAAGGAATATTGAGTCGAGGTAGAAGAAGTTAACACGGCTCGTCCTTCACCGCCCAACTGCTCCCGGATGTCAATCGTGCCGTCATCTTTGGCAGACATCCCCTCGGCAAACGCGCCACTAAAGCAGCTATCCAGAATCACCACCTGCCGACGGGAGCGGCTTTCGCTCATGCGATCGTGAATGAAATTGGCAGACACCGACGTTGAGCGAATCAATTCGCCCTGCTGCGTCTTACTGGTGTTGCGAGTCGCCAGATAGAGCCTACCGCGATCGTCTTTGATGCCGTGTCCCGAAAAATATAGCAACAGCAAATCATCTTTGTGCCGTCCAGAAAATAGCGTTTCGATCGCAATTTCTACAACTTGTCGTTCAGGATTTTTTAGCAGGGTAATATCTGACGCGGCAAACCCGCCCATCTCGCTATGCAGCAGTACACCATACACTGCTTCCACATCTCTAACTGCACTGGGCAACGGGTTCAGCCCTGGCTCATACTCACTGACCCCAATCAGCAACGCTACCTTCGCCATTTCATTTACCTATGCTGCGATCAAATCCTATGCGGCTTTAATCTCTGTATTGTTTCCTTTATACCAAGTTTTAGAATATTATCTCTATCAACCGGACTAGATTATAAGCTAAATTTTTAGAGCAAAATTTAATCAAGTGTAGGCGTAGCCCGTCGTAGACATCGCAACATGGAAAGAGACACTGCTAAATTAAAGTATAAATCTTACCTATTTATGTAAGAAAAATCCAGGCAGCTACTGTATCAGTATCCAACCACGACTTAGTAGAGCATTTCATTAATTCATAGCAAAGTAAATTTGGCAATACCCTGCAATGTTAATGCATCGGCTGACAATGCCAATACATCGGGAAACAATGCCAATGCATTGGGTAACAATATTAATGCATCGGTTGACAATGCCAATGTATCGGGTAACAATGCCAATGCATCGAGTAACAATATTAATGCGTCCTTTTGCATTAAACAAGCTACGCTTTTAAACAAAAGTGTACGTATTTATATTTTTGGCATCTATAATTTTCCCTTTTAGCTGTTTATGACCCTCCGCCCTGATTCTACCCTGAGCTTGGTTTCTCCCAGTATTAGCGATGTTCGCCAACAAGTCGCCCCTTTAAAGCTGGGAATTATGGCTTCTGGGAATGGCAGCAATTTTGATGTCGTTGCTCAAGCTATCCAAGATGGGCAACTAAATGCTCAAATTCAAGTTTTAATTTACAATAACCCCTCGGCGAAAGCAGCCGTCAGAGCAGCTAATAGAGGCGTAAAAGCTGTTTTATTAAATCACCGCAACTATAAAATCCGAGAAGAGTTGGATGAGAAAATTGTGCAGACATTGCGGCACTACGATGTGGAATGGGTGATTTTGGCAGGTTGGATGCGATTGTTAACATCAGTTTTCATGGATGCCTTTCCTGACAAAATTATTAATATCCATCCTAGTTTGTTACCTAGTTTCAAGGGAATCCATGCTGTAGAACAAGCCTTGGCATCTGGGGTAAAAATCACTGGTTGTACGGCGCATATCGCTTGTTTAGAAATGGACAGTGGCCCAATATTGATGCAAGCCGCAGTACCAGTATTGCCGGATGATACAGCAGAAACACTCCACACCAGGATTCAAATTCAAGAACATCGGATTTTACCATTAGCGATCGCTCTGGCAGCTTCTTCGTCAAAGTCATTTTTTTAACGAACCGCAGAGGCACAGAGGACACAGAGAAAAGAAAGAGAGGGAAAACAATTGCTTAACTGCTGAACTGCTGAACTGTAGTGGTCTATAAATCAATACAGTTCAGATAAAAGCAAAACACTTGTAGAGACGGCGATTTATCGCGTCTCAAAACCCTAAAATTTTTGCCAGTAGCCCTTAAATGAACCGTATTGGTCTATAAGTAAGTTTTCGTAACGTGCATTAATCCCTGGTTGTTGACAGCATTTATGATTCATTATCAAACCACCAAGGGTCATTAGTCGCATTAGTTTTAATTAAAATAGCTTTTTTTCGCATGAACCGTTTCAGCGCTGCTGCACCCATGCGCGATCCTCCCATCCCGGAGAATTTAAAGGCGTTTTTCTCTCCCTCGTGCATGATGGCTGTGAGTGCAGCATCGTTGATACTAATAGCACCTGCTTCTATCTGCTGGGCAATTTCTAAGCCTTCAGCTTCCGAGGCAAAAACAGCAGCACTTAATCCATAAATTGAATCATTTGCTAAAGACACCGCTTCTTCAACTGTGGAAAAAGGCATTATTGGCATAATGGGGCCAAAAGTCTCTTCCGTCATCACTTTCATGGAATGATTAACCTGGGTAAGCACTGTTGGACGACACCACCAACCCCCACCCAAGTCTTCAATTACGCCGCCGCAGTGAATGACTGCTCCCTTTTCTACTGCATCTAGGAGATGATCGCTAATAATTGCGGCTTGTCTTTCGGCGATGATGGGGCCAATTTCTCCACTTTTAACAGTGGGGTAGGCTAGCCCAAGGCGATGTGCTTTGGCTACTAGTTGATGGTAAAACTTTTCGAATATGGATTCAGCAACGTAAATCCGCTCAATTGATAAGCACGACTGTCCAGTGTTGACGACGGAACCCCACAAGATTGCTGAGGTTGCTAATTCTAAATTGGCTGATTCTAAAACGATCGCAGGATCTTTTCCCCCTAATTCCAAAAAAGCTGGAATAAACCGTTTAGCAGCCGCTTCTGCCACTTTTCGCCCTGTTGCGACACTACCTGTAAAACATACTAAGTCTACATTGTCAATCAAAATAGATCCGGTTGCGCCTGCTCCTTCAATAAAAGTTAAGACATCGCGCAATTTAGGGACGGCATTGAGTGCTGTTGTCAGTGGTGCAACGAAGCGGGGAGCTATTTCACTGGGTTTGACAATGACGGCACAACCCGCCAACAATGCCGGAATGGTATCAATGGTTGAGAGCAACAGTGGAAAATTCCACGGGCTAATGATCCCAACTAGGGGGTAAGGAACGGATGTTTGTTGCAAGGCGATAAATGGAATTGCTGTGTTTTTTGCAGAGTCTTGCAGCAATTCTGGTGCTAACCTACACCAGCGATCAATGCTAGAGAGGAAAGAGTCTATTTCTAATATTGAGGTTGATAATCTTCCCGTGTCATTTACCAGAGCTTCCGTTAAGCGATCGCGCTCTGATACTATCGCTGCCTTCCACTGCTGTAAAGCTTCGATTCTGCCCTCTAAACCCAGCTTTTGCCAGCTAACCTGTGCCCGGCGCGATCGCTTGCATTGTTGTGCTAGCAACCTTGGGGGTGGCGGGATAATTACGTAATCAAATTTGCCATTTCGGGGATTGCGAACTTCTATTGGTTTTGTCATTTGTCATTGGTCATTGGTCATTGGTCATTGGTCATTGGGCATTTGTCATTGGGCATTAA
>NZ_JADEXU010000264.1 GCF_015206895.1 Nostoc sp. LEGE 12450 | reverse complement strand
ATGCTAAACAGTCTAAACTGGGATGTAGCGCAACAGCACTAATTTGACTTTCAAAAATATTTTTTTTAACTGGAGTTAATTCTCTATTTATTAATTTCCAAATAATTACTTGGCTTTTATGAACTATAGCTTTAACTTTAGGTTCAAAGTAAGATAATGGTAAAACTGCTACAATAAAGTTTCTAGAAGCACAAAAGTCAATATTTATTATGTATGCTGGTAAAGTTTCGCTATTAATTAGTGTACCTGTCAATACTTCCCAAAGCCAGATAGTACCATACTCATGTAGATATCCATCTTTGATAAAAGATTCAACACTTATAGTCACTAGAAAATCTTGACTAATAAAAAAAGATGAATAAATAGAAAATTTATAATTATGAAAATTAGGTGGAGGTAATTTTTTTCTATGGTTTAAAGACTTTAAAATTATATTTTCATTCCATTGCCATATTTGAACAGTATCTTCTTCTTGATTAAAAGTGAAAAGATTACCATCTGGACTAAATGATATAGCTTTTGCTCTATTTTTAGAATTTTTGATATTTATTAGAGGACGAGCTAGTAGATTTAATCCCTGTCTTAAAGTCTGATCTGTTTCTACCGAGTGATAACGTTTTACAGCTTCTATAGCTAGTAAAACACTACGCTCTAGTAAATGTGGATGTTGATTTCGTAGTAGTTCAGATTGCGCTGCTAATTGACGTGCTAGAGCAATTGTACGTTGCCCTTCAGCTTCTTCATATAACTTTCTCCAACGTTTTTCTTGCTTAAGTTGATACTCTTGACTGTTCTGAACAAACTCTCTTGCTAAATTCGATAAAAGTATAGTATCTACTTCATTAGAAAGAAACTTCTCAGTTTCAGCTAACCTTGATCCTGTTAATAAATAATCCTGAGATTTTTTATTATTTTGCCATTCATTAGCTAAACGTTCGATTTGATTTTTCTGTATAATTTGGCTACGATTTTCATCAATCCAACTTTGTAATAATTGCCAGTGCTGAATTAAGGCTTCATGGGCAACTTCTACAGTTTCTTGTCCATCAGCACTACGACTTGTGACCACCAATCGCTTACGCTCATCAGCTAAATCTTGTACTAATAACCAATTCTCTTCACCTATTTCGGCTTTCGTTGCCACCCGGCGGGTATCCTCAGTACCTTCACCTGGGCGGACTAATTGTAGAAAAATTCGACTTACTTGTTGCTGTTCAGTAGCATTAAATTTCTTATAAATCGTATCTGCATGAGTAGCTAAAGCACCTTGTACCTCACCAATTGCCTCATAAGCTGCATGAGTCAGTTGCTTATTGATGCGTTTCTCCCACAACAAAGTTAAAGCAAATTCTAACAATGGTAAATTCCCTGGTTCGGATTTAACATCATCTAAAATGCGTTCTATTAGCCCATCTTGAAATGTTACTCCCAACTTTTGGGCAGGTTTGGCAATTATATCTGTTAATTCAGACCGCTTCATTGACCTGATTTTGATGTCAGCTTTCAACAGCTCTGCAAATTCTGGATATGAGAGCGCATAACTTAAAAAATCCACCCGCATAGTTGCAACAAATACTGCTGATAGAGATTTGCTGGTAGGAGATTGAACGATAGTTAGTAGACAGTCCAAAAAATTACGACGAGTTTTTTCATCATTGCATAAGGTATATAACTCTTCAAACTGATCTGCAATAAGTAAGACACGATGGTGAGGATGATTTTGTTGAATTTTCGTAATGACATCAATAAGAAGAACATCACCATTGCAGAAATAATTGGACAACTTGCGTGTTTGGGCAATACGATCCGTATCATCTAAATCAGGCGCGTAGAGTGGAACTAATGCTTCAGCCAAACCGTAGAAAGGGTTAGAACCAGGGCGAAAATGAGTAAATAACCAGCGACCTTGCTGTTGGAGTTTCGGTACTAAACCTGCTAACACAACAGAAGATTTACCGCTTCCTGATGCACCCAGTACAGGGATAAAATTTCGAGTTTGAGTTGCCTTAAACAATTCTTCTGTAAATACTTCTCTACCAAAAAAGTATTCAGCATCATCTGGACTAAAGTGATATAAGCCGCGATAAGGACATGGCAGTTTTTCATCACTCGCAGCATCTTCGGCAGGTTTAACAGCAGCTACCCGAATATCTTCACGGTAATAATAATTGGTGATATGGATATTTTGGGTATTGCTATTACCTTGACTGACTATATTGCTGTCACCCTGAACAGCTTTGTTATCTTTGCCTTGAACTACTCGGTTTTGATTGCCCTGCACTACATTTTGAGGTGCAGAACTATCAGCCTGCTGCGTTGAATTTACATCAGGCTGTTGTGGTTCAGAGTTATCTGGTGGCAGCTGATTCATAAATCAGTTTTACAATCCCAACAGGTGAGAACCAGCCACCGCTCCCAGCCAGCTTGCAACTTTGAAAATAATCGGCTTGGCTGTTGTCCAGATTTTCTGACCAGCTTCCACGCCCTTACTTGTTTTTTCAAGTGTTTCTGCCACAGTTCCCAAACGCTCTAATGCTCGTTGCTTATTTGGTTCTTCTTTATCTGTTGCTTTCTTAGCTGCACTCAAGTCTTCAATTACTTCTTCTTTAGTATCGGCTGGGAGTTCTGCACCTTGTATCAAAGTTTCTAATTGTGCCAGTAACTTGACAATATCCTCTTTAGTGAGTGATTCTCCGGTATCTGCCCCCACTTGATTTTGTTGAGTTACTTGATTACCATCACCAAGCACACCTTGGTTATTGTCACCTTGAATTGCGCGGTTGTTGTCACCTTGAACGTTGTTGACGTTGCCGCCAACTGAACCACCAACTGAAAAGCCACCGGGATTGTTAGTCATAAAACCTACCTGCTCAACGTTTGAATAAAAGCTGGGACGCTGTAGTGCTGTCACTACCATATTCTGTAAATCAGCAATTCTGCTATTTTTTTCCGCGATAAGTGCTTTAACTTCTTGTTCTGCCAGAGCTTTTAGCTGATTATAAGTAGCAAAATACTCTGCACTCAGTTGCGATTTATCAGCTGCGATCGCTGTTTTGGCACGGAGCAGAAATTTGTCCTCACCACGCACTTCCATCCCAACAATCTGCAAATCTGCTTCGGGGTGATTTTCGGCTAACTGCTTGAACGAGATGGCGATCGCTCTGGGGTCAACTCCTTGGTTGTGGTATAGATCGAGTGTGTCGAAGATGGGCTTGATGAAATCCTCAAACTCTCCCAGAGCAAATACTTCCTGGTGATTGTCAGGTTTACGATGTTGGTTTAGGTTATCTGGGGTGGGCAAGCGCATATAAACATATTTGCATCGCACCTCGTCAAACTTGGTGTCAGTCGTGATATTCCAATCTTTAATGAATGCGCCTGTGAGAGTTGCCCCTGTAAAATTAGTGCCGTCAAGTTGGGTTTGTACTAGCTTGGCTCCAGATAAATTTGCATCTTGTAAGTTAGCATGGCTCAAGTCTGCACCCATGAAACTGGCATATTCTAAGTTAGCGTCTTTCAATTTAACTCCACGCAGGTCTTGGCGATCAAATATTATATCTTGTCCTTGCTTAGTAACTAATAAATCACGTACTTGAGCATTTTGAAGGTAGGTTTTTTCAAGTTGAGCATAGTCAAGCATTTGAGATTGGTAGAAATCAGTATTTATTAAAGTCGCATTTCTCAAATCTGCATTTCTAAGCTGCGCTTTCCTAAAGCTGGCATTAGTCAAGTCAGCTTTATGAAAATTTGTACTACCTTTAGAAGCTATAGCAATAGCAGTATTACGAATGAAGTTGTATTTTTGATTTCCTTCTATTGCTTGGTAACTCATGTAAAGACTGACCAGTGCTATAGCTATTGCTACTACTACAGGCAGGAATACAAGAAATGCACTGTTTATACTAGATGTAAGTTTCAAGAAAGATACAGTTACGGCAGCAGTCAGACATAACATTACTAATATAGAAATCATTACAGCTACGGTTCTGTTAAAAGCAGCAATCGCGGCTGATAATGCTATTGAACCTACTAATGTTATAGCTATAATTAAAACTCCAGCCGATGCTCCATTAAAAGCTGCTGTACTTTTGATTCCAGTTAAAAATAAAACAGTTATAGTTCCAATTACAATAAATAAGGGTACACCAGTTTCCAATCCTTGATAAAACGTAGTCAAGAAGAAAATAGCCTATAAAATAGAAGTGCTTACACCTGTGATTAGATTATCTAAGTTAGAACTTTGAGCTATTAGTGTTACAAGATAATTAGCTATATATGAAAAAAATCCTAATATCCCCAAAAATAACAATGAGCAAACAGGTAAATATATAACCCAAAGATTTTGTATGCCTGCTTTAGCATGATAGAAGTTTGCGTCTTTAAGAATTGCCCCACTAAAATCGCAAGAACGAATATCTGCAAAACTAAAGTTTGCTCCTACAAGGTTTTTACCTTTAAATGAACGACCTGTGAGATTCTTGTGAGAATAATCTAGGAGCATGACTACGTTACGAAAAGCAGGATTTACCTTGAATTTGTTTTGATTATCGGCTTGTACGGACTGTAACATAGGAATTTTTACTTGATATGGCGATATTTACAGAGAGCGCCCACAGTAAAATATACCGCACTTAGCCAAAAAGTCTGCACCTGTGACCCAGAAATCGAGAAATCCTTAGCCAATTTCCTTCAACAAAAGCAAATCTGCGGAACCTACTCACATAAACCCGCAGCCATCAAGCCGGTGTCAGCCTTACCGTTCGTGGTAGTACATGAGCTTTCCCACTTACGGCACCGAAATCATGCTGATGGTTTCAGGGCAGTGCTGTCATGCGTTATCCTGGGCTAGAGGGGGCGGAAGGTGCAACTGAAATTTTGGGAAGGACGGAGGTGAGTGGGGATTGGCTGGGATAGCTAGGAGCGATCACTTGTATGAAAATATTGAACATCCATTTCTCCTCTGTCTGCCAAATTCATGTTTAAGCTTCTTTTTAATTGATTTGCCTGTCTATTTCTTTTAAAGTTGCGGGACTGAGTAACTTATTTAATACAATTGCTTTTACATTTGAGTTTTGTAACTTTTTTGCTAGTCTTTCAGCCCAAAGTTGTATATTTATAAACTTTTTGTTCTTTATTGTATTATTCTTTAGCTTATGATGCAGGTGTTTCGTCATCTCCTGTCTCCCAACCTTTTATAGTTGCTAGAAATATATTTATTAGTGGATTAGAAACCATGTCCTTGAGAGCTTCTGAACCTCCAGCTTTTATGGCTTGAACTAATCGTGATTTTAGTGGAGGATTACTTTCAATTTCATCAACAACTTCAGCTATCATGGTTAATTTTTCGCTTTCAGTTTTAGTTTCTTTATTTTGAGAAAGTTGGTCAAGTAGCTGTTGAATTTCTGCTGCTGCTTCAGCTAAATTCTGTTTTTGATTTTGATTATAGTAATGATTGTTAGAGGTTTCATATTGTTTATTATCATAGAAATTTTGATTAATTACTAAAGGTAAAGCTGAAGTATTATTATTAGTTGTAGTTTGCTTAATTAAATTTAATGCAAATAAAGTTACTAATCCTACAAGAACTATTAAAGCCTGTTTAATACCAATTTCAGCGTTGGAAAATACCATTATAAAAATTAATATTAATGTAAAAAACAACAAATAGAATGCTGTCAAATATTGAGATCGTATTTTATCCTTTTGAATTAAGCTATATTGTTTAATAAAATTAGCATTGTAATCATTAGATTCTGTTTCAAAATTATTAATTCTTTCCAAGTTTTGCATATTATTTATTCCTTCTGTTGATTGTTTTGATTGTTTTGCTTTTTTTCAGAAATATCTAGCAGGTTTTTTTCAGATTCTTTTGGTACTTGATTCATTTGACTAATTAAATTAGTGATATCATTTATAGGTATATTTAGATAGGTAGCTAAACTTAGAATTAATATTAATGGGCCAATGAATGGATTGCCTATTAAAATCAAATACAAACCAATGAAACAGCCAATACCTGAGCCTACAAATTTAAAGGTTATATTTGTAACTTCGATTTTACGGGCCAAATTAGTTTCTTGCTGAAGATTATTAATTTTTAGTATAGCTTGTTTTTCCTGAACAGCCGTTTGTTTTTGGATCGCTTCGAGTTTAGCTAAAGCTAGTTTTTCTGCGATTTCTCTATCAATTTGAGGTTGTAAATTATCTAAAATCTTTATTAATTCAGGAAGTTCGGAATTATCAGCATTTTTAATACGCTCAATAATATTCTCCCTAACGTTATGTAAATCCAAATTGCCTTGCTTTGCTAAGATAGCAGAATTACCAGACTGCGGTGGATTAAATTTGATTATTTTTGTTTCTTCTGGCTGTGGTTCTAAATTGTCAGGCATTTGATTATTGCTGATTAATTAAATATACTTTGTCTATTTTTTGGAAAAATTTAGCATGATTTCTCCTAATAGTCAAAATATTAACCAAGTAGAAAAATTTTAAGCTCAAGCTTTATTAGACTGAGACTCCGCGCCAGATACAGTCCCAAAGCCTTGAGATCCCTGGCTACCACTTCCATCGCAGCGATACCACCGCCCTCAATGGATTCCACAAAATCCTCACGGGAGGTAAACGGGAAATCTCCAGTCTGCCAAAGCCCCAGACGATTTGCATAAGATAGGTTGGAAACCTTCGTTGCTCCAGTAGCAGAAACGTAGATAACCCGTGCCTGCGGTAATGCGTTTTGCAACCGCAGCCCAACAATGCCTTGCTGGGATGCTGCAACCATACCGAGTTTACCTTCCTGCGCCATCGCGTTGCCCATTGCATGGCACTCGTCAAAGGCGATCGCTCCTTCAAAGTCCTTACCTGCCCATTCAACGATTTGCTTAAGCCGACTTTTGCCATTCTTTTGAGAACGCAGAGTTGAGTACGTACAGAACAGAATGCCTTGGGTGAAAGGGATGGAGTCGCCAAGTTTGATGTTGCTTAGGTCGATGATATCTTTTGCATCACCTCCTAAAGCACACCAATCGCGTCGGGCATCCTCAATCAGTGCAGAGCTTTTGGAAATCCAGATAGCTTTAGAGCGCCCCTGACACCAATTGTCCAAAAGAACCCCAGCGACTTGTCTACCTTTACCCGCACCCGTCCCGTCGCCCAAGAACCAGCCACGACGAAATTTTACGGCATTTTCTTCGCCAGTTGCCGCGACAGTCACATTATCCCAAGAATCGTCTACCAAGTAAGAACCTGATAGAAACTCAGAGTGGGCAAGACCAGCGTAGATCACGCTTTCTAATTGTGCTTCAGATAGCAATCCTTGGGTGATGATGTGCTGAGGTAAGTGAGGTTTGTATGTGGGAGCCGGGGGAGAGACTAAGGCTAGTGCTGCACTTTCGCAAAGCAAGGACGGATGGGGTAGAGCATCCTTGATTCTTAATCTTTGAGGGCGGTATGTTTCGTACAGGGTATCCTTTAAGCCCTCAGTAGCAGCCCAGTCAATAACCTCATAATCTAGAGGAACGATATTAAGAAATTGAGATAATGTTTGAGTAACTGATGCTGATTGAGATTTTGGCTTAAGGGGACTTAAACGAACCCCTTTTGAAACAGAAACTTGAGCATTTGACGTAGTTGCTTCCCAAACTGGTCGCGGTGGCAGTTGCTCAATCAGCGTTGCAAGTTCGTCAAGTTCAACAGTATCGTTAATACCTAGTGTGGTAAAACTTACTAGAGAAGACGACTCTCTAAATTAGCCAAATAACCCTTGGGATCTCTGCGAAATCGATATTGTTCAATTCTGGCTTTATGGTGTTTTTTCAGTTGAGAGCGTAATTCG
>NZ_JADEXU010000263.1 GCF_015206895.1 Nostoc sp. LEGE 12450 | reverse complement strand
CCTCATCCCCTCTCCCTATACGTATCATGCTACGGTTAACTCCCGGTATTGAATGCCACACCCACGAATATATTCGCACGGGACACTTAGATAGCAAATTTGGCTTTGATCCCAACGATTTAGATGAAGTATTTACCTTTGTCAGTCAACAACGCACCCTTAATTGCGTAGGGGTACACGCTCATATTGGTTCCCAAATTTTTGAGCGCCAACCGCATCAAGATTTAGCTGCTGTGATGGTGCAATGGCTGCGGGATGCCGGAAAGTATGGTTTAAATATTACAGAGTTAAATGTTGGTGGTGGTTTAGGGATTAAGTATACAGAATCAGATGATCCTCCCAGCATTGAAGAGTGGGTGAAGGCGATTTGTGAAGTTGTCCAAGAAGCCTGTGCGGTCGAAAATCTTCCTTTGCCGAAATTACTGAGTGAACCAGGGCGATCGCTAATTGCCACAGCTTGCGTCACTGCTTATACTATTGGTTCATCCAAAGTTATTCCAGAAATTCGTACCTACGTAGCGATCGATGGGGGAATGTCCGATAATCCTCGCCCGATTACTTACCAATCAGTTTATCGGGCAGTAGTTGCCAATAAAATGTCTTCTCCTGTAACCCAAACAGTCACAATTGCTGGTAAACATTGTGAATCAGGAGATATTCTGATTAAAAATGCACTACTCCCAAAGACTGAACCAGGAGATATTCTCGTAGTTATGGGAACTGGTGCGTACAATTACAGTATGGCATCTAACTACAACCGCTTGCCCCGACCGGCAGCAGTTGTGGTGGCGAATAGCGAAGCGAATTTAATTTTGCAACGTGAAACTTATCAAGACTTAATTCGACAAGATAGCCTACCAGAAAGACTAAAAAATAGTCATTAGTCATTGGTCATTAGCTAGGAGCTAAACCCCGTCTATTTTGAAACCTAGAGTTTTTGAAGAGAGTATATTATTCTGTCGTGGCTTGAGTTTTGAACTTTAGCCTCATTACAAAAAACTACGGTTTTCACAGTAGACGCGGTTTAATAACAAATGACAAATGACAAATGACTAACTGTAATTAGAGGCAAAAGTGTAATCCAGATGTCATGAGAGATTGGTGGAAGCAATGGCTGATAAACCTGGGGTGGTCACAGTCCTTGCTGCTTGGGACTCTGGATATTGTGTTAGTGCTGGCGCTGACTTACATGATACTAGTTATTATTAGTGAGCGCCGAACACTATGGATGGTGCGGGGATTCATTATCTTAATGCTAGCCTCAGCACTAAGTGGCAGATTAGGACTACCTCTGCTAAGTTTTGTACTAGAAAAGTTGGTGATTGGTTGTGCTGTAGCGATGGCAGTTGCTTTACAGTCAGAGTTTAGGCGGTTTTTGGAGCAATTGGGGCGTGGCGAATTCCGCCAGTTGTTTCAACCCGATCGGCTGGCAATCCCCAAATCTGATAGTGTAATTGATGAAATTGTTGAGGCTGTTAAAGAATTGTCAAAAAACCGGATTGGAGCTTTACTAATTGTGGAAACCACAGGGCCAATTGATGAACGAGATTTTTCTGTGCCAGGAGTAAAGCTAAATGCGGAGGTTTCTAAAGAACTAATCCAGACAATTTTTCAGCCGAAAACTTTGTTACACGATGGAGCGACATTAATCCGTGGCTCACGGATCGTATCATCGGGTATAATTTTACCACTTTCGGGACGCACAGCCTCGCGCCAGTTGGGAACACGCCACCGGGCGGCAATGGGAATTACTGAGCGGGTCGAAAATTGCATTTGTGTCGTTGTATCTGAAGAAACGGGTTCCATTTCCTTAGCGGAACGGGGAACTCTAAATAGACCACTGACGATTAAGAAACTAAAAGAGTCATTAGAGGCTCTTTTGTCACCAACCGTGGATAGGGAAGCTGTTGCTCCTGGTCTGTTGAGTTTTGTTCGTCGGATAGGTGGGAAGACACTAGCACTGGTTTCACGTTTACTCGGATTACCATCGACCGCTTCTCGAGATAAAAAATGACAGCACAACAAACTAAACTGCAAGATTTGCCTACTGACTTAAAACGAGAACTATTGCCGCAGCACGTTGCGGTGATTATGGATGGCAATGGTCGATGGGCTAAACGTCAGGGTCTACCTCGAATTATGGGTCATAAGCGAGGAGTAGATGCTCTTAAGGATTTACTCCGCTGTTGTCAGGATTGGGGAATTCAGGCGCTGACAGCTTATGCTTTTTCAACGGAGAACTGGAAAAGACCGCAGGAAGAAGTGGATTTTTTGATGACTCTGTTTCAAAGAGTTTTGCGCCAAGAACTGCGGGAAATGGTCGAAGAGAATGTTCAAATTAAGTTTGTCGGAAATTTGCAGGCTCTGCCACGATCGCTCCAGCAAGAAATATCCCGTTCAATGGAAGAAACCAAGGATAATCGCGGTATCCGGTTTTCAGTGGCAACTAATTATGGCGGACGGCAGGAAATTTTACAAGCTTGTCAGGCGATCGCAAAACAAGTCCAGCAAGGTCTGCTACAACCCGATGAAATTAATGAACAAGTGTTTGAGAGCCACTTGTATACAGCCGGAATTACTGACCCAGATTTGTTAATTCGCACCAGTGGAGAAATGCGCCTCTCAAATTTCCTTCTCTGGCAAATGGCTTATGGAGAAATTTACATCACTGATGCTCTCTGGCCCGATTTTGACCGGGCCGAGTTTCACCGCGCCTTATGTGCCTATCAGCAGAGGGAGCGGCGGTTTGGTAAAGTTTAAAATCAGTGAAGAGTGAGGAGTTATTAATTCAATAGGGTGGCATTAGTTTCCATCATTATGACGCGATTGCATTCAGCAGTCATAATGTGATCGCTATGGACTTTTGGCTAAATTTACTTTTTGACCTGTACTCAGCACTTCCTTATGGTCCAGAAAACACAGCTTGTTCTACATCATCCCGACTGAGAGAATATTTGAATGAGCGTTGGATATCTTGTCCATTTTCCCCAGATTGGACATATCGCACTACAATTTGCTCAACGTCGAGCCATAGTTCAGCTTGCCAACTCGGCCGTTGCACATGCCAGCAATGTCTCTGGGTTTCGTCTTGTTTACAGCCTTGGTCTTTTAGCCACTGTTCAATTTGTGGCAGGGGATGATTATACAGGGGGGTATCAGAGGGAAGAAGAGGCATAGGAATTTGGGATTTTGGATTAGGAAATTTTTTAATTTTTAATTACCATAAGGGTAATTAGTTGCGATATATGGTTAATTTGCTGTTGTACAGATGGAGTTGACTGTAGCAAACGCGTTTGAAAAGCAGCATCACCACGAGTTAAACCAATGGCAACTGCTAACAACAAACAACCTACAAATGTTAACACCAGCATAAATAAAGCAAAAATTTCGCCAGATGATAAGGGGCGATCGCTTGGGTCGAGGTAAGCTGATTTTGACCAGTCATGAGAATGCGAGACAGGATGATTCAAGTCAGGGGGTGGTTGAATCACTCCAAAGCGGGAATAGCCAATTTTTAAATCGTAGCTTAATCGGCGTTCTGGATGGCTAAGGGTGGCGTAAGCTTCGTTAATTTGCTGAAATTTGGGAGTGGCGATCGCAGTAGGCAAGTCTGTAGTATCAGGAT
Source organism: Nostoc sp. LEGE 12450 (assembly GCF_015206895.1). Taxonomy (GTDB): domain Bacteria; phylum Cyanobacteriota; class Cyanobacteriia; order Cyanobacteriales; family Nostocaceae; genus Nostoc. Next base: position 4,268 of record NZ_JADEXU010000263.1, on the reverse strand, counting down.
GATAGCGTTTGCTCAGTTCTCGATAAGCGCGACGAATATCAATTACTGATGCCGAGGGATGCAGTCCTAGCAGGGAGTAATAAGTTGGTTCACTGCTTTGTGGCATTGCCCTGTTTTGATTCACGGCTGTTTGAGTCACTTTGCTCAAAGATATTTTTTATATTTTAAATCCTTTGTGAATTGCAGAAGACACAGCAGGTCTAGCATTTGATAAGATATCTTAATAAAGCATTTAATTAGATGCGATGCAGATCAAAATTAATCTCGAAAATATTCAAACTCTTACCGACTTTAAGCGTAATGCCAAAGATTACTTAGAACGGATCAAGGTCACTAAGTCTCCGATTGTACTAACGGTGAATGGGAAAGCTGAGGTTGTGGTGCATGAAGCGCAAGCGTTTCAACAGATGATAGATGAACTCCAGCGCCTTGAAGAAGAACTGCAAAAACTCAAGTTAGAAGCATTACGCAGTCAGATTGACATTGGTATTAAGCAGCTCGATAGTGGACAGTATACTGAATATAACGACGAGTCACTTCCAGCTTTTTTTGCAAATATTAAAGCACGAGGACAGCAAAATTTGGCTAACAGCGATTCTGTATGAGTCGATTTCGTATTTCTACTCAAGCAGCGCAAGATATTGAGGATATATGGAAATATCTTGCTCCAAATAACTTAAAAGCTGCTGACAAACTTTTTGATATTTTGCGAGAAAGCTTTCCAAAACTGGCCAAATTCCCAAAAATGGGCAGGCTACAAGATGAAGTGGCTCCTTTTTTGCGAAGTTTCCTGGTGAAAAATTATTTAATTTTTTATCGTCTAATAGACGAAGGCATAGAAATTGTACGTATCTTGCACGGTTCACAAGATATAGAAACGATTTTTCAAAATGACGAAGACTAATTTTTAATTAGTCTTTGTTCTGGTCAATAGCTTCATTAAAATTGATATTTTATCTCTAACGTATTAAATCAGCACGGGGTTTAAAAGTTTCAATTTCTCGTAACTTTTCGTACAATTCCTGTTCTTCTTGATTGATATTTTTCGGTGTAACTATTTGAATTTCTACTAATTGATCGCCACGTTTACCGTCATCGCCGGGGTAGCCTTTATTTCCTAGTCGGAATTTTTGACCAGACCTAACTCCTGGGGGAATTGTCATTTTCACTGGGCCGTCTAAAGTTGGTGCTTCTACCTGTCCTCCTAAAACTGCTTCGCTGGGAGTAACTGGTACTTGGCAAAGAATATTTAAACCTTCTAGCTTAAATAATGGATGAGGCTCAACGGTAATTTTTAAGTATAGATCGCCACCACCAACGCCTTGGTTTCGCAAACGAATGGTTTGACCTGTAACCATTCCTAGTGGCATATTAACTTCTAGCGATCGCCCATCTTCCAAACGGATGCGTTCATTACCGCCTTGATAAGCTTTTTCTAGTGGTAGCGTTAATCTGGCTTCTATATCTCGGCGAGTAGTGCGAGGTGGAGTGTTAACTGTATAGGCAACTTTTGTTCTGGGGGAACGAAACGGATCGCTAGTATTGCCATTACTAGACTTACTGGCCCCACTCTTATTTTTGACACCGATAACTTGATTAATAAAGCTTTCAAAGTCGGAGAATTGGCTTGGATCTACTTCCTGATTACCGTTGCGATCGCTAGCACCACTCTGCCAAGTTTTAGCCTTTGGCGTTTGTTTGTTGCCTGCAAAGCCTTTTTGCTTCCAGTAGCGGCTAAACTGGTCGTATTGCGATCGCTTGGCTGAGTCCGAAAGGACTTCATAAGCCTCACCGATATCCTTAAATTTTTCCTCAGATTCTTTGTTACCCGGATTCAGATCGGGGTGATATTGTCTTGCTAACCGCCGATAAACCTTTTTAATTTCCTCACCAGAAGCGTCTTTAGATACTCCTAAAATTTCGTAGTAATCGCGGAAATTCGGCAAATTTTGCATAGTTCAGTTATTTAAATTTTAAATTACTTAGTAGTTATGAATTATGAATTAGGAGTTGAAAGATTTAATTTTAAACTTCTCACTCCTAACTCCTAACTTTTATTAAAAGTACTACAACCAATCATTGTCATCTTCATCATCCCAGTTATCTTGGTAGCTGGGACGGGATTTGCGTGGAGGACGGCTTTCATAAGAGGAAGAACGACTGTCTCGGCTATTGTCTCGGCCATAGTCTCGGCTATTGTCTCGGCTATTGTCTTTACCGTAATCTCTGCCATAGTCCTTACCGAATGAATCGCGTTCCCGATATGTATCTCTAGGAAATTCGCGTTCTTTATCCTTATCACCGCCAGTAAAGATGTCACGGATAGTACCTAATAAATCATCATCTTCATCTTCAGCATAAGTCTGGCGGACTTCCCGATTTAGCTCATAGAGAGCATCTTGCAAATCGGCGTAGGCTTGATCGATACCGCGATCGCTATTTTCCTTCAGACTCTCTTTTAGGTCTCGGCAAATATTATCAATTCTTTGGCGACGGCTGCGGGCAAACTGCATACCAAATTCAAGTGCAACTTCTCTAAGTTGCCGTTCTGCTTGGAAAATTAATGCCTCAGAACGAGTCCGCTTTTCTACCCTTTCTTTACGTTCGCGATCGACATCGGCGTATTTCTGTGCATCTTGAATCATCCGATTCACTTCTGACTCGTTCAAAGTGGAAGCGCCTTGAACGGTGATACTTTGCTCTCGCCCAGTGGTTCTATCTAAGGCTGTTACCTGTAAAATACCATTAGCATCAATATCAAATGACACCTGAACTTGGGGAATTCCTCGTGGTGCTGGCGGGATACCATACAGCTTGAAACGTCCTAAAGACTTATTGTTTCCTGCCATTTCTCGTTCGCCCTGAACTACGTGAATTTCCACAGTATTTTGGTTATTTTCAGATGTGGAAAAAATGTCAGAACGACGGACTGGGATAGTAGTGTTGCGGGGAATAAGTTTTTTCATCACGCCACCGATGGTTTCCAATCCCAAAGAAAGGGGTGTGACATCCAAAAGCAGCACATCTTTGAGTTCGCCTGCAAGAATTCCGGCTTGAATTGCTGCACCCACTCCCACTACTTCATCAGGATTGACGTTTTCGTTAGGTTCTGTACCAATCAAGTCTCGCACTAGCTGTTTCACCATTGGCATCCGTGTAGAACCGCCAACTAACACAACTTCTTCAATATCTCTAGGTGAAAGTCCGGCATCTTTGAGGGCGCGTTTCACTGGTGTCCGCAATCGCCCTACCAAATCACCACACAAACCTTCAAACTGGGAACGAGTTAAACGAGTTTCCAGATGTTTGGGGCCATCTTCTGTGGCGGTGATGAAGGGTAAGTTAATATCAGTAACGCTGACAGCAGAAAGCTCAATTTTGGCTTTTTCCGCAGCTTCCATCAGACGTTGCAAAGCTTGGCGATCGCGTCTTAAGTCTATTTCTTCAGTTTCCAGAAATTGCTCTGCTAACCAATCTACGATTATTTTGTCAAAATCATTACCACCAAGTTGCGTATCTCCACTGGTAGCTTTGACTTCAAATATCCCATCGCCCACTTCTAAAATCGACACGTCAAAAGTACCGCCACCCAAGTCAAATACTAAGATAGTTTCCGTGTCACCCCGATCTAATCCATAAGCCAAAGATGCAGCAGTCGGTTCATTGAGAATCCGCAATACCTCTAAACCAGCAATTCTGCCAGCATCGCGGGTTGCTTGCCGTTGAGAATCGTTAAAATAAGCGGGGACTGTAATCACTGCCCCTGTGACTGGTTCACCCAAATAGCGACTAGCATCGTCTGCCAATTTCTTCAGCACCATTGCCGAAATCTCTTCTGGGGCGAAATCTTTATTGAGACGGGGACAAGCAATTTTAATATTACCTACTTCATCTTTGCGGATGGTGTAGGGTACACGCTTAGAATCTGGACTAAGTTCGGCATATTTGCGCCCAATGAAGCGTTTCACTGCAAAAAAGGTATTTTGGGGATTGAGGACGGTTTGGCGGCGTGCCATTTGCCCAACTACCCTTTCGCCTTCTTTGCTAAAGCCAACTACGGAGGGGGTTGTTCGCATTCCTTCTGCATTGGCAATCACCACCGGCTTGCCACCCTCCATAACGGCGACTACTGAGTTGGTTGTACCCAAGTCGATGCCGACTACCTTGCCCATGCGTTACTCTTCTCCTAAAGTGTCTTATGTATTTATTATGATTGGGCGGAACTACCTCTAGCTTTGTGCTATGGGATGAAAACACCTCAATAAAGA
>NZ_JADEXU010000262.1 GCF_015206895.1 Nostoc sp. LEGE 12450 | reverse complement strand
TTTATATCTTAGATCAAAATCTGCAACCAGTACCCATCGGTGTACCTGGAGAGTTACACATCGGTGGTGCAGGGTTAGCGCAGGGTTATTTTAACCGTCCAGAATTAACACAACAGAAATTTATCCCTAACCCCTTTGCTAGAACCAGAGAGAGGTGTGAGCGGAGGCTTCCTCCGTTAGCGATAGCTCCTCGCGGAGCGAGGCTCAGAACTTCGGAGGGAGTAGGGGAGTGCCTATACAAAACTGGTGACTTAGCCCGTTATTTACCAGATGGAAACATAGAATACCTGGGGCGCATCGACAATCAAATAAAAATCCGAGGTTTCCGAATTGAGTTAGGGGAAATTGAGGCAATACTGAGTCAGCATCCAGGAGTCAAGGAAAATGTGGTAGTGGCGAGAGAAGATATCCCAGGAGAGAAACGCTTAGTAGCTTATTTTGTGCCGCAGTTGGAGCAAACGCCAACTATCGAGGATTTACGCATTTTCTTGAAAGAAAAATTACCACAGTACATGGTACCCTCTGCTTTTGTAATGTTAGAGTTTTTACCTTTAACTCCCAATAGCAAGATAGACCGCAAAGCTTTACCTGTTCCTGATTCCGATAATATCCAGTTGGCAGTGAGTTTTGTGGCACCACGTACTCCTGTAGAGAAGGTATTGGCAGATATTTGGGCTAATGCACTGCATCTCAAGCAGGTGGGTGTTCTGGATAATTTCTTTGAGTTAGGAGGTCATTCACTCTCCACAATTCGGGTGATGTCTCAGGTAAATGAGACTTTCCAGATTAACTTACCGTTACGCCACTTATTTACTGCCCCAACTATAGCTGAACTTGCTCAGACTATTGAGTTTACCTCTGGGATAGACTCTAGTGTCAGTGCAAATGAAATTACTAGCGTTAACTTACAAGCTGAAGTCGTCCTAGACCAGACAATTAACCCTCTTAACCTAGTTTATCAACCTGTAAGTGAACCTGCGGCGATTTTTCTCACGGGTGCAACAGGCTTTGTCGGTGCTTTTTTGCTCGCTGAATTATTACAACAAACTCAAGCAGATATCTATTGTCTGGTACGTGCTGCTAATTTTAACGCAGGTAAACAACGGCTGGAAGAAAACCTGAAAGCTTATTTACTTTGGGAAGAATCTTTTAACTCGCGGATTATTCCCGTATTAGGAGATTTATTTCAACCGCTTCTCGGTCTTTGTGATGAGCAGTTTCACCTCATGGCGAGGAAAATTGACTTAATTTACCATAATGGCGCTTTGGTGAATCATGTTTATCCATACGCTTTGTTGAAAGCAGCAAATGTTCGTGGAACTGAGGAAGTCTTGAGATTAGCTAGTCAAATCAAAATCAAACCTGTGCATTTCATTTCTACTGTTAGCATTTTCGCCTCAGATGAATATTTAAAATTAGACGTTATTCAAGAAAATGATCCTCTGGAAGACAGCCAAGGACTTTCTGGAGGCTATGCCCAAAGTAAATGGGTTGCAGAAAAGCTCGTAATGATGGCACGCAATCGCGGTTTGCCTTGCAGTATCTACAGGCTTGGTAGAATAACATGGCACAGTCAAACCGGCATTTGGAATTCAAATGACATATTTTATAGATTCATCAAAAGTTGTATTCAACTAAAAAGTGCGCCAGAGATGAACAGTTTGATAGAAATTACACCTGTTGACTATCTCGCAAAAATTTTAATCCGCCTGTCGCAGCAGCCAGAATCTTTGGGCAAAGCCTTTCATTTAATTAGTTCTCATTCTGCGCCTTGGAGTCAATTTATTAACTGCATTCGCTCTTTGGGCTACCCACTGCAACTGCTTTCCTATGCGGATTGGCAAGCTGAACTACTTCGCAATACCCAAATTTCTAGTGATAACGCTTTGTATTCAGCTATATCGCTGGCTGGAGACAATAGATATTCAGAGTCAACGCCAAATGCAACATCTAGCTTAAAATTTGATTGCCAAAATACCCTCAATGGGCTTGCAGATACTAGTATTCGCTGGCCGGAAGTAGATGAGAAATTACTCCAAGCTTTCTTTGCCAACTTTAGCAATTGGACTTTGGACAAAAAAAGATAATTGGGGCTTTTAATGTTCATTTTATATCATGTTCGGCAGATTACTTGTAATATGTCATTGCGACTGCAACAAAGTGGAACGAAGCAAGAAGCGAAGCAATCGTAAGGCTTTTGAGATTGCTTCACTTCGTTCGCAATGATAATTGTTTAACCGAACATGATATTATCGTAGACAATCATGTGACGATGATGAATCTGCCCCAAGTTCAGATGTTAGCAAAACAGATAAAGTTTGCATTGAGCAAGCACAAGAAGTTACAGTTGATGGATATGAACCTTATTTTGATAATCAGATTCAAACTATCAAGCAATACGGTTCAGTTAAGGCTTAAAGTCATGTAAATTAAGCATTGTTGCCAAGGATGGAAATTCATTTTTGCGACATAAGCGTACAAATCCCTCCAGCTAGCTTGTTATTGCTTCTGATGATTTACTGTTTGCTAAAATAGAGCCTTCGTACCCTATCACAACAACGATATAAACCGATAACTTGGCCTTCTCGATCTCGTACAAATTCAAACTTATCTACATGGTTAAGATATATAAGAAAGAGGTTTTTTCCAGCAACTCTGAGATGAGATGGTGGATAGCCTTTGTTATGAAAATATAATTTACTATTTGCTAAAGTTATTTTAAACTTAGACTCTAATTCAACTGAATAATAAATACCAAGATAATCTGTCCATAAATCTTTTGGAGAATCTAGCATTTTTTCAAGAGTGTAGGTTTTAATACTATTGTCAATATCTATTTTGACTATCATTCGAGTAAAATCTTCAGCAAACTCGATGTCATAGTTAATTTCATTATCGACAGATTTAAAATGGTTGGTATCAATTGGAATAAGTTGAAAATACATCCATGCTAGCTTTGCCATTAATTTTTCACCTTTTATCTCTAACTCCCATATACTTTCAGTCTTGGAGTTATAATAAAATCCAGTTTTTGGCTGTAGCTCCACTACAGTTAAATTAATAGAGCTAATAGTACGCGGAATAGGTTTAAGGATATCTTCAATATAATCATTTTCTAAATATATATCAGCAACTTGAAAAGCTAATTTAGTTGGGTTAATCGTACTGAGATTAGCCAGACAGATAACAGAAAACTGGCGTTCGGGAAATCGAATAAAGTCGCTCCGATAACCCGTCCATGAGCCTCCGTGCTTAATTATTTTCAACCCGCCGTGATTGCTAATCTGCAACCCAAATGAACCTGATAGAACTTCGCCATTATTGAGTTTGCGTGGAGTAGTCACCTCTTCAATTAAATCTTGTCCGTAGCCACCTAAAATATTGTGGTAGAAGTTTCGATCCCAAAGTAGTAAATCTTTGACCGTCGTGTAAAGCTGTCCATCTCCACAGAAATCGTGAAAAGACATATCGATTTGAAAACCATCTCCATCTTTTGGAGCGTATCCATTGGCTCTATTTTTCACTATTTCCTTGAAATTATCGTGGAAATGGGTATTCTTCATCCCTAATGGGGCAAAAATATGTTCTTGAGCGAATACACGTAAAGATTTACCAGAAACACGTCTTACAACTTCTGCTAGTAAAATGTAGCCAGAATTGCAATATAATTGCTCGCTTCCAGGCTCGAAATTTAAGCTTTGTTGCCGAGCAATTAAGGCAATAATCTCTTCATTTAAATACTTGTTTTCAAATATCATTCCAGCAAAGAACATCAGAATTAAATAGTCGCGCAAACCGCTGGTGTGATCGATTAAATGGCGGATAGTAATTGACTGATTGTAGTGAGGGATTTCTGGAATATATTTTTGCAATTCATCATCTAAGTTAAGTAATTTTTCTCTAGCTAATAAAGCGATACACATTGCTGTAAATTGCTTAGAGTTAGAAGCGATATCAAAGACAGAGTTAGGGGTTAGGGGAATGTTATATTCCAAGTTAGCCATGCCATAACCACGTTGGTAAATCATCTGCCCATTTTGAATAATAGCAATAGCACACCCAGGTGAATTAGGTTTATCCCACTGGACGAATAATTCATCAACTTTGACAGTATTATCGTAACTCAATTTGATTTTTCCTTTTCTCTACAAGGATAATTGTGATTTAACACTCTCGTTTTAACTACTCCATCGCTCAAATACTCGACTTAGCTAAGTTTTTAAATTGTCCAAATCTTTCATCAAACGAGAGGTTACACCACTTTCCGGTGTTATTGTGTAGTGGCGTGACAAACAATACAACCACATTATCTCTCCAATTTCTGTCACTTCACCTTACGTTGTATAAACTTATGCCCTGTAGTGGGAGTAATCGCAATCTTTTCTCACCGCGTCCACTCGAAGGGTGCAATCATACGACTATATCACTTGTGCAGGTTCCGCCTAGGGTGTTGACTTTGGGTGTTTTGAGGTAATATTTATTCATACATAATGTATGTCTCAAAATATACCCAAAAAATTGGTGGTTAATGAAAGAATTAAAAAGTTCGTCCAGCCGATTAGTTCGTCTGTTTAAACAAAGTCGAGAGAATTGGAAAGAAACAGCATTTGAAAGACAACAAAAGTTAAGACCCGGATTTCTCACAAGTAGTAAAAAATCACTTTACATGGCCTGATGTGAGGCATTTTTTTGATACATCATCAATCAAAATTTAGGTGCGGAGATGATTTAAGTATAAAGTCGCGGTTATAAAGCTAAAATAATTACTATCTTTTTAGTGGTACTAAAATCAAATGCTCTGTTTATAAAATGCCCGCATTCCAAAACAAGACTTGAATCAACCAAAGCCTAAAGTATCATTAATTAGAAATATGTAAAAGGCAAATTTACTTCAATTAAGCAGTATTAGAGAGCATTTTTAAACGTCTATGAGCAGCAGAAAAGATATGTTTGTATGGACAAGAGCTAGTAATCGCAATTAAAATACGGCGTGCGCTTACAGTAATTACTGGACTTTGGACTAAAAAGCTAGAGAAAAGCAGCCAGCAGTAACACTGACTGCCGTAAAGTCAATGAAAGTAATCGATAAATCATTGACGTGATGATCCTGACACGACTAGAAAAATTCCAGCAAGCTATCTATGATCGTTTGGGGAAGGCAAAAGATGCAGTATTTGAATTCTGGAGTTTGGACTAAAAGCTCAGGCTCAGAAAAAAGTACTTAGAGAATCAGATAGCAAAAAATAGACAATAGTACTGAACTGAAGACTAAAGAGTTTAAAGAAAAGCAATCAGTAGTAACACTGACTGCTGTAGAGTCAATGAATGTAATTGATAAATCATTGACGTGATGATCCTGACACAATTAGAAGAATTCCGGCAAGCAATCTACGATTGTTTGGGTAAAGCGAAAGATGCCGTATTTGAACTGATGGATGCAGTATTGACCAGCCCAAGTATTCAATCATTTGTAAGCTTATCCCAAAGTCCAGTATTTCGGAGGCGATGGCCGAGTATATATGCAGCACTGCATGATAGTCGCCCACAGAGAAGAAAACTGATGAATTTACTGGTAGAGGAGGTAAAAACAGAAGCACAACCATTTTTAGCAGGAGATCATACCTTTTGGCCAAGACCAGATGCCAAGACACTCAAGGAAAGAACTTTTCATTGGGAGAGAGGAGTTGGTGTAGGTATTGGACAAAGTTACAGTACGTTAGCCTGGATACCAGAGGCAGATGGGAGTTGGGCATTGCCATTGAGACATGAACGGATCACCAGCTTTGAAACGCCAACGAGTAGGGCAGCATTTCAACTAAAACTTGTAAGTCGGCAGTTAGAAAAAAGACCGCTTGCTGCTTATGACAGAGGTTACGGCAATGCCAAATTTGTGACAATCATCCGTGTCGAAGTAATTAAACCAGCCGGACGGCATCGAAAATTCAAACCCTTATGGTTAGCTTGGTTGGGTAAGATAATGCCGATATTAGATGAACTCTGGCACAAATACCTACGCCGTTTCGCCCTAGAACATTGGTATCGATTTGCCAAGCAGAGGTTACATTGGACACAGCCTCAATTGAGTTCTAGTCGGGCGGCAGAGCGATGGAGTGACCTGATGCCCCTGCTAACTTGGCAACTCTGGTTCGCAAGAGTTACCTGTATTGATTCCCCATTGCCTTGGCAATCAACTCAAGATAAACTATCTCCAGGGCGTGTGTCACAAGCATTTCCCCTCCTTTTGGCTGCTATTGGCACTCCTGCCCAACCCCCCAAAAACCGTGGGAAATCATCTGGTCGCACCCCAGGGCATCGACCACCCTCTCGTCCAACTTATCCCACTGTCAAAAAACGCGCATCTAAAAAAGCTAAAGCCGAAGAATCACTTAACAAAGCTGATTCAACTGCTGCTTACTTTCGGCTGATTTTCTCATGATTCAACTTGACTCAGTTTCTCCAGGAAGTTGAGTAACTTTGTCTTGCTGTTCTCTTAATTGCTGGTTGAATCCAAATTAGTCCAAACTCCAGATAATTAATACTTATGTTTAATGATGAGAGTGGCGATCAATCCGTTCGATTTTTTGATATCCGAGAGCGAGGTGGACAAGGTTAATACTGTTTATGTCTCGTGATTTGACAACAAACTGCACAAATAATCAATTCGTTTCCAAGCGATCGCAGCTTGCCGGGGAGAGCAACTCAAACCATAAGCACGACGGGCATCATAATTACCCTTGATTCCCTTGGCTACTCCAACGGGAATCCCAAAAGCCACTTCACGAATGCCGGGTTCAAAGCTTCGGTCTTCATGAGAGAACCGTACTTGCGTAATCTGATTTCCAATTTGGTCTGTCCAGGAGGTTGGCTGTTGACGGTGGAATAAGCCATCGGCGTAGGCAATGATAAAGACTCTTTCTCTTTCATGTGGCAAGCCGAGGCAGTACGCGGATATAGTTTCCCACTCACATACATACCGGATTTTGGAAAGGTCTTCGAGGACTGTTGCCATTCCTCTAGAGAGTAGCCCTGTTGGGTTTTCGATGAGAGCGATTGCTGGTCTACACTGGTTGATGATCCTAAACTGTTCTCCCCAGAGTGCGGATCTGAAGTCGGCAAGTCCAAGTCTATTTCCTGAGTTACTTGTACCCTGACAAGGGAATCCGCCGCAGATGATGTCGAACTGTCCTTGGTGGCAACGGTAGTTGGTAATATCTGCGTGGATTGGAATTCCTGGTTGTTCATGGCGCAATTGTGATTGAGAATAAGGGGAGATTTCGACAAATTGCTGGACTCGGAATTTGTGGGATAGACCTGCGGCTGATATTCCGTGGTGGCAGAGTCCGCCGATGCCGGAGAAAAGTGAGAGGACTGATTTCATGAGGCGATCGCACTCCTAACCAATTCATCAGGTACTTCAAAAATTCCCAACCGCCCAATGTAAGGAATCGGTGTAATCTCGCGTGGATTCTCCAGCTTCCAGTGATATTGCCCAGTCATTCCCCAGCCAGAAGCAACTTGTGAAAACTTGCAATCAACTATTGTGACTATACCGATGACTTGACCGCGACGTAGACTTTTTAGTTCTGGAATAGACACACCCATGCTTTGAAAGAAGATAGAGGCGATTTCGTATTCCTTCTTGGTACAAGTCTTGGCTGCATGAATGAGAATGTCGCCGCGATAATGAATGGGCCAGCCACGGTTTTCTATGTTTTTAAGAGCATAAATTATTGCCCATGCCCAAGGCTGACGAACGGATATCGCTTTCATAGTGTTTTAAACTAGTGTGGTAAAACTTACTAGAGAAGACGACTCTCTAAATTAGCCAAATAACCCTTGGGATCTCTGCGAAATCGATATTGTTCAATTCTGGCTTTATGGTGTTTTTTCAGTTGAGAGCGTAATTCG
>NZ_JADEXU010000261.1 GCF_015206895.1 Nostoc sp. LEGE 12450 | reverse complement strand
CTCCTGCCTCCTGCCTCCTGCCTCCTGCCCCCTGCCTCCTGCCCCCTTCAATCTGCGTTCACAAATTCCAAATATCCATTGCTGAGTTCTTTCACCGCCAAATCATAAAATTGCTTCCCGTGTTCTGGTGTCGCTAAACCAGGATTTGATCCCATGCGTCCATCTGGATAACGCACTCGAAAGTCAGCTGCGCTATAAATCCTGTGTCCGCTTGCAACTTCTGGTGAAAGGTGTGCTTGCTTAATCGCTTCTGGATAAACGTATTGGGTGAGGGCTACTTCACTTGGTGTTGCATGAGAACCTTCTTGATCCCCATATAACTCTTTAGCTAGCTTATATACAGAACCGCACATAAACCAGTTTGCCACTTGACACTGCACCTGTTGAGCATTGGCAATCTGCAAATCTTCTAAATGGGCATAAGTTTCGGAGAACGCCGCTTTAAGGGTGGCAATATTACCACCGTGTCCGTTGATAAAGTAGAACTTGCTAAAACCAGCTTTGGCTAAACAAGTTACATAATCTCGAACTACTTGAATTAAAGTGCTAGGACGCAGACTGATTGTGCCAGGAAAAGCAGTATGATGCAGTGCCATGCCCACATTGATTGTAGGGCCAACGATCGCGCCAGTTGCATCACCCACACCAGCTGCGATCGCTTCTGCACAAATGGCATCAGTACCAATTAACCCCGTTGGCCCATGTTGTTCTGTGGAACCAATAGGGAAAATAATCCCCTTTGATTGCTGTAAATAAGCTTCGACTTCTTGCCAAGTACTCAAATGTAGTAACATTTTTAATGATTTTCCTCAATAAAATTGCGGTAAGACGAAATATTTCTCTGCTGAACAGCATCTTCTGTAACTAAACTCCCACTAACTTGATTATGAACTCCCAAGATTCCCAGTAGTGGCGATCGCTATGTTGAAGGAGGCAGGAGGCAGGAGGCAGAAGGCAGAAGGCAGAAGGCAGAAAGAGTTTTTCAGTTGGGGATTCAACCCCTACTGATAGCGTCGGCGGCAAGCGAGTCTACGAGCGTCTTTAGAGCCACTGAACTCTCGTTCAGTGGGGGTCTTAAACCCAAGACAAGACCCGTCTGATCGCGGGCTGTTACAGAGCGCAGTTTTCCTCCTGCCTCCTGCCCTCTGCCTCCTGCCTTCCTCGATAAATTTCAATAACAAGATCCCCGACTTCGCTAAAATTGTCGGGGATCAATGGATTTCATATTTTCAGATATCTGCCATCAACTTTCTGCCAAATATGCAGAAAATGAGGCTATCTATTTTTATGAATATTGTTTAGGGAATGGAGTCGCAACGAGTTTTGACAGATATGGATATAAGCAATTTACCAAATATGCTACTTTATCCTGCGATACTCGTTGCGAACCCCACCTATAATAAAAATCTAAATTTATGAGATGTTGTGAGGTGTTGATTTTGTAGATCATCAAGAAAAGAACGGGGATCAATCTTAACTCTTAACTAACCAAAGTAATAATGTTTTTTCACGTCGCTTGTAATTTCCCAGATGCAGGACATTCCAGCCGGAAAAATCACCAAATCGCCTTTACCCATTTGCACTGGTTGTCTACCATCAGGAGTAACAACCACATCGCCTTCCAAAAAGTAGCAAGTTTCTTGAGAATCATAAGTCCAAGGGAATTTTGAGACTTCCTTGCTCCAAATATCCCATTTATAGACACCCAATTCATTGAGGCGTTCTTGTCTGGGCTGATGCTCAATTTGAATTTCCATGTTGCGTTTTTCTAGTTATGTTCAGCAGTAGGATTGAATATCCTCTCCACACTGATCTACTAAATAACACAAAGCGCGAAAACGCAAGTAGACAAGTTCGTTATAAAGTGGATTGAGCTTGCACATTGGCGGAATGTGTCCTATTTTGCGACCAAAAAGCTTGATATCACGCTCGAATGGACACTGAGCAGGAATCAGTTTAGCAATAAATTTCGCTAATTTCTGATTCTGAATCTCAATTTCATCCAGCCATTGACGTAATGGTTGCAATAAATCTAATTTAGGTTTAGCTAATTCCTTTTTGCTATCTGCTAGATTATTTTGTCCTAAAGGTTGAATAAACGCAGGCAAAAAAATACGCTGATTCTTGATTTTAAGCATAGTAGTAGGCAAGGTTTTCCTTGTGTAGATGAACTATTTGCCGAATGGAATATTACCATCTAATCTGTCGAGCCAATTTGCATTATGCTTGGAAATTATGCAGAAAAATAAGCACAATGCAAAGAATTTACATGGATCTTTGGAGGGAAATTGTCTAACTAATTGTTATTTAAGCCCACCAAATCGGGAAGAACTGTCCCGTTAAATACAAAATAACAAAGAAATTATAAAAATGGCATTTCTTTAACTTATGGATTGCTAATGTTCGAGATAGCAATTTTATATATTAAATATAAATGCCTGGTTCTGAAACGGCCTAGTATCTAGAGATGGAATTTGGCGTAGAAAAAAACAGTTTAGCTCTCACTCCATATAGGCTTCGGTAGGACTAGTCTTTAATATCTAGCGATTTTAGGCTATTAAATATCTAGTGATTTGTCTGGTATATTACACCAGACAACCTAGATATTATCTAATAAGTAGCAATAAATCCTTTGATAAGTTCAAGCTAATATACTTAGAAGTTATAGCATTTACAAGAATATTTGCAATAAATGTATCGAGTGTAACCGCTTACACTAGTACGCCCCTAGCAACATATAAGGCTCATATTTGATTGATTTTTGAAAAAACTCATTACAATTCAAAAAGCTTTCTTTCCAGTTACCTCTTGCCTAAACTTATTTCTTAAAATATCTCAAGCCGTAACGTTCTTGATATTTGTTGATATACTCGATATTCTGTTGCTCTAATTTTGACAGCAATTTAGATGGAAAC
Source organism: Nostoc sp. LEGE 12450 (assembly GCF_015206895.1). Lineage (GTDB taxonomy): Bacteria > Cyanobacteriota > Cyanobacteriia > Cyanobacteriales > Nostocaceae > Nostoc. The sequence continues at coordinate 5,217 of NZ_JADEXU010000261.1, read as the reverse complement.
GCTTTTGGTGAATATATAGGTTTATACCAAGGTTGGTTGTCAAAGTAATCCTGTAATCCAGGAGTATCAAAACGGCGGCCGTGACTAGCAAAAATCGAATTTCGCATAATATCTAGTTCAAAACCGTCTTTACCATCCAAATCTGCATCATTTACAAGTCTTTGGGAAAGCCATAAATAAGTGTTGGCAGTTGTGGTACTTACTGGCGGTATTGATGTCGTTGGGGCGGGTGTAATTTGAGTAGGAACAGATGAGGGTTGAGTAGGAACAGATGAGGGTTGAGTAGGAACAGATGGGGTAGTTGGTATAAATTTAGGAGTTTCTATCACTGGGCTGGTGACATTTGACGGAGTTTCTAAAGGTAACACCGTTTTGTCTGCTGTAGATTGAGTAGGTTTTGTTAATACCTGGCTAATAATCACAGATGCACCGATTAGCCCACCTGCAATCAAACTGCCCATAAGGATATTATTCTGACTATTACCTTGAGGATTCGGCTGTGGTTTGACAGGTAATGTCTGAGGTGGTGGTGCAGAAACTATAGTCGGTTGAGTCAAGATGGGTTGCGTTGGTGGAATTGGATTTGCGATGTTCTGCAAAGTATCCAGCATTGCTCTAGCTGTGGGGTAGCGATCGCGCGGATGATATGCGATCGCTTTATCAATCGCTCCTGCTATGATTGGACTAACATGACTCGCATACTGTCGCCATACAATTTCACCCGTCTGGGAGTCCGTCTCTAGTTGTTGCGCCTGTTTACCAGTGAGTAAATAAATTATCGTCATTCCTAAACTGTATAAATCACTCGAATAAACTGGCCTACCTGCGGCTTGTTCGCTCGGCATATAGCCAGGTGTACCAATCACAATCGAACTGGTAGGATTGCCTTGAGAATTTACTACGGTTCCCATTGACTCCCGGATAGCGCCAAAATCAATCAGCACTGGTTTACCATCACGATGACGCACAATGATGTTATCCGGTTTAATATCGCGGTGAACGATGTGCTTAGAGTGAACATAATCCAGGACGGGTAATAAATTCATGAATAATTCCTGGACAGCGCCTTCACTAAATAGCCCCTGCTTTTGAACTTTTCCAGTTAGGGTATCGCCTTCAACCCACTCCTGAACTAAGTAAAATTGTCCGCCAGAGGAAAAATAGGCATACAATGCTGGAATTTGGTCATTTGCACCACCGAGTTCTTCGAGAATCGCTGCTTCCCGTTGAAACCTCTCTTGCACTAACTGGTAAATTTGGGGATTATTGTGAATTGGTCTTAACTGTTTAACCACACAATGGCGCTTTGAGGGCATATAGGTATCTTCTGCTAGATAGGTTTCACCAAACCCACCAGCGCCCAGTGTGCGGATAACTTGATAGCGATCGTTCAGAAGCTGTATTGTCATGGGAGATTATAAGCGATATTCATAAGATAGTTTTCCCAAAACAACCTTCATTTCAAATCTAGTAAACCTTCTTCTTTCAATTTAGGATTGAAGCGAACTTGCATTTGCAAACCACGCACTTCTAATAATTGCGTTGAAATTTCTGCTTCTACTCTCCGCGCCACGTTTTTAATAATTTTCATTTGTGCTAATTCATCATTAGCTGGATTTTGATATTTTGCCTGTTCTTCAGGTGTCATTATCAATTTGACATCAATGGGATGAGTCCACTTTTCCTTGTTATCCCCATTTCCCCAAGGGACACTGCCATTTTCAGCAATCCAAGCATTTTCAGTATTTTCTAAAATTGTGCGACTAGGGCGTTCAATAGTTTGAACTTTGACCCAATAGCATTGCTGTGGCTGACGGACTAAATGCTGCTTGAGGCTGAGATAAACATCACGAGAGTATCCTACAAATTGCAGCACTTTTTCTTGGTCAAAAATAGCATATACGCCGATTTTACCTTGAAATTGTTCAGGTAATTGACCGCTATCATCAATGTAAGGAATGTATTCCAGGGCTGCCAAAGAAGAAAGATTCGTTTCAAGAGCCATACATCAAATATTAAAGTTACTATTTGCCTTCAGAATGGAAAATTGCTAATTAGGTAAAAACTATCTTTAAAATTACCCATTACCTAATTTTTGGTAAATTGCACAAAGGCGACTGGGTTTAAAAATCTTAGCACTAAACATGAAATTTGGTGGTACATTGATGATGGCATATTCATCAGATCCATGATACTTTTCAAACTCTGCTGGCATTCCTTTAGTTGTCGTTAAGCTATAAGGAACTGGTTGGAAAATTAATTCTGTAAATTTAATTTGCTCACACTGCAATTGTTGACGAATTTGATTTAAGAAAGCATCGCTTGTCAATAAGTTGAACAAAGTTTCTTGGGCTTGTGCTTCAAGAGTGAAACTGCCATCAAAGTTCTGGACTATTTTAAGAGACATTTTCTGTATAGGTAGTTCTTAACGACTCAGTGAAAAATCACCACTTTAAGATCAGCCTATTGGATTGTGGGACTTCTGTCAGCCACTAGAGGAAGCTGGCATGATTAAGAATCATGAAGTTGAGCAGATTTTCAGGGATAGGTGATTTTCCCTTAGCACTGTGCTGATAAAATTCAGACATCATATTCAAAAATATTAATTAGGACTTACGCAAAAAAGCAGCGAAAGCCTTGATTTACCGTAGGGGCAATTTATGTAGACACGAAGTGCTTACTCTACAAGTTCTCCAACGGAATTATTGCCCCTGAGCGCGTATAGCTTTGTGTAAGCCCTAACTAAGCGCAAGGAAAATCATTTTTTTAGTACGAAGTAACATAAAATACATAACAATGCCAGAATACAAAAGCTATGCCTAGATTGGGCTGTGCTTACGAACTTACCGCACCACGTTCTCACACAACAAAAATGAGTGAATAATCGTGATATAAACCACAACCATCCACTCAAAGTTTAGTAAATTGGGTTTACTAGAAAAACCCAAGTAGATTATTGAAACTTGGCAAACTTCAAACCAATTAACGTGACTCAGTTCCCTGATTGGGGCTACCTGCTACAGAATCATTTTCTGGTGCTTCTGGTGTAGCAGTGGGTTTAGCATTGCTCTTTTCATCATCGCCAGTTTTGCGCTTACTTTCGTCAACAGTGGTTTCGTAATTACCAGAACTGGGTGTATTTTCTTGGCTACCAGCTTTTTGTGGTTCAGTCATTATTACATTCCTAATAATCTTATTGTTGGTATTATCTTAAGAAGTTTAGGGGTGTGAGTGCATCTATCCAGATATAGTTATGGCTGATTTCTACCTCTATCGGAAGTATTGTTTAGTACTACTCATGTATACTGAAAAAATCCAGAAATGTAGAGTTCTTTAACCTTACAACGCTTCCTATGGTTAAGGGAGAACTTGGAATCGGTTTTATGTCTAAGATGCTTTTGCATCTGAGCCTGGCTAGGTGAATAATATGATGTGATGATTACGATCCAAACTATCAAAGTGTAATTAATGAACCAGAGTAATCTATCGTTACCATCTGGGTGTATGCTTCGCAAGGCAACCTCTGCGGATAAGTGGTCGATTCGATTGCTGGTATTTTCAGCGAAACTCGACCCAACCCAATTAAACTGGCAGCAATTTTGGGTAATTGAATGCGGTGATAATCTCGTAGCTTGCGGACAGCTACGTAATTTTTCAGGGGCACAAGAACTTGGTAGCTTGGTCGTTGCATCAGCTTGGAGAGGTCGCGGTTTGGGTACTTTGCTAACACAGCATTTGGTTAATACAGCAACACAACCACTTTATCTTGAATGTTTAGGTGAACGATTGGCACAGTTTTACAGTCGGTTTAATTTTGTACCAATATCTTTTGAAGACTTGCCAAAATTTCCCAGAACAACAGGCTTGTCTACGCTCAACGATAAATTTAGATTGTCGCAATTAGCTAAAAGGATGCTCAAAGTTCCTGTGGTATTTATGGAATATCGAGGTCATACTAATTCGTAATTCGTAATTAAGATACAAGTAAGTGAGCGTAAATAATTGTCGTTGGGATAAGGCAATAGGAAATAGGCAATAGGCAATAGGCAATAGGTATAAGGGTTTTAGCCTAGTTTATTTTTACATAGTTTGATTTTATTGTGCCAACTTACTTAGAGAAGAATGACTAATAAAAGCTGTTTCCAATCTTTTACTCCCTCCCATTTGCTATTTTCAAATCGGAGGTTTAGCAAAAATTGTTAGTAAGACTGGCCCTAATAAATAGTGGTGATTCAAACACAATAGCCCAGAAGAAGAGCCAAGAAGTTGACGTTGATTAGGGCTGTAGAGTCTAATTCCACGAGGAGTGAGTGCCAATAATTGAGGTTCTGCCTCTTTTTTAGAAGTAATGTTAATGTCAACTAAGTAGAAGCGTCCACCGGGAGAAAGTACCCGTGCTATCTCACTAAGCACCTGTTTCGGTTCCAAATAGTGCAAGAAGCTGATAGTGCTGAAAACAGCATCAAATTGACCATCAGCAAAGGGAAGAGACTCAGCTTTGCCCTCAATATAAATTAAACGTGGATGGTGATGGTTGCTCTGTCTTGCTAACCGCAACATATTAGCAGAGAAATCCAATCCAGTACCCCGCAGGTCGGGAAACTGAGTAGCAAGTCGCTCAAGTAAGCGGCCAGTACCACAACCGATATCAAGTACATTTGCTGGCTTTGGTAAATCGACGTACTCCAGCAAGCGTTTGTGAATGGCTCGATAAAACACTGAAGGAAAGAGCCAGTCATAACTTGGTGCCCATCGGTCAAAAAGTAACTTTTTGTTAGTGAACAAGTTATCAGTCATAAGTTTTCGCAGCTTTCTTAAAGCTTGATGCTTTTTTAGGGTAAGTTTAGCTGCGCCTCCCAGAATTTGGTTATAGTTTGGCAGTCCGGCAATATCTAGCCTAGCGTTTGGCACAATATAACGGTTCTCGACCCAGTGAGTTACAGCTTTAGCCGATTTATTTGTTGCAAAAGTTTTTGGAAATGGGATAAATCATCAGGAATTTTGATCCTTGAATGTGTAGTTTACAGTGTACCTAGAGATTCATTCTATCTTTGTAGAGAAAGAACGAACTAGGAATCAGTGCATAAAACTATAGAACCCATTTGATATCTTTTAAGCAATCAAGTAGAATCAACCGAAATTAGGTGCATTTAAGCAGGTCAGTGTGGAAAATGGGGTATTCAAGCGATTTAACAGACAAAGAGTGGGAAATAATTG
>NZ_JADEXU010000260.1 GCF_015206895.1 Nostoc sp. LEGE 12450 | reverse complement strand
GTAATTCAGTAAACTGCGCTAATATATCTAGATTTTTGGCCACCTGTTGAGAACAATAAACGCCTTTATATAGTTCTGCAACTACAATGATAGAGAGATAGCATTGGTTGAAAAAGCGATTAAATTTAGTAACAGCTTGGGGATTTTCGTTCAGCAGTGCAATGCAAATATTGGTATCTAGCAGATACATTAGCCTAAATCCTGATTATCAAGTGAGTCTATGGTTCTGCCTTTATAAGCATGGCGCTGTTGGTCAATCTCTGTAAATATTTCTCCTAATTCCGGTTGGTTCTTCCAAACCCCAAATAATTGATTGAGTCTAGCTAGTCTCTCCTCGTTTGTTAATAGTGGCTGTGGTTCTATAATTTGATTGGCAATAAATTCTACGTCTATGATTATCTCTGTCCCATCTGGAATATTATTAAGTTGTTCAAGAATTTCAATATTTTGACCACGTTTTATCCCTCTAACCTTCATATTTGATTATCTCCTGTAATTATTAGTTGACGGTTAACAGTTGTCTGTTAACGGTGAACAGCCCCCAATCATCAATCTCTAAATTAAAACTCATTTGTCCATAATTTAAGGATAGCTCAGGTTGCACATAAGGCACTTTCGCTTTGATTTCATCCATAGCCAACCACAAATCTAATAACGCTTTTTCTTCAGTCAGGCGTTTCTTTTCATCACCAATGCGTGGAATTACTTTTAACGCTACTTCAAATATCCGCATAAATAAGTAGCTTTATCAACAGAGGGAAAACCATCATCAAGCGGTAGGCTATCACTTGCCCAACGGAGATTTCCAACGACTGGATACCCTGAACTTGATTATCTTGGATGCGATCGCCTAATTCATTAAATACCGGATCAACAGAATACCCAACTGAATTCTGAATTCTGACTCCTGAATTCTGTTCGATAATTAATCGTTTCTACTTGTTGAGCAACTCTAAGTCCCAGGTATAAAAACCAATCTGCTCAGGAACCCTAGTGAATCGCCCTATGCGATGACCCCGTGATAACTCATTCAATACCTTGTTTTTCACTTCTTTAATCTCAGTCGCAGTGAGTTCGCCATAGATTCCGTTGGTAATTTCTGAAACCCCGAAAACTTTACTGGAATTATTTTCTAGAAAAGTTGTTAGTGCATCAATTAAAAACTGACCCTGAAATTCTTCGAGCATTGGTATGTCTTTGGGTTGGGGCGGCAAAACTTGTTTCTTATTTTTGCCTTTGACTCTGGTGGACGAATTTTTCGTCTCCGGTTTGGGTAGCAAAGTTAAAGAGAGAGTATAATATCCCGGTTTAGTAGGGACACTGAACCATTTGTTAGTTTCCTTCCCATGAGTGAGGGATGATTGAACTCTGCCTTTGATGAGCTTGAAGGCATCTGGCTCTAACTCCCCATAAAGCGTTTTGACAATAAAATCGATGTGAACAATTGTGCCAATGTGTTCTACCAAAACCTGTTCAATAGCTTCCGGGCGAGACAACGATTGGAAAATAGGCAGCATGGCCGTCTCGGTTCCATGTTGCGGTCGCTGTTGAGTTAATGTTTCTATCGGTGGCTCTAGGAGGAATGGACTATCTATAGATGCATCAGATTCTTCACCTGACCAAGCTTGTATAAGTGTGAATATGTTTTGTTGAGTGGACTCAAGCAATTGTGTTGCGACTGTTGATGTATCCTGTGAATCGTCTAGCTCAAGATGGGTAATAGGTTCAACATCGTCATTAACAGATTCCTCACTTAAGAATAAGAAGAAGTTTTTTCCTTTTTCAGAGGTGAATTCTTCATTAGCCACCTCCTCAGCCAAAGGCCAGTTAGATAATAGAGCTTCTACATGAGTGAGATTTGCTTTGGCTAGGGTATATAATTTCTCATACTCTTCTACCAGAGGTGCGTAGTAATCTCGCAATGCGAATAGTGACTCGATTGCTTTTTGGGGAGGTGATAAAGGAACGGGGCTATTCATCAAGTTTGGAATTAACTATACCTTGCGACACTCGTATAGTTATGAAACGACATCGAGTGAATTGGAGAGGAATTGACAGTTTCACACCTATTGTAAAGTATTTGAGTAAGTTGAAGCTTCGCTTTGTTTTTCATGTTGTCAAAGCGATTCATGCTATAGACTTCTTGGTATTTGTGGGGAAAGGGTCAGGTGGGGCCTGGGGATGAGGCGCGGGTGTAAAGGGGAAAGGATGGAATTTTCCCTTTCCCTTCCCTTTAACTAATAATAAAACCCTCACTTTCTTAGGAGGGTTGTAGTAGAGCTACAAGTGAGAATTGGCAATTAGTTAGAGGTTCTACACTGAGCAATAATTTCCATAGCTCTTCTTTGATGTTCAGGGATGGAGTTGAGGGCAGATATAAGTAATTCCCGCAGAATCTCAGACTGATTTCTTCCAACCACCTGTGAATAGAGCTTTAAATCACTCACATATTTTGGTTCTACGCGAAGTGTAACACTGGCAGAATTATGTTTATTTGACTTGGAACGCATAATTTGACTCCCCTTATAATATGCTCCTACAAGTATGGGTGTAATCGCATAACCTGAGAATAAAGTAATATTGTAATAATATCATAAAAACATTATAGAAGTCAGAATATTTAGCTTAAAAAATCGATAAATCAGCATAATATGTCAAAAGTAAGAGACAAGTTATCTATGAAGAATTCCAAAAAGAAAAAAGCTTCTCTACCAGTTTATCTAGATGAGTTTGAACGTGAAAGATTAGAGAAAATCGCCTCTGATTGGGGTACAAGTCTATCAACTACAATCAAAAGGCTGATTAGAGAGAGAGAAATTAATTATTGAGTAAGCTCATCAATGAATAACTGAATAAAGTAGGACGATAATCTTTGAATTCTGTCTTACATCCTGTGAAAAAAGTTCACAAAAAAGCTTGTTAAGTTTGTCTCAAGCTTTAGTTGATGTGATAGTATGATGCAGTCACTAACAGTAGAAAGAAAATAAATATGGTGAATATTTATCTCAAAGAAATTCTGCTTTAGTGTTGTAATTTGGCACTGCTATTTTTTGGCAATCGTTAATATTAAGTAGCGGTTATAGATGCGTAATGTCAAAAGTTATTCTCTGGATGAAGGGATAAATTATGGAACCAAGGACATGAATCGCCATACTCTTGATTCTGACGAATGTATTCTTCTCTTAAGTTTCGAGGTAACACAATTAGACTTATCTGACTATTTATGACAAACAAAGGAGCGATTGTTTTGGTAAGTAATAGAAACGAACACGGGTCACGCCAAAGAGCTAAAACTAAGAATCAGGTAATTGCCAAGCTGATTGGCAAAGTAGGTTTGAAATACCAATATCAGATATATGCAGCTGGGACAACGTTGATTGTGGCTTTTCAAACAATGCCAGCCCATGCGTTTGGACTATTTGACCCAACACAAATTGCATTGACGTGTATGTTTGGAACAGCAGCTGCTACAGGAAATGCCTCTATTAACGCCTTACCCGCAGTAATAAACGCCGCAATAACAGTGATGTTATTCGTTTATTTCGTAGCGTCTGGAGTGAAGGTGGCTAATGCACTGGGAGATGGACAAGAAGTAACGCAGATAGTGCAACAACCTATAGGCATATTTTTTGTGACTTTGGTGTTATTCATCGCCCAAAACATTCTTTTTGCTGGTGTCACAGCAGCTTGTTAATTAAAAGGGAACAGGGAACAGGGAACACACTTAATGAACGTCTTTTTAAAAGAGCAGGGGAAGAAAATGTTTTCCAGCCTTCCCAGTCCTCCTTTTTAGTCACTCCTTTCTCATCCTTAATTCTGTTCCCTATTGCCCGTTCTCTATTCCCTATTTTATGAAACAACAACCACAAATTAAACAAGTTAATCAATCTTTAGGTCAAAATGCCTCAATAGGGATTTTGACGGGTTTTCAGTTTGCGATTTCTTTAGTTTCGTTTGGAGTAGGTTTTTTCATAGCATTCTTATTTGGCATAGGAATGATATGGAGCATATTGATAGGTGTTTGGGTAAGTGCTACAGCTTTAGTTTTATCAGGGAAACGACCTTATTTATTTTGGTCTAGAGTGTTCCCAGGTGTTCCAATATGGTCTAGAGGATACGTCAAATACTCTTCTCCTCAAAACAAGAAAAGAGCAGGCTCTAAAAAAATTCCTAAATCATGGTGAAAATTAAGAATTCTCCAAATGTCAAAAAAGTATCGGCTTTTGAAGATTTTTTGGATTTGACCACAATAATTAGATTGAAAAAAGGCAGCTATAATATTGGGGCGTATTTGTTAAGTAAAAAGCAAGTAAGTGACACGAATAATACTTTACAATTAGTATTTGGATATAGCTGCACAGGGTTTCATCCGTTGTTTAATTCGGATGAACAAGTAGAAGCGATAGCGAAAGCTTTTGAGAATGGTTGCAAAGAAATTCCCCAGGGAGAAAAATTTACTTTTCGCTGGTCTTCTTTATGTAATGAATCAGAAGTATTTGAAGCATATCGAGAGAGATTAACAAATCCAGTATCTCCTGAAAGTGAGTTTCTGGATTGGGGGCAAGTAGCGAGAATGCAAGAACTGTCGCGGCGACGGCAGCGTAAAAATATAAAATTGAACATTTATACAACTTTCACTATTAAACCAGGAGGGACAGAGGGAGGCGATGCTGTAGATAGAGCGATAGTGAAGCTGGCGAATTTTTTACAGCGTCGGTTTACACCAACGGGGGCAACTGAACTGACAAAGAAAAATTTAATCCAGATTCTGGAAAAAGCAATAAATGTATCATTGAGACATCAGCAGATATTATCTGAAATGAAATTATTCCCATCACCGAAAACAGAAAAGGAGCTATGGAATGATTTAACTTATTGCCTGGGAGCGAAAAGTGTAAAAGTGCCACATACACTAGTATTTGATGAATCGGGTTTGAGGGAAGAAATTAACGAAGCGTCACCATTAAAATCACAATATATTGACCAATTACACGCGACTTCAGTACTTTTAAACAATGGGATTCCCTACGCTGATAGGCAATGGGTATGCCTACCAAGTAAAAATAAAGAGAAAAAATATGTAGGAGTGATGACGCTGGCTCAAAAACCAGAAGCATTTGCTTCTACTAGGGATCAGGTGCGCTTTTTATGGAATGTGTTTTCGCGTGAAGTGATTTATGATGTTGAAATCATCACAGAAATCAGCCCAGCGGATCAAAAACTGACTAGGCTAACTCAACAGTTAATAACTAGGCGTTCGCGTCATGCGGAAATTAGTGCCAGCAAAAAAACTATAGACGTAGCATCACAGATTAATACTGAATGGTCTGTAAACGCCCAAAAGCAGTTATACACAGGTGACACGCCAGAAAATCTAGCATTAATTGTTCTTGTATACCGCAACTCCTTAGAAGAAATTGATGATGCTTGCAGACTGATTTCAGGTTATATAAATCAGCCAACGGAGTTAATACGTGAAACCCAGTATGCATGGTCTATCTGGTTAGATACTTTACTGATAAAACAAAAACCCCAACTAACCAGCCCTTACAACAGACGGACAACATTTTTCACGAGCGAGATAATCGGATTAACGCCAGTAATACAGAATATGAAAGCCGATGAAAAAGGCTTTGAATTGATTGCAGATGAAGGGCACTCATCAGTTTGGATAGATTTCTCAAAAACGAAAAATGTAATGATTATTGGGACTACAGGGAGTGGGAAATCAGTATTAGTATCTTCAATTATTGCGGAGTGCTTGGCAAAAGATATGTCGGTATTAATTATAGATTTGCCAAACGATGACGGTTCAGGAACCTTCGGAGATTTTACGCCATACTACAACGGATTCTACTTTGATATCTCCAGACAATCAAATAATATTGTTCAGCCGCTAGATTTATCAAAAATCCCATTAGAACAAAGAGAAGACAGGGTAAAAGCACATCGCAATGATGTAAATCTAATAGTGTTGCAGTTGGTTCTGGGTTCACAGCAGTTTGAGGGGTTCCTTGCTCAAACAATAGAATCGTTGATACCTTTAGGGACAAAAGCTTTTTACGAGAATCCAGATATTGAACGACGTTTTGAGTTGGCACACTCAGCAGGAATCGGAACCCCAGAGTGGGATAACACGCCGACTCTAGTTGATATGGAACAGTTTTTCAAAGCCGATTGTATTGATTTAGGCTATGAGGATGAGAATGTTGATAAGGCGCTCAATTATATACGCTTACGACTACAGTACTGGCAAGCAAGCTCAATAGGAAATGCAATTTGTAAACCTTCAACTTTCCAAACAGACAGCAAGCTAATTACGTTTGCATTAACGAATCTGCAATCAGATAGAGAAGCAGAGGTGTTCGGGATGTCAGCGTATATTGCGGCATCGAGACAATCACTATCATCGACAAACAGTATGTTTTTCATGGATGAGGCGAGTGTATTGCTACGGTTCCCGTCGTTATCTCGGTTAGTAGGCCGTAAATGTGCTACGGCTCGGAAATCAGGATGTCGCATTGCTCTAGCTGCTCAAGATGTGATTTCGATTGCCAAATCAGAAGCAGGGGAACAAATATTACAAAATATGCCTTGTCGATTAATCGGGCGAATTGTCCCTGGGGCAGCGAGAAGTTTTTCGGAATTGCTTGGTATGCCGAGAGAAATTATAGATGTAAATGAAACTTTCATGCCAAACATCCAACAGCTATATACGTTATGGCTGTTGGACTACAACAATAAATATATAAGATGCCGTTATTATCCTTCATCTCCCCTTTTGGGTTTGGTTGTGAATGGTAGGGAGGAGCAAGAATCACGAGACAAGTTTAAAAAAATTTACAATGATAAGTTCACTTGGGTAGCAGAATTTTCTAAGTATTATGTTGAGTGCATTAAGCAAGGGAAACCATTATGAAAATCCTTACATCAGCAATTCAAAACAAGATTTTACTGGCAATATTGGCAGGTGTAGTATCAATTGGGAGTTTTCAAGTATGGAAAGACAAGCAAGCGAAATATGAGAAGTTTATTGCTGGTCAAGAAAATAATTGTAAAGTGTATATAGAAATGGGAGAGGATGCAGTTAAACGTAGTCCGAGCTTGAGAAATCTCAAATACAATAATATAGTGACTCCGGGACTAGAGCAACCTGGAATAAATTCTGAATACGAAATAGACAGTAGATATCTTTTGCTTTACAACAAGCCTGTTTCCACTCTTCCAGCAAATACTCTGGTTTATGACAACGGTTTTTTTAAAAGTTTATTGAAAAACGGCAAAAACCCTCCAGAGTCATTACTGGTTAAAGCTGTTTCTTTTGATTTGAAAAATCAACAAGCAACTGTTAGTTCATCCTGTGCAAAAAAACCTTTTGTAGTTCGCTTGGAGAATTTATATGAAGAATTTCAACCAGTTGATCGCGATCTCAGGGGTAGTAGTTCAGATTTATTTTTCTAGTATTCCAGCCAATGCAACCAATGCAGCCAGTGGACAATCTAACAATAATTCAAATCAATCTTTTTTGCTGCAATTTCAAGAGATTTACAATAGCTTACAAACTTACATAAATAGCTATCAAAAAGAATTTACTAAAGCAGTAGGAAAGCTGGAAGCGGAATTAAATCAGGCAATTGAATCTAGTGTAGGTGATTTAGGTATTCCCGATCCTTTAAAAGCTGGCAAGAACATTGAGAAAGTTTTACAAAAGCAAGAAACTGAATTACTAGTATTAGACCCTCGGATTCAAGCCAAGGATGCGATTAGAGAATGGAACCAGCAATACACTCGCGGTCAATCTCAATCAGTATTAGGTGGAGAAGGTCAAAGAGTACAAGCTCAAGAAGCCCAAATAACCAATGATGCGATTTTGCAATCTTCGGATAATGCTGATGCTGCCCAGCAGGATGTTATCACCCAAGATATCTTAAAAAAGATAGCTGTCCAAAATTTCCAAACGGCTGTGGTTAGCAAATCAATTCATGCAGAAGCTCAGAAACAATCCCGTTCATTAGCGGCTGCAAATATTAATCTTGCCGATATTTCTAACCGTATGGATGAACAAGCAAGACTTGAGCAGCAAGAATCTAATGCAGCAGCTAGACAAATATTAGAATCTGCTGCCGTCAATGATGCTTTTTGGGAAAATCAATAAAGAGGGGGAAGGGGGA
>NZ_JADEXU010000025.1 GCF_015206895.1 Nostoc sp. LEGE 12450 | reverse complement strand
ATTGCCAGATCGTCCGGGGATGGCGGCGAAGCTATTTGGATTATTAGCGCAGCATAATATCAGCGTTGACATGATTATTCAATCTCAGCGCTGTCGGGTGATTGATGGTGTTCCCAGGAGAGATATTGCCTTTACAGTTTCGCGGATAGACGGGGAAAGTGCGAAAAAAATGCTTACCCAAGTAGCAGCAGATTTAGGATGGGGTGAAGTTGTTTTAGATAGTGCGATCGCTAAAGTGAGTATTGTCGGTGCAGGTATGGTGGGACAACCAGGTGTTGCTGCCAAAATGTTTGAAGCGCTAGCCCAACACCAAATTAATATTCAAATGATTGCTACCTCAGAAATAAAAATTAGTTGTGTCGTAGCACAAGAGCAAGGTGTTAAAGCTTTGCAAGCCATTCATGCCGCTTTTGGACTAGCTGGTAGTGAGAAAGTTGTCGTGCCAGCATAGAACTAAAGTTTGAATTTTAAATTGCTGATTATCTATCTTTGAAATGCCATTTTTCCATCATGGCTACCATTTCTGAAAGCCGACGTTCACCACACCAAACTAAATCAAGTTTTTTGAGTTGTTCAAGACTGATACCACCCTCTTCTTCAGCAATGCGGTAATATTCTTTATCTCCCATTGCTGCTAATAAATGCCCAAAAATAATCATTTCATCGAACTGGGGATTTGTCTCTGGATCGTTCAAAATTGCCATTGCTCGTTCTTGCGACAGTCCTTGGAGAGCATTGAGAATAAATCGTGTGGGAAAGTCCGCATCCTGAAGTTGAGGATGACGCGATACTAATCCAGCCAACAGCACTCCTAGATAAGCAGCCGCTTGAGAATTACTCAGTAACTCCATTTGTTGAATGGCAATCTCAGTCAAATTGGTAAAAAATGCACAACCTAACTGCCGTTCGATGGTGGTAACTGGATCTAAAACTAGCGAGGATTCTAACTGTGCCTCAAATGCTGCCTGATGCTCCTGAGGCACTTCGCTAAGTAAGACTTGCTTGGCGCGATCGCCTATAATAATACTGCGATCTGACCCAGAGCTAAAGTCTTTGCCCGGTTCCAAACCTTTACTCACTAGAATTTTAAAGACGTTACTTTGAGCTTTTCCCTCCATCTGCTCATATTGGGCTTGTCCAAGAAAAATTTGACAAAACCAACTGTGGCTGTCAGCATCGCATTCAAGCATTACCTCATTAACAATCAAATCAGTTAACTTTTCCGCTCCCAAAATCCTTTGTAACTCTACAACTAAGGCATTGATAGCAGCGATGTCGCGGTCATTGAGTGCTTTGATGAATTGACGCTTTGCAGTATCTACCAAGGCTTTTTTTCGCCCAAATACGTTCATTTTCGATTTCTTATCTGGGGTTATACATAATTAAACTGCTATTTTTTTACCCTATTTGAGGATTATCTGTCATGGGTGGCATTGCTGAATAGTCCCAATCAAAATATCCCCCCCTATGGATTCACCTTTTTTTCCAAGCCTCGTTGAACTCACAAATTTTACTTAAGTCTGTTAATATATAACCGTATTAAATCAATAACATTCTTTTAATAAAAAAGAATATTACTAGCAATATGCAGCATTAGCTAATAATTCATACTTTTACCTGCCACAATGGCATTGAGTTGTTTTGATTAAATATTTTTTCAAAAAAAATAGTTACCAGTAATAACACGTAAGCTATAATCAAACAATTTATAAGACTATATTTATATTGATGCCTATTCATTTACTAGATGGACGTTACCGAATACTAAAAATTCTGAATGATGGGGAAAAAGCAAAAACCTATCTAGTTGAAGACGCGAGTCTTCCTGAGAGCCAATTTGTAGTCAAGCAGTTACGTAGTCTTAGCGGCAATTCTCAAGCTTTAACTATCCTGCCTCGCTTGTTTGCCAGTAAAGCAGAAACTTTAGAAAAACTAAAGCAGGAACACGACCAAATTCAGAAGCTAATTTCTTATTTTGAAGAAAACGAAGAATTCTATATAGTCCAAGAATTCATCCCTGGTAATCCTTTTACTGAGGAAATTATCCAGGGACAAACTTTAAGGGAAGACCAAATAATTTATCTTTTATCAGAGATATTAGAAATTTTGGTGATTGTACATAGCTTAGGTGTTATTCACCGGAATATTAAACCAGCAAATATTATTCGCAGAGAGTCAGATAAAAGGCTAGTGTTGGTTGATTTTAGTAATTTTAATGAAGCTATCACTAATAATGCTGAAAATCTCGAATATATGCCTATAGAACAAGTTAACGGCAACGTTAAATATAATAGTGATATATATGCTTTAGGTATGGTTGCGATCGCAGCACTTTTAGGTTTATCTGCAAACGAAATATCTAATTTACAAAATCAAAAAAATCGCCTGACTGGTGAAATACTTTGGTATAACAAAAATCTAAAAATCAACAAAAAGTTAGTAAAAATTATTAATAAAATGGTGCGTTTGGACTATCGTAAGCGCTACCAGTATGCAACCGAAGTTTTAGATGATCTGAAAAAGTTAACAGATGTTGAAGTTCCGCAAAAACAGTCGGCTAAAAAATTATTAATAGTTTTGGCTGGGATAGCTGGCTTAATCATACTTGGTGTAGGAGTGCGGTTTTTAAATTCACCAAAACCTATCAGTAATGCTCAAAAAGAATTATATCAAGAAGGGCTAGATAAATATGATGCAGGAAATTATGAAGGAGCAGTTGAAGATTTCAATCACGTTATTGAATTAGATCCGAAAAATGCTTTAGCTTATAATAAGCGAGGCGATGCTTATTATCGATTAGGAGACTATGAGCAAGCACAAGCAGACTCTAGTCAGGCCATTTTACTCAATCCTCAAGATGGTAATGCCTATTTTGACCGAGGATTTGCTTTTTCGGAATTAGGCAAATACAAAGAAGCGATCGCAGACTATACCCAAGCGATTAAGTTAAACTCTGATGATGCTTATGCTTACTATGGGCGAGGGTTAGCCCGTGTTCAATTGAAAGATAATAAAGGGGCAATTGGAGATTTTAGTAAAGCGATCGCCCTCAAGCCTCAGTATACCGAAGCCTATTTACAGCGTGGGATTATCCGCCGTCGCCTCAGACTCAAGCAAGGGGCAATCGAAGATTTTGATACAGTAATTAAGATTAATCCTAGTGATGCCAAAGCTTATTATCAAAGGGCTTTAACTCAATCTATTAATAAACAAAAATATGCAGCCCTTAAAGATTACACAGATGCAATTAACATTAATCCAAAATATATAGAAGCATATCTTAATCGAGGTGATGTTTTCAGCGATCTGGGAAATAAAGTCGAAGCTACTGAAGATTACAATACTATTTTACAGATTGATCCTAAATTTATTGCCGCTTATATTCACAGAGGTATTCACCGCTTTTCTTTCGGAGATTATAAAGGTGCTATTGAAGATTACAGCGAAGCTCTGAAACTAGATCCTAATAATATAGCAGCTTACAACAATCGTGGTAACGCCTATCTTGAACTGGGAAATAAAAAATCTGCCAATCAAGATTATTCACAAGCGATCGCAATTAATGCTAACAATGCCTTAGCCTACTATAATCGGGGTGTGATTCGCACCAAGCAGAAAAATAAACAGGGAGCGATCGCAGATTTTAAAAAAGCTGCAAAACTGTTCCAGCAGCAAGGCGAAAAAGATAGTTATCAAGATGCACAGAGAGAAATTGCAATTCTGCAAAATAATTCCGCACCAGCGAAAGCTTCTCGTCCTAAATCGGGAAAAATGGAAAAAAACTGAGCTATGACTCAATACAGTTATATCATTTGATAATGATACTTTTTATACTATCAGCCCAATATGTCTCAATCCGCTTAGGTTAAGGCTTTATCCTCCTTAATGGGGCTTAATTCGCTGCTTTTCAAGCCCCACTTTTTAATGGGTTGGGGGGATATTCCGAGGTAAAATATCACTAACACCAGAGAGCGTCCCAATTTGGCAAAATATAAGCCACTGATGCAAAAACCCTTTTAAATCCTCTTCCCTTTGTGTCCTTTGCGGTTCGTTTTTTTAATCCTCCAGAGTAAGTCAACTAAATTATCGCTCAACATGAGTCACCGCATTTTTTCACGGTTCAATTAGGATGGCTATATGCTAATTCTCCTCACTTTTTATCCAGATAACCTGGAAATATTCACTCATAGGGATGTCGATACGGTGCTGAAAAGAATTGATGCTTCTCAGAATATTTGGTTACGCTGTGTTCAGTTCCGCGATCGCACTGGAACGGCTAAAATTATCAAGCATTTTGGACTCAATCCATCTCGTGTTAACATGATTTTCAACCATTCCCCTCTAGGAATTGATGAAGACGTAGAAGATTGTTTATTTGATAGCTATGAAATTCTAACTGCTCAAATAAAAAATAATGAGTTTGAGGTTGTGCGTGGCAACATTGTCGTTGGAAATAATTTTATTATATCTTTTGAAATCACTGAACTAAAAATCTTAAGTGTTCTAGCTAATAATCTCCAAAAACGAACTCTAGATATTCAAAAGCTAGGAATTGACTATCTTTTCTATTTAATCTTTAAAGATATTTTGAATAATTACGAAGCTGTATTTACTTATATTTCTAGAAAACTTGATGATTTAGAAGATGAAGTTTTAGATAATTCTGGTGATGAATCAACGTATCAAAAAATTGCCACGATGAGGCAATCTACTCGTTCAGGACGGCGTAATTTTCAAAGCATCAAATTACTTATGGCTATTATGGATAATGAAGATTTCCAGTGGATCGGCCAGCCAGTGAAAGAACTATTCAATCAAGAATTGGTTCATCACGTTGATAAACTCTGGCAAGAATATCAAGCTATAAGAGCCTGGATGTCAGAATTAATGGAAATTCAACGTGATAATATTGCTAGTAAAACAGGTGAACGAATTAATCGCTTAACTATCCTCTCGACCGTATTCTTACCAATTACGTTCATGTCTGGTTTCTATGGTATGAACTTCAAATATATGCCGGAATTAGAGCAACCTTGGGCTTATCCTGCTGTAATCGGCGTAATGATCTTAATTGTGATTTGTAGTATTGCTTATGCTAAAAAACAACGTTGGTTATAGCATCTATCAATTTATAGACTATTACTGGAATAGTAAAATTTACATCTCGTTTGGCTTTGCTATATGCTTTCTGTTAAGTAGACTGCATTAAACCTAAATCGGTAAATAAACGTGAATCTCCCATTGATTATTCGTGCTGAAGAACACAGCGAGAAAATAGCTATCACTACAACAGATGGATCATTTACCTATCGGGATTTGCTCCACACTTCCAGTCAAATAGCAACAAGTCTTCTTCAGAATACAGAAGATTTACAAGAAGAGCGAGTCGCCTTCCTCATCCCACCTGGATTTGAGTATGTAGCTACTCAATGGGGGATTTGGCGTGCTGGTGGCATAGCTGTACCTTTGTGTGTTTCCCATCCGCGCCCAGAATTGGAGTATGTAATTACCAATTCTGGAGCATCGATTATTGTTGCTCATCCTAATTTTGAGGGTATACTGCGTAGTTTATCGCCGCAGGCATCGCTCGCCGAAGAACACAATTTGCGATTTATCCTCACCTCAGAAACCCTTCCATCTAATATTGCTCGTCTCCCAGAGGTAGATATTACTAGACGCGCCTTAATTCTCTACACTAGCGGTACAACAGGTAAACCCAAGGGTGTGGTTACAACTCATCAAAATATTCAAGCGCAAGTGACTAGCTTGATCGCTGCTTGGGAATGGACATCTAGCGATCGCATTTTACATATACTGCCACTACATCATATTCATGGAATTATTAACGTACTCACTTGTGCTTTATGGGCTGGCGCGGAGTGCCATATATTGAGCAAATTTGACAGCGAAACCGTTTGGAGGCGAATTTGTGACGGTAACTTAACCCTATTTATGGCAGTACCAACGATTTATGTAAAGCTCATTACCGCTTGGGAAAATGCCTCTAAAGAACGTCAAAAAACCATGTCAGAAGGCTGTGCTAAGATGCGCCTGATGGTTTCCGGTTCGGCAGCATTACCGGTTCAAGTTTTAGAAAAGTGGCAAAATATTAGCGGCCATTTTCTGCTTGAGCGGTATGGAATGACGGAAATTGGTATGGCGCTATCGAACCCTTTACACGGTGAACGTTTGCCTGGATATGTAGGAAAGGCTTTGCCTGAAGTTGAAGTGAGATTAGTTGATGAGAAAGGATTAGTCCCAACCGGAACACCAGGAGAGATCCAAGTTAAAGGCCCCGGAGTATTTCTCGAATATTGGCAAAACCCCGAAGCAACTGCTAAAGCCTTCCAAGATGGCTGGTTTTGTACTGGAGATACCGCCGTAATTGAGAATGGTAGCTACCGCATTTTGGGCCGGATGAGTGTAGATATTATCAAAACCGGAGGCTATAAAGTTTCAGCTTTGGAAATTGAAGAAGTATTGCGATCGCATCCAAATATTCAGGAATGTGCAGTGGTGGGGGTTGCAGATATAGAGTGGGGCGAACGGGTTTGTGCTGCATTAGTATTGCAAGGGTTACAACCTTTAACATTAGAATCTTTTAGAAGTTGGGCAAAAGAGCGATTGGCTGTTTATAAAGTACCAACCCAAATTTTGATAGTTGAAGAATTACCGCGTAATGCGATGGGGAAAGTTACTAAGCCGACAGTGGTTGAGTTATTTAAATAATAGCGATGCCTTTGTTGTTCAAAGCTAGCCGCGAAGCTTGTTGACAATACTGCAATACGTGAGGTAGAAGATAAGCACAATTTAAAAAACTTAAATATAGCTATGAGTCTTTTTTGTCTAGTTCATGGCGCTTTTCAAGGCGCTTGGTGTTGGGATTTGTTAATTCCTTATTTAGAAGCACAAGGTCACAAAACAGTAGCAATGGATTTGCCAATTGAAGATGCGTCTGCAAGTTTATCGCAATTTGCAGATGTAGTATTGCAAGCCCTTCCAAAAACTGATGATGATATTGTCCTGGTTGGTCACTCAATGGCTGGTACTGTTATTCCCCTTGTTGCAGAAGTGCGCCAAGTACGTCAACTGGTATTCCTTACCGCGCTTATTCCATACCCAGGAACTAGTACACTTGAGCAATTTTCTCATCATCTCGATTCTGATAGCCTCAAATCATTAAATTACGAACCAAAAGAGTCACCTAAACTCGAACAATTTGATGATGAACCTTATATGTTTAATCCTGTTTCTGCTGGGAAGAACTTTTCAGATGAAGCAGTCTTGATGGAATTTTTTTATCAAGATTGTCAGCCGGATGTAATGCGCTGGGCACTCTCAAAAGGACGTTCGCAGCAATCAATGGCATATATTTTTGAGGTTAATCCCTTGAATGCTTTACCAAATGTAGAGTATAAATATATTTTTTGTACTGATGACCTGATAATCTCTCCTGCATGGTCACACTATGCTGCACGTAAGCGCTTGGGAGTTGATGCTATAGAACTGCCTGGAGGACATTGCCCACACTTGTCTCGTCCTGCTCATCTTGCCTCAGTATTAACTAAATGATCGCAAACCTTATTGTAGATAATCGTAGGTTGGGTGGAACGTAGTGAAACCCAACAAATCCTCGAAAATGTTGGGTTTCGTTCCTCCACCCAACCTACGCAGTTTATGGTTTTTGACTGAATTAACAAATGCGAACTCCAAATCAACAAATGCGAACGCCGAATCAACAAATGCGATCGCCGAATCAGCAAATGCGAACGCCGAATCAACAAATGCGAACGCCGAATCAACAAATGCGAACGCCGAAGTAACAAATGCGAACGCCGAAGTAACAAATGCGAACGCTCCTACCTAATTTCCCACCCCTTCGGTATTTTCGGCGGACACCAAAAGAGATTTTTACTAGACACCCCAAGGGATTTCAGAATTCCTCGCATCACCTCTGTGCAATACATCCAATGCCCCAAATCGTCATACATACGATCGGGATTAAACTCGACATTGTAGTGCAGCACATTGGGAAGGTCTAAAAACTCGTCATCGCTTTGAGGAGAAAGAAGCAAGAGATGAAATGGCTTCCCGTGGCATTGTTTTTCTAGCTTGTTGACTAAATCTATCACACCACCGCGATCGCTAATTCCTGTGCGGACGAAAAGCACTTTGTCGCAGTGCCGCAATGCGTACCAAAACCTTTCAGAACGTGCTGTGTATCGAACGCGCATCCGTTCATGGATGGGAGACATATCGTTGCTTGGATCGTCTGTCTCCTCGACTTCATGGGCAAAGGATAGACCCGACCACTTACTATGGTAGATTCTACCTGCATCCTGGCTGTAGTGCAGGAAGGCAGGGTTCCACATATCATAAAAACCGTTTTCGATCGCATCCGCAACATCTGCAATATTAGTCGCGCGCGTTAGATCGAACGGAAAGGCGGGCCCATCGTACTCCATCTTATACAACATCATGCGGACGGCACAGCGATCGCCAAGGGGAAGAATTGCCACACGGCTGATATCCGATAACTGACATTTGTATTGGAAAAACACCGCAGACTTAGGTGGTGCTTTCACCCGGCTTTCTAGCCCATCTTTGCCAATCATCATGGTACGAAAGGGAGTGTCAGGATAAAGCGGATCTTCATAAACACCCGATGGCATGGCTTTAAGTGCGTTGCAAACTTCCGTCCACATCGGTTGGATATTGTACTCGTTATCTGATTCGTTGATTATCCAGAGGTGGCGATCGTCTGCTTGCAAAATTCCCAGATGCCCGTCATAGAACAAAACTTGTGAGTTGTTTGGCGAAAAAAGATTGAAGGCAGCGCTATATTCTAAGTCTGCGCCAGGGGAGATATTTACTGTAGTTGCGATCGCGCCATCCTCTACAGCCAAGAAAGGCAGCGTCCCCGTCTGGGTATTCTTCGCAATGTAAATACCTGATATCAATCCAGCCTTACTTTGCAGTGCAGTTTGTAGTTCTTGCCAATAGGGAGCGATCGTGTAGCTGTATGCCGATGAATTAACGATCCGTAAATGCTTCTCTTCCATACAGACAGAGACATGAAAGCCCGCATTGTCAAAGTAGATGGGAAATTCATTCGGTTGCTGGAAGCGTTGTTTTTCTTTTGCTAATGCGTCTTTTTTGATATCGAATAAATGGTGGTCGATCTGCTGATACATAAGGCTATGACCGATTGTATTCGGGTGAGCCGGATCGAAGGATGTCCCCGCTTTCCATCGTCCTTGTCCATCATCCACGGCTGCCAACCAATCCAATACAGGTACGCCCCAACTGAGCATTCGTTTGTGTGTGTCTCGGATCAACGAGTAATGTTCCAGGGAATAATCACCGTTGGGATAGACTCCGCCTAAAATCGGGATTGCTCCGATGTCGCGCGTCATTTTCACAAGCTGCTGCAAGCCACTTTCAAACCGCCGTTGTACCGCCCGCCGTTCGTGAGGGGGACAGTAGGCTAAACCTTCATTGCCTAAAGACAAGGCAATAATCACAATATCTGGTTTTTCTGGGGTGACAAACCAGGGGAATCGAGCGATCGTTCTGCTGACATTCGCCCCTACCTCCGATACATTTACCAGTTGATGCCCATATTTTTGCTCTAAAGCCTGTGCTAACAACCAGACCCAACCTTTCAAAAACCAGGCTTTATGACCTAATGCGACGGAACTGCCAATGACCACAATTTTGAGTTTCTCAGCCCTTTCTTCCACGGGCATCTTGACAGTTGATTTCTCAATGTATCCAAAGGGGTAAGGTTGTAAATAACCGAATGCACCATCATCCACAACAATTGTGCTGGAATAATCCTCAGAATCAATCGGTATCCATCGGTTTATATCTAGTAAGCTCTCCCATCGAGCATTGCCGTTGACATCAAGGCGGACGTACTTGTATTCAACTCTCTGTTGACCGCCTAACTCTTGAATTTCAATATCTGTCCACCATAGAGGATAGCGATCGCCACTTGTACGCAGGTGGATACATTTTTTAATTTCCCACAGTCCCAACTCTGGAGTAGAACCGACCAGACCGATGGATTCACCCGTTTGCGTGTATGCACTGATCTGGAATCGATACATAGAGTTTATCCTGTTTTCGTGAGTACGATACCAAACAGTCAGGCTGAAATATTTAAATCTACTTTGACAATATCACATAGAATTCTTAAGAGTCTGGTATGGATATTGTCAAGTATACTGAAACCTAATTAAAATTGCCAAAGCTTTTAGCCGCAAGGTTTTTAAACGATTAAATCGAATTTTTATAGAAGATTTTATACTTTATTAAATAGACTATATTCTATTAAAAATATTTATACAACTAAGAACAAATCAACAAAAGGATAAGATTAAGTTAAATTTTCCCTCAACGTCCCACTAAAAATTTGTGTGCCTGTTCTTAGCACCTCTAACTGTTGATTTGCAGCAGGCGATCGCAGAAAAACGGACGAAATAACTCGCAGGCGAGACTTGCCTTCAGATCGTACAGATGCACCAACCCCATTTTGTGCAACTGGGAGCCTTGCACAGCCTCACAATCTACAGGACTTGATTGTCTGACGATTTCTGTAAACGATGGCAATAAATCGGGATAGCGTTGCAGGTTCCACCATTGCTGTTCTAGGTGGTCTGCATAGATGGCAGTAGCGATCACAGAATTTTCTAAGAGTTCTTCTAGGGTTATTGTCTGCTGTTGTAGGTAATAAAATGCTAACTGCAACCGATAGGGATGCCCCCCCAACAGAGCGATTAGTCGCTGGGTTTGTGACGAGGTTATATCCTGTTCGCACCTATATACTAGATCCTGCACCTGAGCAGGGGTAAACTCAGGTAACTCAATAACCAGCCCAGTATTTAAGAGAGAGGGATCGATGGAGGGAGGCATGAGAATTTCAGTAGAATGAACCGTCACCAATCGCAGCTTGTGCCAAGGATTAATGTCTGCATCGGCTTCTTTGCCTTGCTCAGACCATGTTCGTAAAAGTAGGAGAAATTCACGAGCAATGTCGGGGTAGGCAAAAAGCTGGTTGAGTTCATTAATCGCAATGACTAGGGGGCGATTCTCTCTTGAAGAAACTCCGCGATCGAGGTTGGGTAAGATTACATCCTGGAAATAATCAGTCGCATTTGATTTGCTGCCCAAGGAATTATCCCAAAAACTAGCAATTTCATTTGGCAAGCTTAACTGCTTGCTGACTCTGGCACAGAACCATTTTAGGAAGCGTTCTAGGTTCTGTAAAATCTCTTCGTTAGCAAGTTGCAAGTTTACGGAAACGGCGCGATGTCCCTGAGAGTTCGCGTAAGCCAGGATGCGAGTCATTAGGGAGGTTTTGCCCATTTGCTTGGGGGCGCGGATGTTGAGCAACGCACCGGGTTGCTGGATGGCTTCATAACAGAGGGATTCGAGAATGGGACGGTCAATGTAGAAGACTGAATCCAGGGGTATCTGCCCTCCTGGTGTAGTTAAGAGACGAGGGTATAAATTGTCTGGCGTTCGGCTCTGCCGTCCCTTCTGGAATCGTTCCATTTTGTGGGTTTGCCCTACATTGCTACGAGAATCGCATACTGCTTCGATGCGATCGCAAACTTCAGCCGACGACATTAAGCCAATCTCGGCAAGATTGTCTTGATGAGGCTCCAGATAAAAATAATCGTCCTTTAACAAGGTCATATTAAAGGCATTAAAACAGCACTCCAAGGTTCTCTTATCGACTCCTACTGAGCCATTAAAGACCTTGCTGAGGGTATTGGGGGTTAAACCTGTTTTCTCACTAAGGTCTTCGAGAGTGTATCGCTTAAAGTTTTGCTCAATTTCTAACCGAGCTTTTGCCTGATTGAGTTTCCTTGAGCCTTGAGTCGTCAGAGTCGCACCCCGCCGCCGTAGATGATTTTTCGATTGTAATTGCATTTTTAATCAAAAAAAATATAAAAATGTACTAAAAATTTACCTATTAGGGTAGGTGAATACTTTTATTACTTATGCTGTTTCCAAATTTATGCAGTATAGTTACAAATCTTAAGGATGTAATTTCAAAAAGTTTATTCTGAATACGCCTTGGAGTTGGAGTTTGCTCAGGAAAAGGTAAACAGAAGCATAGTTCTTAACTTGGGGTTTTTTCCAAAGTTAAGAACGACGTTAATCAATGGTTGTAAAGCACTTAAAGTTTCGGTAACTGGAACCTAGAGGGAGAAATGCTTTGGGGATTTGCTAGTGCTAAATCCTTAACTTTTTTCTTAAAATTGCAAACTTTACTGGTGTTGACGGTAGAAATTCCGCAAGCTCGAATAATAATCTTACTTCACTAGCTTATCGCTAACCCACCCTAACTGAGTTTTAGTGCGATCGCTACGCCCGCCGCAGGCATCGCCTATCTTGTCGTGACTGTCTTGATTTTCAAGCGATCGCTAATAAAAAACAATATTTAATTATCTGGAGGATTTTTCCTATGGCAACTGAACTCAAAACCTTTAGCGATTCTCAATTTATCGGTAAGCCTGTCTTAGCAGATATCGAATTTATTCCTCATCTCGAAAAAATTAATGACTTTGCAGCTACCAACGGACTAAAGATTTTTGTTACTAGTTCAGCTCGTCCCTGGGGTGTTCCTATTGGGGGAGCAATCGTTCCTCCTGCAAAGATGTCTAATCACTTAATTGGTCATGCTATTGACATGAATATCCAAATAGGAGGGAAACTATATACTAGTCATGAACTTGGAGATTTTAATTCACTACCTCCAGCAATTAAAGCGTTTATTACGGCTATTCGTAACCATCCTGTTTTACGTTGGGGGGGAGATTTTGGCGATCCAGTGCATATTGATGATGGCTTAAATCTTCACAATCCTAATCTGTGGAAAGACAAATTTTCCATTATCCAATCAGAATTAACCGGATTAACTCAGCCTGGAATCAGGGCAGTAAATAGTCCTAGATTGCTTTTTTTAACTACTCCCTTGATGGAAGGAGATGATGTCAAGGCAGTTCAGAAAAAATTAATTGCAAAGGGTTTTGATGTGGGTATAACTGGTGCAGATGGCTTTTTTGGACAGGCAACAGCTAATGCTGTTATTAAATTTCAAGACCAAGAAGATTTAGACCCCGTTGATGGCATTGTTGGTGATAAAACCAAAAAAGCACTTGGGCTTTAAAATCTCTAATTCATTTTAGTTTCAACTGACTCTAACAAGGAGAAAAAATAAATGCCTTTTACTGCCAAAGTTATTACAACTGATGAATGGGGTGCGAAATCTGCTGGTTCCTTTGATAAAACAGTTCCTAAATTTATCGTGATTCACAATACCGATAATCAGAATCCTCCCAATGATGTTTCACAAGGAACAGTAGACGGAGGTAAAAAATTAGCCCGTCAGATTCAAGAAGATCACATGAATAGAAACAGCTGGAGAGATTCTGGACATAATTTTCTGAATACGACTGGAGGAATTATTTTAGAAGGAAGACATGGAACACTTGATGCAGTGAGAAAAGGAATGTGCATTAAATCTGCCCATGCCGCACAACAGGGAAACCGACTTGCTGGTGGTAATCAATCCCCTGGAATTGAGAATGAAGGCAACTTCATGACTTTTAAAATGGGGCAAAAACAGTGGGATAGTTTAGTCGAATTATGCGTTTCCTTATGTGAGTCTTGCAACATTAATCCTAAGAATATTCGAGGACATCGAGAATTTAGTAATACTGACTGTCCGGGGGATTGGTTATTTAGTCAATTACCTCGTTTACGACAAGAAGTTGCTGATAAATTAGACATTCATCTTGAACAAGGCGAAGGATTACTTAAACTAGATTCAATTGGTCAAGATGTTATTGAACTTCAACAAAAACTAACAGATAAAGGCTTTTCTCCTGGGGCAATAGATGGTGATTTTGGCGAAAATACAAAACAAGCTGTGATCGCTTTTCAGCGTTCTGTTGGACTAACCGCAGATGGGATTGTTGGAACTGATACTCGCAAAGCTTTAGGCTTATAAGCTTAACTTAAATGGCTTTCTCTGATTTTGTGGCAAAGTGCAATCGCTGATCTTGCTTATAACCTAAAGAGATTGAGAGAGCCATTCAACAACGCCAAAAATATATGTAATTAATTCTATTTAAGTACTTTAATGAATAGAAAATTTACCGCGTGTAAAGCAACAATCTCCAATCGTGGTGTTCCCCCAGATTCGTTTCTGAATGAATTGATTGACTGGGCTAAGAAAGCTCCAGATGAGATATTTAAGGATAATAACAATAACGACATTTACGCTAGCGTTGTACCAGAACTCGGATCTTGGAATGGTCTTCTCCACCGCAAGGCAGTCATGCTAGAGGTACTGAGAGTACTTGGTGGCTTCGAAAGTTCATGGAATTGGAAAGAAGGAAGAGACATGACGAATCCTAACTCCAACACCCCTTGCTCAGAAGAAGCTGGAATTTTTCAATGCTCAGGCGATTCTATAGGTTTTGACTCTAGTTTGAAAAAGTTGCTTGAAGATGTTTCGGGTAAGACAGATTGCGATACATTTATCAAAGTCTCGAAAAGCAACAAAAAATTTGCTATCGAGTATTGCGCCAGACTTCTTAGGTTTACCCTCAACCATCATGGGCCTGTGAAAAGAAAGGAAATCAATTATTGGTTAAACCCCGATGCTGTGAAGGAGTTTCAGGGTTTTCTATCCGATTGAATTTCTGTAAGAGGGCACTAACGCCCCCAATTTCAAACTGACGACAAACTTTTTTAAGAATGCAATCAGCGCTGGCTTTGTGAATCTAACCTCTGGTTCAGCGATTCTTCATCTCTCTAGTTAATTTTTCAAACACTCTCTAGGACTACTTGATGACAAATCCAGTTCAATTAAAAACTTTCCTGCTTTTATTGATAATGAGTATTGCTCTAAGCGGTTGTAGTCCAGAGAGGAGAGCGGTACTGCGACTGACGGCACTGAACTTTAAGATTCAGGCAAGTGATGCGATTGAATCTGTCAAAACTATCTATCAGCTCAATCCTCTACCACGCTCAACTGTTGAACTGCGGCGAAAACTGCTAAAAAGACTCTTAAGCGATCGCAATATAGACTTTGCAGATATAGACCAAATATCGAATATAATTGAAAATCAGCTTCAGACAAATAACAAATCAAATCCTGTTAATAACGTTCTCAACGATCTTAAGCAAGAATATATCGTAGCAGGCGAGACTTTTAACAACATTGAACAAGCAGGATTATTAGGCACTGAAGCGGGTGCGGTTACTAGAGCAGCTGAACCTTCTAGGCGATTAACTGTCAAAATGCTACTTCTAGCTGAATTGGTTGCTCAAAATTCACCCTCACCGAAAAACCCAGACCGAGTTGTAATTCTTTTTCGGTTTAGCAAGCTCAGAACGCAATTTCAGAATGCGGCTTCTGAGGCAGATAAAAGACAAATATTCAATCAGGGTGAGCAACTTCTAGATGAGCTACTCAGCATAAATATAGAAGATAAAACAATGATTTGTCAAGCTAGAGCTAAACTTTTGCTGACAGCCGAGACAGGAGCAAAGCTTTCGCAACTAATTGAAAAATATAATGATGTCAGCTTTGATGAAGTTGTTGCAAAAATTACCACAATTTTAGGAATAGCCTCTAGTTTTGGATCGGATATTACTGCTGTCAATGTAAGACTTAAAGAGATTCAAACAGCAATTCAGGAAGATCCCATCCTGAACGATATGTTAAACAAACAAAGACAGAATCTCCTTCCTGCAACTTCTGATTCTCAACCTCTCGAATGTTCATCGTAAGGAGATAATTTACAATGATTACACCAACTAGCCTCAACACAATTAAAGAACAGATCAAAAAGATTATTGATAGCATTGAGTCGATAGCAAATCTGTCTCCTGGAAAACCTATCGAACCGCAAGTTTTTCAACAAGCAGAAAAAAGCCTAAGAAACATCCTTTTCCGATTACAATTTTCACTTTTAGAAGCAGAAGAAGAAGAAGAGAATTGGGAACTTATAGATATCCTCTCTAAAGCTATCGAGCAATGTCAGGATGCACTCAGAACAGTGACAGCAGCTCTGTTCACACAAGTTTTGATCCGTCCAGACCATGACCAAATTATTACTGATTTGCAAAACATCAAACGAGATATTGATACTGCAATTAAAGCAGAGAAAGTGTTGAATTTTTTGATTAGCCTTACTCATGTCGTGATTAGATTTGCAGGAGTATGAGATTGCTTGCTTTTTGAGATAAGAAAACATTAGTATTGATTACTCGGTGCGATCGCTCATATATGAAGGTATACCTGGCACTCACTAATAACCGACCTTTAACACAAGAAACTGAAGGGTTGAATTGAGCGATCGCTCTTATTAATCTCTGCTATTCTTAAATTAAGATTACAACACTGCTCTAATCGTCGCAAAAACTCTGGATGATTTGTATGCAAAATCAGGGAAAATGCTCGTGCGGCTGTGTTATTCATCTCTTCAATGACTCTGGTATTGAAGAATCCGATCGTTTCAGCAGAGTTAAAATGCCTATTGCAAAATCAGTTTTGTTACTACTCAACTGAAATGTGCCTGAACATGAGTATCAGAAAAACATAAATAAATACTAATATCTTTCATAGTTATATATGAATTAATAGTTAAATAATCTTAGGAGAAATAAAAATACCTGGATTTACATCGGCAGTGGTACTTGCTGGATAGACTGATGCAGATCCTCTCTAAACCTAGAATAACAATCTTGTAGCTGGAATTGGCAGGCATCCTAAGTCGGTGGCTGTCCAGAAACCTTGCGCTTGAAAATGAAGGAAGCAACAATGAGTAGCAATCTCGCCATCAAACTGCGTTCTGGAACTCAACAAGCCCACACATCAGCAGAAAATGTGGGATTCATGAAATGTTTTCTACAAGGAGTGGTGGATAGAGACTGCTTTGCCAAGTTCTTAAGTAACTTGTATTACGTCTACAGCGAACTAGAAGCGGCATTAGATAGCCATGCAAAGCATCCTGTAATTAGTGCGGTTTACTTTCCTGAACTTAATCGCCAATCCTCGCTCGAAAAAGACATGGTGTTCTATTATGGGGATAATTGGCGAGAGCAAATTACACCCTCACCTGCTGCTCAAAAGTACATTGACCGCATTCGGGAAATTTCTGCTAGTGAACCGGCTTTATTGCTAGGTCATGCCTACACTCGCTACATGGGCGATCTTTCTGGAGGCCAAATGCTACAAAAAGTTGCTCAGTCAGCCCTGAAGCTTTCTGGCTATGAAGGCACGTCCTTTTACAATTTTGAGCAGATTCCTGATAAAAAAGCATTTAAGGATAAGTACCGTCAGGTATTAAACGCGCTACCTATTGATGATGCAACAGCAGAAAGGATTGTTGCAGAAGCTAATAATGCCTTTGGATTTAATTTGCAGATGGCTCAGGAGTTAGAGGGAAGTCTAATTAAAGCACTCGGCCAAGTCCTGTTTAATAGTCTAACTCGTTCACAGAATTCAGGTAGCACTGAAATAGGTGCGGCTAATTAAGTTTGTTATTTGTTATTGGGCATTGGTTATTTCCCTCTCGTCTTCCCACTTCCCACAGATGCGATTAATCGTGTCTCTACTACTCCCTTCATTCATTGGAAAGCAACTCAATGGTTTTTTTATTACCTGGTGTCAAGTTCGATCTGGATCTGATTCAAAAGTACGACACTCGCGCACCTAGATATACTAGTTATCCGCCCGCTACAGAGTTAAGCGAAACATTCACTGAAACTGATTTTAAGGCCGCGATCGCAGCATCTAATCAACGCCAAACTCCTATGAGTTTATATTTCCACATCCCCTTTTGCCAAAGCGCTTGCTACTTCTGCGGCTGCAACACAGTAATTTCCAACAACAAGAATATTGCTAAACCTTACGTGGAGGCTTTGGTTCAAGACATCAAAAATACCGCAGCTTTAATAGATCCAGACAGAAAAGTGCTGCAAATCCATTGGGGAGGGGGTACTCCTAATTACTTGGATAGTCACCAAGTAGAATTTCTATGGAAAAACATCAATCGCTATTTCAACATCGATCCACAAGCAGAAATCTCAATTGAGATTAATCCCCGCTATATCGATAAAAACTACATTTTCTTTCTCAGAGAAATTGGATTTAACCGTATTAGTTTCGGCATTCAGGATTTTAATAGCAAAGTTCAAGTAGCTGTAAATCGTGTTCAGCCAGAAGAAATGCTCTTTGATGTCATGAGTTGGGTGAAAGAAGCTAAGTTTGAGAGTGTGAATGTCGACCTAATTTATGGTTTACCCTATCAAACCCGCGAGACATTTCAAGAAACGCTGAAAAAGACAATTGAATTAGATCCTGACCGAATTGTTGTCTTTAACTTTGCCTATGTTCCCTGGCTCAAACCGACGCAAAAGAATATTCCTCAAGAAGCGCTACCACCAGCCGAAGAAAAGTTAGATATTCTGAAAATGACTATTGAAGAGTTGACGAGTAACCAATATTTATTTATTGGGATGGATCACTTTGCGAAAACTAACGACGAACTAGCGATCGCTCAACGCAATGGCACTCTCAAGCGCAATTTCCAGGGCTACACTACCCACGCAGAGACAGAATTGTTTGGCTTTGGTTCTACATCCATCAGTATGCTAGAAGATGCTTATGCTCAAAACCACAAAGAATTAAAAGATTATTATCAGACAATTGCATCGGGTAATTTACCTGTTAGCAAAGGTGTCAAGCTTAGTCAAAATGATATTATCAGAAGGGATGTAATTATGGGTATTATGTCTCACTTTCAGTTACACAAGCAAGATATTGAAAACAAATATCAAATCAACTTTGATGAATATTTCTCTGAGGAATTAGAGGCATTAAAACCACTAGAAGCTGATGGTCTAGTCAGTTTATCAAAAAACCAGATTCAGATTACAGACATTGGTCGATTACTAGTCAGAAATATTGCCGTTATATTTGATACCCACACAAAAATGCGAGAGACAAAATTCTCTCGTGCTATTTAAAACTTAACCCAATGGTATTGATTTAAAATAGGCGCAAATCATTGGTGAAATTTTGCAGTCTTTAGATCCCCGATTTATTAAAGAAATTGGGGATCTAATTTTTCACCATCACATTTAATTTTTAAATAAAAATGTTCCAAATAAAATTTATTAAATATTAATTATCCAACTTGACAGAAAAATATTTTTTATACATCTCTAAAAAGTTAGATTATGTAATTATACCTTCAGGTAGATATATTAAAACTTAGATTACCATTTTTTTAATGAACCGAAAAATATGTTATTTTGTCGACCTTATTATTTAACTAATAAAGCTTAATAGAAGAATATTAGAGATTTAATAATTAATTATCTGGCTGTCAAAAATCGTTGAGGATTTTCATGCTATAAACGCCAAATTGCAATTCCCATCTAATTTGTATATAAACTTTTTTGTCTAACTTTTGGATTTAGCATTTATCCCATCTGGTAGAAAGAATTGTGAACTAGAGTTGATAGCTTAGATACAAGTGAGATTGTTGAGGCAGTTATGAGTATTATTGCTTGGGTAGTTTTAGGACTTTTGGCAGGTGCGATTGCTAAAGCTATTTATCCTGGCTATCAAGGTGGTGGAATTCTCTCCACAATGATTTTAGGTATCATTGGTGCTTTTGTCGGTGGAAGTCTTTTTACTTTATTGCGAACAGGAACTCTGCAAATTACTGCGGCTGGCGCTGGTTTAACTCTTCCTGGTATTTTAGTGGCTGTGCTTGGTGCAATTGTTGCTATTTATCTATGGGGATTAATCAGAAGAAGCAGCAATGCCTAATCGCTGATTGGCAGTTATCAACACTTACACAATCGCTGTATTTTATTGGTCTTCTAGTTCACCAGTTTTAGAAGCTATTGAATATCAGATTAGCTCTCTGAAACAATCCTAAAAGACCATTCAATCCCTTCTGTAACATCATAATTTTTGGAAGTGTAAATCTATGTTTTTTCACAAAAAAGAGCCTATCCATGCAGTTAACGTTAGTGAACCAAACCCTCGTTTTGCTCAATTACTTCTAGAGCAGTTTGGCGGAGCTACTGGAGAACTTAGTGCTGCTTTGCAATATTGGGTGCAATCATTCCATGTTGAAAACGCTGGTATTAAAGATATGCTCCAAGACATTGCAATCGAGGAATTCAGCCATTTAGAAATGGTTGGTAAACTCATTGAGGCTCATACAAAAAATGTGGATCAAACAGAGGCTTATAAGAGTACTCTCTTTGCAGTTCGAGGGATTGGGCCTCATTTTCTAGATAGTCAGGGTAATGCTTGGACTGCAAGTTACTTGAATGAAGGTGGAGATGTAGTCCGTGATTTAAGGGCTAACGTTGCAGCAGAAGCCGGCGCTCGTCAGACTTATGAAGAGTTAATTAAACTGGCAACTGACAAAGGAACCCAAGAAACTTTAGTCCATCTGTTAACACGAGAAATTTCTCATACCCAGATGTTTATGAAAGCTCTGGATTCGCTGGGTAAGTTGACAGATCCGTTCTTTGGTAATATTAAACCAGATGAAACTGTTGCTCTTTACTACAACCTATCTACAAACGGTAATGGTCAAGATGAGCGTGGCCCTTGGAATTCTGAGCCAACATTCAAATACATTGCAAATCCCCTAGAAAGCCACTCTTAGAAGTTTGTTGAAAAGTATCTGACTGTAATTTTGGGTACTTATTGATCCCCCTAACCTCCCTTTTTTAGGCTACGGGGTACACACATCTCTCTACAAAACCAAAATGTAGTAGATCCTCCTAAATCCTCCTTAAAAAGGAGGACTTTGAGAGGTTTTTGCCCATTAAAAATGTGGATTTTTAAGGATCTAAAGCTTTTGATGCGGACAGATCCGCATCAAACCAAAAATCTTCACTGTTTCCTGTTTCCTCGACCGAAGGTTGGTGAATAACCATACTCCCTACTTTTTAGAGAAGTTGGGAATATCAGCTATATATCTCTGCGTTACGAAGGATGGACTATATTGCACTCAAATTAAAATGGGTGTAAATCATAAGTCACACTGAAAAAATCAGAGCGATCGCCTCTTCAATATCTAGCCCGACGTTTCTGAATTCAGATTCAACTCAAAATCAAAACTAAGAATCAGGAGATTAATTTGTGATTGTCAATGCTACGCCAAATGGTTGGGAAGTCATTTACCATCGTGCCCATGCTTTATTAGCAGCTCAACTGGCGGGGCAATGGCGACGTAAAGATGCGCCAGTAAGATTATATGAAACCATCGCTGCAATTTCTCATCACGATGATTTAGAGAAAGAGTGGGAAGAAGATATTCTTACTGAAGCCGGTGCGCCAAAGGACTTCATGCTGTCCTCAAATGCCAATGTAGATGCTGAGGTACACAAATTAGCTGATTTGGCAAAGAATGCCCTTTACCGTGGACGATGGGTAGCTCTATTAATTTCCATGCACATCAGCCGTCTAAATGAGGGAAGCCGGGGTAAGAGTTCCAAACTAGACAAACTTTTGGATGAGCAACTTCAAAACCAGCAACGTTGGCGCAAGGAACTGGGCATTGAGAAGGAGGAAGTTGATGCAGCTTATGCGTTTATGCAGTGGTGCGATCGCCTTTCTCTCATCTTATGCCAGCAAGAACTACCTGACGATGAGCGGTTTTTAGAAATTAGCAAGGGACCTGAAGGTGAGCGCTATGACATCATGCAGCGCAGTGATAACTTGGTTGTTGTCAAACCCTGGCCCTTCCAAAACGATAAATTTACGGTCAACGTCGAAGCCTGCGACCTCTCCCAGGTAAAATTTGACAGCAGTGCCCAACTAACTCAAGCGCTACAAGAAGCCCCCATAAAGGTACTTGAGTGGACATTCGTTAAGAGTTAGTACAGATTAGAATTTAAGAGCAATCCAGCGAATATTAGACAATTTATTTATAAAAAAGAGCCAGAGAATTAACTCTCTGGCTCAATGCTGGAGACAAAAGAATCATCAAATAAAGGCTAACTTGGGCAAGAATCTAAATTCTTCCCAGGTTATGCAGCCCTAAAACAGCGCCCACTCCTAAGATATGACCAAAGGCAGTGGTTGCTAAAAGGGCTGGTAAACCAAAACCACCAAAAAGATTAGATGAGGGTAGTGCTGGCTCTGCATTGGGATATTTGATGGTCGATTTCCCAAAGGCAATGGCAATGATATTAGCAATAATGATAATCAGTCCAACAGTTGGACTCCATTGCAGGGGTGTAGTTGCAGCAGCGAGTAAGGTTGAAGTAAACACCTGATTTGCTCCTGAAATTTATTAATGATTGAAAACATAATCTGAAACTTTTCGAAGCAAATTCAATAAAGTACCCGATTTTGCATCAATATTTAACAGTTATTATCACTACTTAATACAACTTGAGTTCAACGCGGTCAGTTAACTGTGCTAGCTGCTTTTAACTTCAATATCAGAAGCAAACGTTTTACAAGTTATAAATTATACTAATATCTCAGATGCTAAGGAAAATTAATAGAGGTTTATTTATAAGCAGCAAATGTTAATCCTAATTTTAAAGTTGCAAAAATAACATACAGCATTGCCAGCGACTTACTTAGGTGTATCCTAAAATATTTGTCAATTTTAACACAAAAAAAAAGACTGTACTTGACTTAGGGATCAATTTTTAGTCGGGTAGTTGCTTAATATTTACCAGAAAAATCAAAAATCTTATCTCTTTGTGGGTGGGATTTTGGCATGGTGAATATAACTTCTAACTACTAATTTCTGCTGTCAATTTGTCAAATTCAGCTTAGGTATTTATTTAATTAATTAGATATGCATAAAAACAGGTGAAAAACTATAACTTTTATCTATCAAAAGTATGAAATATGAGGTATAAATTTTCCTCTATCTAAAGAAATTAAATATAAATACTTAACTTAAAATTATACTTCTGGCAGAAGATGTAAAAAAATATTAGGTATATTAAATTAAAAGACATATTAATAAAAGTTTCTCAACAATTTAAGTAAGTGTGTTACACACGTACTTGAAAGAGCCTAGAGCTTTGTTAAAATCAGCAACACACAAACTATGAACTCTACCACCGAAAAACGTATCGCCTTGATTTCCGTCCACGGAGACCCGGCGATTGAAATAGGGAAAGAAGAAGCTGGGGGACAAAATGTTTATGTGCGCCAAGTGGGTGAAGCACTAGCGCAGCTGGGATGGCAAGTTGATATGTTTACCCGCAAGGCTAGTCTGGAGCAAGATTCGATTGTTGAACACAGCAACAATTGCCGAACTATTCGTTTAAAAGCTGGCCCCCTTGAGTTTGTGCCGCGAGATGAAATTTTTGAATTTCTGCCAGAATTTGTGGATAATTTCCTCAAATTTCAATTAAAAAATGACTTTACATACCAATTAGTTCACACAAACTATTGGCTCTCTAGTTGGGTGGGAATGGAGTTAAAGAAAATCCAACATAGTAAACAGGTTCACACCTACCACTCTTTAGGAGCGGTCAAGTATAACACTATAGAAGATATTCCTGAGATTGCTAGTCAGCGATTAGCAGTAGAAAAAGAGGTGTTGGAAAAAGCAGAGCGAATTGTAGCGACAAGTCCGCAAGAACAGCAACACATGCGATCGCTAGTTTCCACTAAAGGTAATATCGACATCATTCCCTGCGGTACGGATATTCAGCGTTTTGGCTCGATTGCACGAGAAGCAGCCAGGGCTGAATTGGGAATTGATAAAGAAGCCAAAGTAGTATTGTATGTAGGGCGTTTTGACCCACGCAAAGGGATAGAAACCTTGGTGCGTGCAGTAAACGAGTCTGAACTACGTGACTCCAAGAATCTCCAGCTAATTATTGGTGGTGGTAGTACTCCAGGCAACAGCGACGGTATTGAGCGCGATCGCATTGAGCAAATCGTCAACGAATTGGGGATGAGCGACTTTACCACTTTTGCTGGTCGTCTGAGTCAAGATATTTTGCCAACTTACTACGCAGCTGCTGATGTTTGCGTTGTTCCCAGTCACTACGAACCCTTTGGACTCGTGGCGATCGAAGCGATGGCAAGCGGTACACCAGTGGTAGCAAGTGATGTCGGGGGACTTCAGTTTACTGTAGTTAATGAAGAAACTGGTTTATTAGCACCACCCCAAGATGTAAATGCCTTTGCATCTGCCATTGACCGAATTCTCTTAGCTCCAGAATGGCGAGATGAATTGGGTAAAGCTGGTAGAAAACGCGTTGAAACTAAGTTTAGCTGGGATGGTGTAGCACATCAACTGAGTGAACTTTACACCGAACTGTTGCAGCCACAAACAGTAGCGTCAACAGCAAAAGAACTAGTAGAGTCAACTGCCGAATTAGTGCAGTCAACAGCAAAAGAACTAGTGGAGTCAACAGTCGAATTAGTGCAGTCAACAGCAAAACAGCCAGTTTTGGTTGCTAAATAATTCTTTTGCGTAACAGATAATGGTGAATGAGTAACTCGGAAGTAAGCAATAATTTTATTTTCCTAGTCGTCACTCACCATTACTCAATCATTTATTCTAAATCTTTCTCTAGGCTGAGTGATTTCCATTATTAGTTTAATTAGTGGAAATTACTTAGCTTGTTTATTTATATAGCTTTAGCTGACAAACTTGGCACTAAAAAATGTATAAAAAGGGTAAGCTATGAGCTAAGTGCTGGGAGTCTGTCTGAATAATAGATTTCTGCGTTAGCTATCAGCAAACCAAGTAACCGCTATGATAGTTGAGGTCTGCTATGCTTTGACTAAACGAAGATAAAAGTATAGCGATCGCTACCATTTGAATGTTAACAACTAATCGCTTTGCAACCAGTTGACTTTACCACTCTCACAGCTGCTTGTAGCGAAATCCGCGCTAACTGGCTACCATCACGCTTAGAACAGGTTTACCAGCGCGATCGCTACACTATTGCGATGGCATTACGCACCCTGAAACAGCGAGATTGGCTACAAATTTCTTGGCATCCCCAAGCTGCACATATTTGCATCGGCGATCCACCACCGCGATCGCCAGATACCTTTACCTTTAGCCAACAACTGATACACCAATTGAGTGGTTTAGCACTGGTAGCTATTGAAGCGATCGCACCTTGGGAGCGTGTTATCGATTTACAATTTGCCCGTCGTCCTGGAGAAAGGGCCCTGTATCATGTCTATGCAGAAATCATGGGCAAATATAGCAACGTTATTCTCACCGATGCCAACAATATAATTATCACCGCAGCTCATCAAGTCAGTCAGCAACAATCTAGTGTCCGTCCCATCCAAACCGGACAACCCTATGAAACACCACCAAAACTGACTGGGACTGTCCCCAGTTTGAGCGAATCACAAGAACGTTGGCAAGAACGTGTAAGTTTAGTGCCAGGAGCAATCAAGCGGCAATTACTGAAAAGTTATAGTGGCTTGAGTGCAGCATTGCTGGAGTTAATGTTGTTAGAAGCAAATATCGCACCAGAAACATCCACCGATACTCTCAACCCCGACGACTGGCGACGGTTGTTTGAGCGTTGGCAAGAATGGCTGCAAGCTTTGGATTCCAAGAAATTTCAACCCGCTTGGACAAAAGATGGTTACACCGTAATGGGTTGGGGTGTAGTTGAAAAAGTCAAAAATATCCAGGAGTTGCTCAACCGTTACTACAGTAACGAAATTGACCAACAGTTATTTTCTCAATTGCGCCATCAGTTGAGTCAGAAATTAAATAATATTCTGGCGAAATTACGTAACAAGGCTCAAACCTTTAAAACGCGCTTACAGCAATCAGATCAAGCTGATGAGTATCGACAAAAAGCTGATTTATTGATGGCTCACCTGCAAAACTGGGAGCCAGGGATGAAAGAAATTATCCTTGCTGATTTTGAGACAAATTTGCCAGTAGCGATCGCTCTCCAGCCAGATAAAAATGCTGTCCAAAATGCTCAAAGTCTTTACAAACAGCACCAAAAACTCAAACGCGCTCGTGCTGCCGTGGAACCGCTACTATTGGAAGTGCAGACAGAAATTGAGTATTTAGAACAAGTAGAAGCTGCGATCGCTCAGATAGACACCTACAAAACATCAGAAGATTTGCGAGCTTTAGAAGAAATCCGTGAAGAGTTGATTGGGCAAAAGTATCTAGAAGATCCAGAATATCGCAGTCGCAGTGCAAATGAACCTCCTAGCACCAACTTTCATCGTTACCTTACCCCCAGTGGCTTTGAAGTATTAATCGGCCGCAATAATCGCCAAAATGACCAATTAACTTTTCGTGTAGCTGGGGATTATGACTTATGGTTCCACGCTCAAGAAATTCCAGGGAGTCATCTGCTACTACGTCTAGAACCCGGTGCTGTGGCAGAAGAAGCTGATTTGCAATTTGTCGCTAATCTTGCTGCTTACTACAGTCGCGCTCGTCAGAGTGAGCAAGTGCCAATAGTTTACACCCAGCCAAAACACGTTTACAAACCCAAAGGAGCAAAACCGGGAATTGCGATTTACAAGCAGGAAAGCATCCTTTGGGGAAAACCACAAATAGTCATTAGTCACTAGTCACTTGTACTGAGTTTCGACTGCGCGGAAATCGAGCGAAGTCGAGATTCAACTACCGCGTAGTCGTACTGCGGCATAGCTACGCTTAGGGCGCAGCCTCTGGTAGAGAAGTATCGATCAATTCTTTTCTGCTTCCTCTACCTCTGGTTTTGTCAGTCTATACCCTGCGTTATACTGAATTCGTCTAATAGATAGAGGCATTTAAGCTTTGCTAATATCTTTTTTTGATGAATATTCAGGAAAAATCTGTGTTGACTGTTACAATATTGTTAAGAAAAGTTGCCCGTTGCATTTTGGGAACGCGCAATTGGGTTTTAACTCTCTTGAGAAGACAACGCAAAAAAAATATTTTATAGGCCAGCTGTGGGAGGCTGGTCTTTTTGTATTTAATACAGTACTTTGAGTATTTTTTGAGCATTTATAGCTCAATACGGTTCAGTTAGCGCCAAAAACCTTAAATTGCGTAGCTTGCTTCCCGTTCGCGTAGCATCTCCAAAGGAGAATATTTATGTATAGGGTTCTCTCCCTTACATTACTATTTTAGGAAAGCTCAGGTGGTCTGAGATTTGTAAAGTTGGTTGCACCATAGTGCTTGTCGATCATTTTGGCTGATGTTCCAGTCCATCTGCCAATCACGGTGCTATTAATATGTGCTTCCACACACAAGCTGATAAAGGTATGCCGTGTCTGGTAGCTCTTACGATAAGGGATATTGCATTTACCTATGATTGACTTCCATGCACGATTAGCAAAGTTGTGATGGTCAATGAATTTTCCTTTCGGGCTTGTAAAGACTAGAGATTCCAAACTATCTTCTTCAGATTTCATCTCATCTAAGATTGCCTGCACTTCTGAATTAATCGGAAAATCACGTTTTATTTGGGTTTTTAGTCCCTCTTTCATGACTAAACCATTTTCGGAGACGACAACAGTTTCCCGAAATTGAATCACGCTATTAGTAACATGCTTCTATTTCAAGCCAACGGCTTCTGATGGTCTACACCCTGTAAAGAAAAGGAAGCGCACATAGTTTGTGTAATGCCTATAGTGGCGATCGCTAGCAAAAGTACGAATAATTAAATTTCTTTCTTCTTTATTGAATGGATTAATATCCTGTTCTTCTGAAGTACCCTTGGGAACTTTGATTTTCATAGCCGCAAAAGGGTTAGTGTCGATTAATCCCTCTTCCATTGCCCAATTACAGCAAGCTTTGAGTTGGGTTAAGCAGCGCTTTGCAGCATCTGGAGTGAGATTCGATAAAAGATGATCTCTAATAGCAGATGCCTCATCTAGCGATCGCGTCGGTAACTTAGCAATGTGATTACGATGCTTAGAGAAGTCTTTGGCATAGGTACTGGGGCTAACTTGCGGTTTTTTGAATTCGCTATATTTGTCCCATAACTCATCTAACTGTGGTTTTGGTTTTTGAATTGGTGTAACTGGTGTAACCGTACTTAAAGATGATGCAGGTTTGTACTTCGCTAAAGTCTCGTCCAACTGCTCATATAAGATATCCTTTTCAATCTCCGCTGCTTTAAGTTTTGCCAGTTTCCGACTAGCAGGAGTATCTAGCCATCCTGTGGACAAGTAATGGCGCTTACCAGCATAGTGAAATCTCAACTGTATTCGACCATTAGAGTTAATGATTGATACAGATCCTTTATATCCTCGTTCCCTAGAAGAATCTTGGTACATAAGTATTAATGGTGTAATTGTCCTCTGCTCTACACGATTTACACCACTTTTACACCACTTTTGTCTCTAAAGGTATCCAAAAACGTCCAAAAATAGCATAAAGACTAGAACATTTATCCTCTATCCTCTATTTTTCAGGGATTAAAAATCAATAAACCCTTAAAATCCGACGATTTCAAGGGTTTATTGATGATGCCAGGAACCGGACTTGAACCGGTGACACGAGGATTTTCAGTCCTCTGCTCTACCAACTGAGCTATCCCGGCTGGGGCTTTTGTGAGCCACGATTAATAAATGTAGCAAACATCCCAGAATATAGCAAGCCCTTGGAGAAAAAAGATTTATGCAGCTTTCAAATTCAATTTAAACCAGATGAAAACGGCTATAAATAGCAGGAATTGTACAAGAACAATACTCGGGCCAGAAGCAAGGTTGAAAATACCAGAGACAATGATGCCAGCAATGCTGCTGATGGAACCAACTATCACCGATATGACTAGAAAGCGGCTAAAGTGGTGACTCATCAATTTGGCAGTAGAGGCGGGAATAACCAAAAAGGCGTTCACCAGTAAAACGCCGACGGCTTTAATCGCTACGGCAACGGCAAGTGAAAGCAAAACCACAAATACATAGCGGTACAATTGGACGGGAACGCCTTGGACTTGTGCTACATCAGGGTTAAGGGTCAATAAAATTTGCTGTCGCAAGGTTGATAGTAAAAATATGCTACCTCCCACAAGTACTAGCAGCGTCAAAATCAAATCTGTGGTGTCGATCGCTAGAATATCGCCGAACAGCACAGCCATCAAGTTGCCGCGATATCCTTTAATCAAGCTAGTGAGAATCACACCGATCGCTAATGCCCCAGATAGCACTATGCTAAGGACACTATCGCTACCTAAGTCAGTTTTGTCGATGAAGTAGAGGACAATAACGCCGAAAACCAAGGTAAAAGGTAACAGCATCCAAGTCGGATTTATTTGGAGTAGTACACCTAACGCCACACCTACTAATGCTGCATGACCAACGGCGTGGCTGAAAAAGGACAACTGGCGCAAGGTGACAAAACTGCCCAACATCCCACCAAGTATTCCCATTAACACAGCACCGACGATCGCACGCTGCATGAAGGGGAATGTTAACAAGCTTACCAAGTCATTACTACTGGCGATCGCTAACCAAGCTACCTGACAATCATTGAAAAAATAATCCATACTTATGGGCATTAACTAATTCTGGGAGTCTAATTACGAATTACGTAGCTTGCTTCTCGCCTTTGGCGAGTATTACGAATTATTTTAATGTTGGTGCTGGTAACGGCTGAAACCTGGGCCGTAGGTTGCTAACAGGTTTTGCGGTGAAAGGGCAATTTCCGGCTTACCAGTACAAACAATGCTTTGGTTCAGGCAAAGTACGCGATCGCAATGGCGATTTACCATATCAATATCATGGGAAACTTGTAATACCGTCCAACCCTCCTCTCGCTTTAATTCATTTAGCAAAGCGTAAAAATCTGCTGAACCTTGCACATCAACACCAGCAAAGGCTTCATCGAGTACCAACAGTTTCCGAGGCATTACCAAACAATAAGCCAACAACACCCGCTTGAGTTGGCCACCGCTAAGAGTCCCAATAGCTTGATGCTGTAAATGATAAGCATCGGTTCGCCGTAAAGCTTCTCCTACTGCTGCCGATTTTTCTCGGTCTTGTCTCCACAACTTGGAGAAAAATAAATCTCCCTTTTTTCCTTCCTTTGCCCATCCCAGTCCCACTAATTCGCTAACAGAAATAGGAAAGCTGCGGTCAAAGATGAAATTTTGCGGCATATAGCCCAATAAATGACGTAAACGCCCCAGCCTTGCAATTGGGCGACCGAAAATTTCAATCGTACCAGCACTTCGAGGTATCAAATCTAAAACCGCTTTTACTAAGGTA
Organism: Nostoc sp. LEGE 12450; assembly: GCF_015206895.1. Taxonomy (GTDB): domain Bacteria; phylum Cyanobacteriota; class Cyanobacteriia; order Cyanobacteriales; family Nostocaceae; genus Nostoc. Next base: position 36,665 of record NZ_JADEXU010000025.1, on the reverse strand, counting down.
CTTTTACCAGCACCATTGGGGCCAACTATGGCTGTATCTGTTCCTGGCAATAATTCAAAAGAAACATCTCGAACAGCTAGATAACTACCTTGATAGACAGTTAATCCTTCTACTTTTAAAATAGCAATGTCATTAGTCATTATTAGTCATTGGTCATTATTAGTCATTAGTCATTAGTCATTAGTCATTAGTCATTGGTCATTAGTCTTTACAAAGGACAAATGACAAATGACAAACCTACTTACACGAGGTTTCCAAAATTTGTAAGTTAGCTTTCATTGCCTTGAAATAATGCTGTGGATCTGTTTCGCCCGTTTCCAGGGAATCCAGAGGACGCAAAGTTAATTTCAAGTCTTTAGAGAGGCTACTTAGGAGTTTATTATCTACTCCTGGTTCGCTAAATAAAGCTTTAACTTTGTACTTTTTAACAGCATTGACTGCATTTTGCACATCAGTTGGTGAAAGTTGATCTTCGGGAATTTGCACCACAGCAACTTGCTTGAGATTATAGCGTTTTGCTAAATATGGAAACGCATCATGAAAGGTAACAAAGGTACAACTAGGATTTTTTTGTAAAGTCTGCTGAAATTCACTATTTAAACTTTCTAATTCTTTAATATAAGCCGCAGCATTTGCTTCATAAGTAGCTTTATTTGCCGGGTCAGCAGCAATTAATCCATCCCTAATATTAGTTACCTGTTGTTTTGCCAAAACTGGATCTAACCAAACATGAGGATTACCTTGGGCGTGTTCGTGGTTTTCTTCCTCCTTCGCTGTTTTTACAACAGGTGAAATTTCATTTAAGGGTTTAATACCTTTGCTGGCATCAATTTCAGCTAATTTAGTATTCTGAGCATTTTTGACCGTATTTTCCAGAAACTCCTCTAAACCTAAACCATTTTTTACTAACACATTCGCAGTTGCGATCGCTTTGACATTTTCTGGTGTCGCTTGGTATTCATGTACCTCCGTACCAGGCGGCACTAGAATTTCTACATCTGCGACATTCCCAGCTACTGCCTTAGTAAACAAATATATCGGCAAAAATGTCGTCACAACTTTAGTTTTTCCTAACTGCGCTACTGGGGTGGATACAGTTGCCTGTGCTTGCGGTGACTGTTCAGGTATTGTTCCCTGATTCGGATTCGATTGGCTACAGCTAGCAATCATCGACAACATCAGTAGAGTCATTATGGACAAGATGCCGTTTCTTTGTCTTCCTGTGATCAGCCCTTTGCCATTGATCGTCACGGTGTTTTCCTCCTCAAAATGGATGCAAGTCTATGAGACTTATTCTAAATTTTAGACTATAATAATTCTCATTCTCATTCCAAATACATAATATCATTCTCAGTTTCCTGTGTAATGAGTAACAACAAAACTTTGTCAGATGGTACAGTCCTCTGCAATTTAGTTTTCCTTGAATGATTAGAATTTCTTGACTTTTTTTGTTAAAAAGGTTGTCTATTTCTGATAATATTACTGACAAATATTTGCATAAAATACACGTTAAAAAAAACGTGCTTTGGGTGTGAATTGAAGATCAGTGTGAGGAGAAAAATGCAAAATTTCTGTAAATATCTGCTAGTTAGTCCAGCAGTTTGCTGTGCAATGCTATTTGTGAATACTGCTGCATTTGCAGGTGAAACATCCGCTACGTCTGAAATCAATCAACCGCAAGTTTTAGCTAGTCCAGACACAAACACTCAAATAACAGGGCAAGTTACTTCCGTATCTCAATTTTCTGATGTACAACCTACTGACTGGGCATTCCAAGCATTGCAGTCGTTGGTTGAGCGCTATGGCTGTATTGCAGGATACCCAAATAGTACTTATCGTGGTAATCGTGCATTAACGCGATATGAGTTTGCTGCTGGTTTGAATGCTTGTCTTGATCGCGTTAACGAACTTATTGCTACAGCCACAAGCGATTTAGTTAGCAAACAAGATTTAGCAACATTACAAAAGCTGCAAGAAGATTTTTCAGCAGAACTGGCGACACTCCGAGGCCGTGTAGATGCAGTAGAAGCTAAAACTGCTGAATTGGAGGCGAATCAGTTCTCAACCACAACCAAACTGCAAGGACAAGTTGTTGCTGTCGTTAGCGATGTTTTGTCAGGAAATACAGTTAACGGTGCAGAAATTACAGACGAAAATACAACTTTAGGGGTTAGGGCGCGGATAGAACTTGTGACCAGCTTCACAGGGAAAGATACGCTGTTCACCAGAATCCAGGCTAATAATATTCTCAGCCCTAATATTGGTACGCCAGAGGGTAACTTATTCTTTGCTGGCGAAGATGGTACTACTAATACTGCGATAGATGCACTCTTCTACAGATTTCCGTTAGGCGAAAAAACAGAGGTTGTCGCGATCGCTAACGCAGGTGCAGCAGATGACCTTACCAGTACTGTTAATATCTTTGATGGGGATGGGGCATTTGGTGCTTTATCCACCTTTGGTACACGCAACCCAATTTATGGCCAGATCAACGGCGCAGGTTTGGGAGTAACGCACGAGTTCAGTGATAAATTGGCACTGAGTTTAGGGTATTTGAGTGGTACAGCTAATGACCCTACACCCAATAATGGTTTGTTTAATGGATCTTACGGTGCGTTGGCACAGTTGACAGTTAAACCAAGCGATCGCATTTCTATCGGTTTAACTTACATCAATTCCTACAACCAACCACTACTCACAGGTAGCAATGCAGCAACTCTCGCACCCTTAGATATAGATGACAATGGTACGTTAGATTCCCGATTTTCCAGTAATTCTTATGGTGTCCAAGCATCCATCGGCATCACCGATAAGATAGTCTTGGGTGGTTGGGCTGGATACACTAATAGCCGTACCTTGACTGGAAACCGTGGAGAAGTTGATATTTGGAACTATGCTGTTACCCTCGGCTTCCCTGACCTCGGTAAAGAAGGAAGTTTGGCTGGTATTATTGCCGGTGTGGAACCTAGATTAACAAGTTCTAATATCGCAGGATTAGATACAGATCCCGATACATCCTATCATCTTGAGGCATTCTACCAGTATAAACTGAGTGACAATATCACCATTACGCCAGGAGTCATCTGGCTAACATCCCCAGATCATAACAATAACAATGATGATGTTGTTATTGGCGCACTGAGAACCACATTCAGCTTCTAATTTTAAATACTCCAAAAAAGACGCAAATTTATCTTTTGCGTCTTTTTTATGCGATCTCAAAAATAAAACCTAATACAGTTAAGCATAGTTATGTTTGCACACCAAATGCCTCTGGATCTACACCCCAATTCACCCAGCGAATTGCCTCATGCGCTGAGTTCATATTCGGTGGAACTCGCAAGGCATGAATAAAGTTTGTGCTAGGACAAGTCATTTTTAGTAAATGAATTGCTTCTTCATCAACATCAGCATCAATTTTTAATAGCGTATATTCTTGCCAAGTATCTAATTCAATAGCTTGTAATTCTTGGCAAATTCGAGCGTAACCGATACCCTGAATTAGTACTCGCCGTAGTTCGGCGTTTTCCTCTGTCAAAAGCCATCTCGATTGCCATTGTTGTGGGTGGATTTTACCGTATTTTTCAGGTAAGGTTACACCGTGGTAGGAGTAGAGACTATATCCATCAATAAATTCAATGGCGGGTTCACCTTCAGCATGGAGGCGGTTTTCATTGTCGAAGCGCAGGTGAAGGGGGCGATCGCAGATAATACAAATGTCATCATACGCAAACAACCAACCACATTCTTGAATTAAAGATTGAAATACTTTCCATTCCTGTTGAGGATGAACAATGTTCAAAACAGAGATACAGAAATCAAACCCAGTCATCCAATTACCGTGACTTTCAGGTTTAAAACACTCATTTAGTTGAATTTCAATCCACCATGAATGATTTTCTAGTTGCTCGTTTACTTGAGTACTAAATTTCTCACTTAAGTTGTTGAATATTTCATGATTTAAGGGGTCATCTGCCACATAATAGAAACAGTTGCCTAATTGCCTACGTACTTGGCTTCCAAACTGTTGATTGAGTTTATTTGAAAGTTCTTGAAAGAAATGAGCCGAAAATAAGCTTCCTATACTATTTGGTTCATTGAGGTAATTGTCTATAAATTGAGGTGAAAGTCGTTTTAGCATCAAGTTGCAGGCTGCATAAGGACTATCCTGAAAAAAGATTTCAGGCTCTTCATAGCCAAAGTCAATTGCAACATAGGCAGCTTTTACTGCTTCCGCCGCCTTTTCTTTATCAATTCGCTCAGTTGAAAGCGCGATCGCTCTCCACTTTTCCCGATAAACTGGAATCAAAGCCTCTTGCTCAGGCGTTAAATTTTCAATCAGCGACATATCGCCAACCTTCCGGTTCGTATTCCCTTTGAATTTTCACCATCCAATCACCTTGAGGAATAGAAATAGCTTTATGCTCCTCATGGGCTAGTAATGCCGACTCTGAAAAAACACGCAAGTATAGTGTGCTATCTTTATCGTATAATTCGGCATTTCCCTCAGTAATGCGATGCTTATGCCCCGTAACTTCGCCTTCTGCCAAAGTTAAGTGAGGTATTTTTTGTCCTTCAATTTGCTGCACAGGCAGTAAAATTACATCACCTTGACGAATTGGTTGCATAGTTTTGCTTTCTTGACACAGCTACAAACCCTACTTCGCTTTTGCTCTCAAATTTGGTTTAATTTTGGCACAAGCTATATGAAAGTGGGAATTGGGCATTGGGCGTTGGGCATTGGTCAATAAATAGTTCTTCTTCACTTCCTTCCCCATTCTCCATTCCCCATTTCCAATTCCCCAAATTTTAAAACTGTAGTCGCCAATTATGCGTTAGATAAGTTAAAGATTGAAATAGCTGGAAATTCACACCCAGCGTAGCCTTCTCTATCCTTTGGGACAGACTGGGCCACAAGTTCAGGGGATTTTCTCCCAAGCAGACAGTTTATGTGAGGATTAAGTCACCGCCCTAAGCGCGACCTTTTATCTTGACAATTTGCAAAAATTACCTCAATTTGACTGTTTAGCTTAGTAGCTATTCTTTTTATTGAAATTTCCATGTCAACTCTCGTCATCGTCGAATCTCCAACCAAAGCTCGTACCATTCGCAACTACCTGCCAGCAGGCTATCGGGTGGAAGCGTCTATGGGTCATGTGCGTGACTTACCCCAGTCGGCTAGTGAAATTCCTGCTGCCGTCAAGGGGGAAACATGGGCGCAGCTAGGGGTAAATGTGGACGCCGACTTTGAACCGGTATATGTTGTCCCGAAAGACAAAAAGAAAATTGTCACCCAGCTTAAAGAAGCCCTTAAAGATGTAGATGAACTGATTCTGGCAACGGACGAAGACCGGGAAGGTGAAAGCATTAGTTGGCATTTATACCAATTGCTGAAGCCGAAAGTTCCGACTAAGCGGATGGTGTTTCACGAAATTACCCAAGAGGCGATCAAAAAAGCTCTGAAAGACTGCCGCCAAATTGATGAGCAGTTGGTTCGCGCTCAAGAAACGCGGCGGATTTTAGACCGACTTGTGGGCTATACCCTGTCTCCCCTGCTATGGAAAAAAATCGCCTGGGGATTATCTGCTGGGCGGGTGCAATCTGTAGCTGTGCGGCTTTTAGTCACTAGAGAACGCCAACGCCGCGCTTTCCATGAGGGTACATACTGGGATTTGAAAGCCAATTTGTCAAAGGAAAAAACGCCCTTTGCAGCCCAGTTGGTAACATTGGCAGGAACCAAAATTGCTAACGGCAGTGATTTTGACGCAACAACTGGACAAATTACCGCAGGTCGCAATGTCTTGTTGCTCAACGAAGACCAAGCCGTAACCCTCAAGGAACGCCTAACAGGGAAAACCTGGAGTGTTACCGACATCGAGGAACGCCCAGTGACGCGCAAACCGTCGCCACCGTTTACCACCTCGACGTTGCAACAAGAATCTAACCGGAAATTGCGTCTCTCAGCCCGTGACACGATGCGGGTTGCCCAGAATTTGTACGAACAAGGGTATATTACCTATATGCGGACAGATTCGGTGCATTTGTCAGATCAAGCGATCGCAGCTGCTCGGAGTTCTGTAGAAAAGCTTTATGGTCAACAATACCTCAGTCCCCAACCCCGGCAATACACCACCAAATCCAAAGGCGCACAAGAGGCGCACGAAGCAATTCGTCCAGCCGGTAGCACCTTCCGCACTCCCCAAGAAACTGGTTTGGGCGGTCGAGAACTTGCCGTTTACGATTTGATTTGGAAGCGGACTGTCGCCTGTCAAATGGCTGATTCCCGCCAAACTCAAATTAGCGTGCAATTGCAAGTTGAGGATGCTGGATTCCGTTCTTCTGGCAAACGGATTGAATTTCCAGGATATTTACGTGCTTACGTCGAAGGTTCAGATGACCCAGAAGCAGCACTGGAAGACCAGGAAGTAATTTTGCCCAATTTGAAAGTGGGAGATCATCCGAATTGTACAGATTTGGAAGCAGTTGGACACGAAACTCAACCCCCAGCTAGATACACCGAAGCTTCTTTGGTGAAAACCTTAGAAAGTGAAGGTATCGGTCGTCCCAGTACCTACGCCAGCATCATTGGCACCATCATCGACAAAGGTTATGCCCATTTGGTGAGTAACGCTCTCATTCCTACCTTCACCGCTTTCGCCGTCACCGACTTGCTGGAAAAACATTTCCCAGACATCGTTGATCCCAGTTTCACCTCGAAGATGGAGCAAACCCTTGATGACATTGCCACAGGTGAAGCGAAATGGCTACCCTACTTGCAGAAATTCTATCTGGGAGAGAAAGGGTTGGAAACCCTGGTAAAAGAACGGGAAAGTCAAATTGATGCCACCACAGCTAGGACTGTAGAACTGGAGAATCTAGATGCCAAAGTCCGTATTGGTAAATATGGCCCCTACATTGAAGTTACAAATGGTGAGGGGGTAATCACCGCCTCAATTCCCAAAGACTTGACCCCAGCCGACCTCGACCCCAAACAGGTAGAAGTTTTGCTGCGACAAAAAATCACAGGCCCTGACCAGGTAGGTCGGCATCCCGAAACTGGGGAACCGATTTATGTGAAAATCGGTGCTTATGGGCCCTATGTCCAATTGGGCGATAAAACCGACGAAAACCCCAAACCGAAACAAGCTTCTCTACTCAAGGGTGTCACCCCAGAAACCGTTACCCTGGAAATGGCTGTTGGTCTGTTGGCACTACCCCGGACATTGGGAGTTCACCCAGTCACAGGCAGCAAAATCCAAGCAAGTTTGGGACGCTTTGGCCCTTATGTGGTTCATGACCAGGGTAAGGAAGGGAAAGATTACCGTTCCCTTAAAGCTGCTGACAATGTATTGACAATTAGCCTAGAGCGTGCATTAGAGCTATTGTCCGAACCAAAAAAGGGACGCAGTTCCACCAACAGCAAGTCCAAGGCAGCCTTACGCGAATTGGGCCCACATCCAGAGGACGCGGAAACAATTAACATCTACGATGGCCCTTATGGCCCTTACATCAAGCATGGCAAAACTAATGTGAGTATCCCAGAAGGTCAAACTGTAGAAGATATAACTCTGACTGAGGCGCTCAACTTATTGGCAGCTAAGGCATCGACAACGAAATCGACTCGCAAAACGACTAAATCAACGACTTCCAAATCTAAGTCAACTGCTAAGTCAACGACGGCTGCGAAAAAGAAAGTCACAGAAGGCTAACTGTAAGTCAAGTAATTTTGGATTTTGGACTATAGCTTTGGTGTGCCTCCAGTGCAACTCGGATTTTGGATTAAAAGAATTTTGCGGTTCATACCCGGATGCCACTTGCTTTATGCCGGAGAATCCGTCCACCGCAGTGGCTCCCCCTTGTAGCCGAAATCTAAAATCTAAAAGACGCTCCTACGGACGCTCGATGACTCGCTAACGCTAAGGCTACGCTATCGTAAATCTAAAATTCGTAGTCAAGAGTCCAAAGTCCGATCTTTAAACTCTTGACCCTTGATATTTATCCTTGATAGGATGCAGTTCTGTAGGTTGCAAGTGTGATACTCTAAAAAGTAAGGGAGAACACAACGCCAAATTTTAGAAGTGGCTTATGTCCCAAAAACGGGATTGTGTCAGTGCCCGGTTGGAAGCCAGAGGTACGACAATGTGCCATATTCTGCGTACCTGTTAATCAAAATTTGAGGTAGTATCTCAGGAGCATTCAGTTCATGGACTATATAGAAAAGGTGCTGGAAAAGCTTAAGGAATTAGCGCGCAGGCTGATTGAGAGCCTGTTAGGGCCAGAGGGTGAACCGGAACCGGAACTGATTCCGATTCCTGTAAACGATCGCTCGCGTCGTCGCCACTAGAGCCAAAGTGCTGAACTCGACATTACAACCCTTAAGCATTCTGGCACTGCATGGGCCAAACTTGAATTTGCTAGGACAGCGAGAACCAGGAATTTATGGTTCGTTGACATTAGCTGAAATTAACCGCCTGTTAGAAGAAGAAGGATTCAAGTTACAGGCGAAAGTTTTTCCCTTGCAGTCAAATCATGAAGGAATTTTGGTAGATACTATTCATGAGGCATTAGGACAACATCAAGGAATTTTGATTAATGCCGGGGCATATACTCACACAAGTGTGGCATTGCGAGATGCGATCGCGGCTGTTAACTTGCCCACAGTCGAAGTACATCTGAGTAATATTTACCGCCGGGAAAATTTTCGCCATCATTCTTACATTGCCCCAGTTGCGATCGGGCAAATAAGTGGTTTTGGTGTTCAAAGTTACTTGTTGGGCTTACAAGCTTTGGTAAATCATTTAAGAAAAAATGAAACGTAAAGAATGAAAAATGAATCGATTTTAGAGTTTAGATTTGGAATTAAATTATTCAATTCCAAATCTAAGTTACGCTAGAAGCGCACCAAAGGTGCAACCCAAAATCTAAAATTCTATGCGTTACTCTCCTATAAGTCGATTTAGAGGTACTTTCCTTGGAGCATTTCTGGGTGGAAGTTTAACATCTGATGGTAAAATACAGTCTCAGAGTTACCTAGATTTAGGCAGAATGGCGATTCTGGGTACTGAGAGTTTAATTAACTTGGGTAAATTAGATTTAGATGATTGGATAGCACGTCAGCAGCAAGAATCTCTTCATTTAGCAGCAGATGATGATATATCAATAAAAATAATTATTGCCACACTACCAGTAGCACTTTTTTTTCACGAAAATCCAATTAAGTTGCGGCAAAACTTGCTGCGTGTACTAAAAATCTGGGAAGATGACCCAGTAGTAAGAGATGGAACACTCGCGGTAGCTTATGCGATATCTCTTGCCCTAACTGAAAAACTCGACCCTCTAACCCTCATCCCACAAACAATTTCTTTTCTTGGTGAAACACCAACATCAATACCAAACAAATTATTAAAAGTCCAGAATTTATTAGAGCAAGGGGCGGGATTGTCAAGGGCGCAAGCTGAGTTTGCTAGGGAAGAAAAACTCAGTAACACTATTGCTATGGCATTTTACTGCTTTTTGAGTACCTTAGAAGACTTTCGCCTTGCAGTTTTGCAGGCTACTCACAATGGCAATTCTAAAGTGCAAGATGCTACATCTCTAAGCTCACAGGCTACAGGTGCAATTAGTGGTGCTTTATCAGGAGCATATAACGGTATAGGCGGAATTCCTGTAAATTGGCAAGTCTTGCTTTTGCAAAGAAATTCTCCAGCATGGGGATTAACTAGCTTTTCCCAAATGTTAAAATTGACCGATGCATTTGTGGCGGTGTGGTCAGGAGTGTATGATATTGACCTAAATCCCAGAGAGTTAACACAGGGATGTGAGGAGGCTTTGCTTTCAGTTTACGCAGCTCCCCGCGTTATTCGATCGCGTTAATCCTATTTCTACGGAAAAATGGTGCGGGTACTAAACTCTCAAAATTAGCTTGATAAAACATATAGGACAGCTTGACTTAAATCCAGCTACCATCTGAATTAACTAGACAAGGGGCTTTTGCCCATTGCTATAGTGTACTAGTCTTATATACTAGAACTTTTCAGGAAACCTCGGACAGATTCTGTCGGTAGCTATTGTGGCAAATCAGCTTTAATTAGCCTCCGTCACCGTAGTTGCAACAGTAGCAGATGAAATTTCCCTGATGATTGTCTTTTTTTTGAGCTATCAAAGTAGGCAATTGCAGGCAGAGATAATGAAAATGCAGGAATTTTTGCAGTTCTTAACCCAGCAATTGACTCACTGGCGGCGACAGTACAAAGGACTACGCCGTAAAGGAAAGTTAATGAGAAGCCCTAAAAGTAAAAGCGATAGAAAGCAACTTTTAAGGACTTTCCTGAAGAATGTAATCTTATTTTTATCAAAAAGCAATGAGAAAAGCGCTCGTCGAAAACAAGAAAAAGCGCTCCAGTCAAAGGCAAAATCGGTCAAAACTAAGAGTAGTATTTATTCAGTCTGTTTAGATTGGGTACATGAACAGCGCTCCTTGGGAATTTTAGCGATCGCTGTATTATCCCTGACAGGCGTTATTGGGCAAAAATTATACAACCAAACTCAACTCCAACTAGGACATCCCGCGCCCCAAACCATTACAGCGCCTTATACAGCTAAAATCGAAGATCAGAAAAAAACAGAAGCCGAGCGTAAAGCCGTCAGTAGAAGCTCCTTACAAGTGTTGATGCTGGATGCGCGAATGAACGAACAAATAAACGAAAATTTGCAACAACTTCTAGATGATGGTAACGAAATTCGCGTTGTTGCTGGAGCTTTTCCTTTTTTTGATTCTGTAGTTTTGCCCATCTCTACCCAGCGTTACCTCCGCTCTTGTAATGACTCAGAATGGCAAGCGGTACTAGTAGCCGTAGAAAATAGTAAAAATCAGCAGAAAAAAGGAACAGGAGAAACCACCACCTCATCCCGTCCATCATCTATAGCTGCACCCAATCAGGAACGTCAACCGCGCACAACACCACAGAAAACAGAGCCAGTTGATTTTTCTCAAAGTACTGATTTTACTCAAGCCGTTGCAGAACTAGAATTTTACCGCGTCACAACTTCTGAGAAAAACTTGTCTTTACTGATTGCCCAAATTTCCCAAACACGCAAAAGATACACCGAAGCGACTACCAAACTTTTACAATTAGAGACTGTTACCCCAGAAGCAGTATACGAAGAATCATTCCTTTTGGATTTGTCAGATGTGGAGTGGGAAAAAACACAAATGGGAATCCATCAGAGTGCAGAGCGGATTCTCACCCAAGGCATTCCACAAGGACTGCCAAAAAATATCTTACAGGATGCGGTGAGTTTGCAATTGCAGTCTTTTGTACCAGAATCCGCCCAACCTTTGGCAAAGAACCTGTTGTTAGCTGTACTCAAGCCGAATCTGCAAAAAGATGAAGAAGAAACTAGAGAAAATGCTCAAAAGGCTGCTGCTGGAGTGCCGCCTGTAATGGTGAAGGTACGGCGTGGTGAGGTAATTGTCAAAAGAGGAGAGCAGGTTACTGCATGGAACTTAGAGGTGCTGGAGCATTATCGTCTGGTTCGCCGAGAAGTAAAATGGCGGGGGTTGTTGAAGTTAGGAGGCGTGATAGCGATCGCCATTGGCGTTTTTGTCTGGGTAGAACGCCATATTGATTACGAATTGCGACAACGCGATCGCCTATTAGTGTTATTGCTAACTCTGAGTGTGCCAGGATTGATAACAATGGGATTGCCTTACACCACTTGGAGCGCCCTTGGTTTATTGTTGGGAAGCTTCTACGGCCCGACTTTGGGGTTAACAGTTGTTGGACTGCTGTTGCCGATATTAGCTGCGACCTTGGATATGAGCAAGGCTGCGCTTTTAGCTGGTGCTGGCGGGGCAATATTAGGTAGTTACATCGCGCAACGATTGCGATCGCGTGAAGAATTGGCATTATTAGGGGTTGCGATCGCTTTAACTCAGGGCGGCATTTATCTGGTTGTTAAAATCTTAATTGGTCAAGCATTTGGTTCAACCTGGTATATAGTTCTCCGAGAAGCCGGGTTCTTTGCTTTATCCGGTTTAGGCTGGAGTGTTGTAGCTTTGGGATTGAGTCCTTATCTCGAAAAAGTTTTCGATTTAGTCACTCCCATCCGTTTAGCGGAGTTGGCGAACCCTAACCGTCCTTTATTAAAACGACTCGCTACAGAGACTCCTGGAACTTTTCAACACACGTTATTTGTAGCTACCCTTGCCGAAGCTGCTGCCAAAGAACTAGGATGCAATGTTGAACTAGTTAGGGCTGGGACACTATATCACGATATTGGCAAAATGCACGATCCACTTGGATTTATTGAAAATCAAATGGGGGGGCCGAATAAACACGATACAGAGATTAAAGACCCTTGGAAGAGTGCAGCAATTATCAAAAAGCACGTAACTGAAGGGTTGGTAATGGCGAGGAAACACCTTTTACCGACAGCAATTCAAGCTTTTATTCCAGAGCATCAGGGAACGATGCTGATTGCCTATTTCCATCATCAAGCCCAGCAAATGGCTCAGGAAGATCCGAGTTTAATAGTAGACGATGCAGATTTCCGCTATGAGGGACCGATTCCCCAATCACGCGAGACCGGAATTGTGATGTTAGCGGACTCTTGTGAAGCAGCGTTGCGATCGCTGCAAGCATCGGCTAAATCTGTGGGAGAGAAGCGATCGCTTAAAGATGTCTCCACCGAACAAGCTTTAACAATGCTGAATAATATCCTGCGTGCGAAATGGCAAGACAATCAACTCGTTGATTCAGGACTAAAACGAGAAGAGATGTCACAAATAGCTCAAATATTTGTGGATGTTTGGCAGCAATTTCATCACAAACGCATTGCTTATCCGAAGTTGAAGGCTAGTAACACTGCGCGTAATTTGTAATGGTAATGCTCAAATTATTGCCAATCACAATACCCGTTAAGTCGAGATGCCTCAGATTTTGTAGAAGTGGTTTCTAGACTGCTTTGTCATTACGACTGGACAGTAAAACCGGATTATCCTGCGATCGCTCCAGTTCGTCAACCTTCTAAAGTTAAAGATACTCTACAAGCATATATTGAGCCTTTAAGTAGCAACTTAAGTATTTAAAGTGACATAAAGTTCGGTTTTGTGCATAAACTGAAAGCTAAACATAACTCTTACAACCCTTTCAAGCAGTGTTATACGGTTCAGTTTCTAGGGAATCCTATATTTGAAACTCTATAATGCTTGTTAGTCAAAAGGCATGAAAATCACAGGAACAATCAAGACTATTAGTATCCGGGAAGGTAAAGCACCTTATGGCTTCATTACTCCTGATACAGTAATATCTGGTCACGAGGGAGATATACGTTTTTTTGCAGATAAACTTATTGGAATCGTGATTAAAGATTTAGAAAGAGGGAACTTAGTAGAATTTACTGTCAAAGAATGGAATAAAAAAGATGGCACTGTAGAAAAAGTTGCTGAAGAAGTACACTTTATTAATAAGTCTAGTAGATTAACAGGAGTAATTAACTGGCTAAATCAAGAGGAAGGTAAAGGTTTTATTAGACCTGATACACCTTTAAAAAATCAAGATAAAGATTTGCTTTTCTTTAAGCAAGATTTAGAGGAAATTACACTTGAAAATCTTTCTAAAGGGGATAAAGTAGATTTTATAGTAGAAAATATAAATTATAAAGATGGAAGAGTTGTAAAAGGTGTCAGAAAAATTCGTTTACTTTTTCCAAATTTACCTAAATCAGTACCATCTTTTAACAACCGAACTATTGGTCATATTGAAAATTTTAATGTTAAAGATATCAAAAAAAATTAGTTCATCCTTGGCTAATTGAATAAAGCTTTCAGATTCAGCAGAGTTTGAGGATTATGTCTTTATGGTTCTCAGGCTTCTCGGTATACATAACTTGTATCAATACGATAAAAAAAATCAAGCTGGTAGAGCGGATGGTTTCTTTATAATTGGAAGCCTTGCAGTGATGTATGATTGCACGCTGAGAAGAAATTTTGATGAACACAAAAAAGAGCAGATTGAAAATTATGTAAATAAATTAAAAAATTCTCAGATGACAATTGATGTCAGACTAACAGATGGTGGAGGAAGGAAAAAAACGCTCTAAATTCAAGGTAAAAATCGTCAAGTTTGGATAATTACTCAAGAGAGTACTAGAGAATTATATGATGTTGATGGTATTCGTATTAAGGAAATTTCAGTACAAAATTTAATTCAGATATTTAATAAAAGATTGTACTCAGATGCCTTTGAAGAAGATGAATTATCTGCACAACTTGCAGTAATTGATAAAACTTGATTTTACTCTAATTTGTATACTAAGCTAGAAGCTCATCTAGATAGATGGTCAACCAAATGCTACGCTACAGTTAGCAAGATTGAGAGGCAACTATGACTGCCCTGATTCTAAACCTCAGCCCCACCATTGAACTAACAGATGAGCAGTTCTTCCAACTGTGTCAAAATAATCGAGATTTGCGACTTGAGCGCACAGCAGAGGGAGAATTAATTATCATGCCACCAACTGGATGGGAAAGCGGAAATCGTAATAGTAGACTGACACAGCGTTTAGGTAATTGGACTGACGCTGATGGTACAGGACTATCTTTTGATTCTTCTACAGGTTTCAAACTCCCCAATGGTGCAAACCGTTCTCCCGATGCGTCTTGGGTGAGCCGGGAGCGATTAGAAGCCCTAAATCCCGACCCTGCTAAATTCCTACCGCTTGCTCCTGATTTTGCGGTAGAGTTACGCTCTGCTTCAGACAGCTTAAAAACTGTGCAACAAAAAATGCAGGAGTACATTGAGAATGGTGTGCGTTTAGGTTGGCTGATTGATCCGCAGAACCAACAGGTAGAAATTTACCGCCCAGGACAGGAAGTTGAGGTTTTGCAATCACCTACCAGCTTATCAGGTGAGGATGTATTGCCTGGGTTTATACTGGATTTGGCACAGATTTTGAGTTAAGCGATCGCAGTTTCCCAATATTCAATCCTTAGTCCCCAGTACGTCGTACACCAGCCACAATAAAATTAACTGCTGCTTGAGTATGCTGCTCAATCATTTCTGGACTCAGTAGTTGCAAATCAGGTCTAGTATGCTTGATGTTTTCGTAAGCGTTGAAGTATAAATTACAAACCCCAATAATATGCAGGGTGGTGAGGAATGGATCGATCTGACGGAAACAACCTTCCGCCATCCCCCGCTCTAAAATCTTGATGAGATAGCTAAAATTTTCTTGCCAATTTGCCTGTTTGAAATACTTTCCCTGATTTTGGTTGGCTTCTTGAAACCAAAGCATCCCTCTGTGCGGGTGAGCAGCTTCATAAGCGATCGCTTCTTTAACTAATACCTTCAACGCCTCCTCTGGTGGGAACTGATCCAGATTTAGCTGCTCAAACCCTTCGTGCATCTCCACCGCCGGACGTTGTAGAACAGCTTCATATAGTCCTTCTTTGCTCTGGAAGTAGTAGTAAATCATCGCTGTGGTAACACCTGCACCTCTAGCGATCGCTTCTGTCCGCGCCCCACTAAGTCCATTTCTGGCAAACTCCGCTTCCGCTGCATCGAGAATCTGCTTTTTCGTTGCTTCTGCATCGCGTACCTGACGCGGCTTTTTACCTGAGAATTTTGACTGCGTTGAACGACCCACGTTGCTCCATCATCATAACGAAAATATATTAACTAAAAAATTGGTTAGTAGTTGACATAGAAAATGAAATTTATTACATTAATATTAACTAACTAAAAATTTAGTTAGTTACATAACTCATTAATGCAGTAGCCGAAGTTAGCCAAGTAAATGCTTGGTAGTGTTAGTTCGTCTATTGCAGATAAGACTTTAATTTTCCAATTGATATTCAAAATAGAAATGTAGAGCAAGTGACACAGCTTGTCCACAACTTTTAATTTCCAAGATTGCGTTACCTTTTGCTAACGCATCTATGGAACTTCAATAAATAACTTTTCAATATTTTGGAGGAAAAATGGAACCAATTTTACCAGGTGCGCCTTGGTTAATCGCCCACAAATCTACATTAGGAGTCAATAAACCCAATAAAATAACTTTAAACGGACAGGATTATGTCATTTGGCAAAACAAAAAAGGCGAAGTATTTGCCCTTGATAACATTTGCCCCCACATGCAAGCACCCTTATCAAACGGCTGGGTTTGTCAAGAGAGAGATACTATTACTTGCCCTTTTCATGCACTAGAATTTGATGGACAAGGCAGACTACAGCAAGGAGATAAAAAAGACAATCAGCCAATTACCAAACCATTAAAGCTAATTATTAGCAATGATTGTATCTGGACTTATGCCGGATTTGAGCCAAGATTACCAATTCCAGATTTGCATCAAAAGATTGTCGATAAATACGAGTTTCTCGGAGTAGCTGGGATTAAAAGTATTCAGGGTGAGTTTTTGACTAACCTGATGGTTAACTATGACTATAATCACCAAAATGGTACTCATAAAGAACTATTTAAAATTACAACTTGTAATGTCAGTGCTTTTGAAGAAAAAGGATATTATGCCACAGTTAAACAAGAACTGATCAGAGCCAACAACACGCTAGGAGAAATTATCAAAAATCCTGTTTTAGGAATATTTCCTAAGACGCTTTCTAACACACTAGAATATGCATTTCCTTCAACTACAGCTTTTTTTGCTAAAACGCCGATTGGTGATATTGCTCAAATCCATATTCTCTACCCGGAAACAGACAAAATCACCAAAACTTTTATTTTGATGTATGCCAAAGTCGTCAATCCTTCGATGAAATTTCTGTTTAAAAACTCAGTGTTACAAGCAGCAGCGACAGTTATTGAACAGGATACAGGTGCTGTCGAAAGTTTATATCCTCGGCAAAAACCAAAAATTAGATTACCAAACGAAGAGATTATGTTCTACGCAGAAAAACTCTACCGCGATTGGTAATTTGGATTTGCAAAGTCTAACTGCGCTTTACAATTAAACTGTAGCTAATTACTGCTGGAGATACTCAAATATGCGGCAACTAAAATCCGCCGAGGAAATGCCTGGTAGCTATGGCTTGCCCATCTTGGGGGAGACTTTAGAAATATTTCGGGATTTAGAACTGTATCTATGGCGAAGATTCCAGCAGCATGGTTCAGTTTTTAAAACGAGCGTCATGGGGCGTAAACGTGCTTATTTAATTGGCCCTGATGCTAATCGGCTGGTGCTGGTGGAACAGGCGGAACACATGTCGTCGCGGATTGGGTGGTATTTCTTAGAATCAACATTTGGCAACAACATTTTATTACAAGATGGAGAAGAACATCGCCTAACTCGTCGCTTGATGTATCCAGCATTTCACGGAAAAGCGATCGCTACATACTTCGATACCATCCAAAATATTGTGCAAGACTTCCTCGAAGATTGGGGAGAACGGGGAACGGTTTCCTTAAATTCTAGTTTCCGTCAGCTTACCCTGATGGTTGCGACTCGCCTATTTTTGGGAAGTCAGAACAAGAGCGAAGTTGAGCAAACCAGTCAGTGGTTTACACAACTGATAGATAGCAGTATGGCAATATTGAAATGGAATGTCCCTTTTACCTTATATGGTCGCGGTCAAAATGCTAGGGGTAAATTAGTGGCTTTCTTGCGTCAAGAAATCGCCCAACGTATCGAGCAGGGTAACTTAGAAGAATCAAAAGATGTTTTGGGATTGCTGCTAGCAGCTGTTGATGAAGACGGCAATAAGTTGAGCGAAACACAGGTAATCAACGAAGCATTACTATTGCTGTTTGCTGGACATGAGACAACAGCCTCATTACTGACTTGGGTAATATTTGAATTAGGTAATCACCCAGAGTGGCGAGAGCGACTGCGCCAAGAACAATTAGCAGTTGTGGGAAATAATCCCCTTAGCCTGTCTCATCTCAAACAATTTCCACAGTTAACCAACGTGCTAAAAGAAGCAGAAAGACTCTATCCGCCAGTGTATGCCTATAATCGTGGTGTCCTCAAGGATATTGAGTATGGAGGATATCGCATCCCAGCAGGTTGGTTTGTGACTATTTCGCCGATGCTGACTCACCGTTTACCAGAACTGTACACCGAACCCGATCGCTTCGACCCCGATCGCTTTGCACCACCTCGTGAAGAAGATAAAAAACATCCCTTAGCATTAGTGGGTTTTGGTCATGGTTCGCACAGTTGTTTAGGTATGGAATTTGCCCAGATGGAAATGAAAATTGTGCTTTCCACACTACTTCGCCATTACGACTGGACAGTAAAACCGGATTATTCTGCGATCGCTCCAGTTCGTCAGCCTTCTAAAATTAAAGATACTCTCCAAGCATATATTGAGCCTTTAGTGATAAAGCATCCCTTAAATAGTCAAACATAACTCTTTGATGAAACAAATCGATTTTGCGCGTTTAGAGACGCAAAACTATGCGTCTCTAAACAGGTTGATACTGAAAGTGTTAGACAGTAAATGTGATACCAGGAGTGATAGCACTTAAGCTAACATCCTCAGCCACAGCAATCACATCACCGAAAATTGGCGAACCGAAGAAGATGACCGTATCTAAGATAGATGAGTCATTTGAAAAAATACCACTACCAAAACTATTATTAGTATTGAAGTTTTGCTGTACAAATGTGTAATCGCTAGCAGAACCGCGAAGAGCGATCTTGTCCCCATCTAGTAGAGAAAAATCTGTGATCACAGCATGACCAGCTTGCCGATAGGAGTCACGTAGGTTGAACGTATCAACAGACTGAACCCCTCCAAATGCTAGTCCTCCTGTTAAAATATCTATCTCTCCGCTATTAAAATTACCACCACCACTGAGGGTATCATTACCCTTACCTCCCGACAGAATATCATTGCCAGAGTCACCATTTAGGCGATCGTTACCTACATTTCCATCAAGGCGATCGTTGCCCAATCCGCCAAATAATACATCGTTACCGCTACCAGCTAGCAGAATATCGCTGCCATCACGACCATTAAGAATTACGTTGACGTTTTGGCTAGCACGACTGGCATCTATGCGATTGCTGCTATCTCCTCCTTGGATTTCGACGCTTTCAATACCTTGGAGGGTATCAGTACCTGTGGCTGAATCATCGAGATTGGCCCCAGGGCCAAACTTACCACCTTTGAGTTGGCTTTTGTTTGGGTCATTTGCAAATGAGAAAAGCTCAAAGTTATTGTCGCCATTTATGAATAGGGAGTCCTCACCCGCTCCCCCGATATATTGGTCATCACCCGCTCCATCTAAAGCACCATCGGAAAAACTATCTCTCCCGCTTCCACCTTGGATAAAATCATTTCCTTGTCCACCATTAAAATTATTGTCGTCATTTCCACCTATGAGGGTGTCATTGCCATTATTGCCACGTAAGAAGTTAAATCCCGCTCCTCCTACTATGCTGTCATTCCCATCACCACCGTTGATCTGGTCAAGACCACGGCTACCTATGATAGTGTCATTACCTGCACCACCAAAGAGAAAGGTTCGCCCTGTCAACAGAGCCTGAGACGCATTAATTGTGTCATTACCCGAAGTACCAGTAAGCCTGACATTCTCTACCTCAGAAAATTGGTGAGCTAAATTACCGACAAACAGCTGATTATTGGTCAAGAAATAATTTGAGGCTCCTTCAACACGCAGTTCGTCATCACCTGCACCGCCAATCAGGGTATCGCCAACATCACCGATAGCCGCAAAGTTTCCGTTTTGAGCGATGAGAATATCGTTACCTGCACCGCCATTAACGCGATTGTTTCCAGTTCCACCTATAAGAGTGTCATTGTCATCGCCGCCGTTGAGAGTGTCGTTACCTGCGCCACCATCAAGGGTGTCTCTGTTGAATCCACCATCAAGGAAATCATTACCAAGCGATCCTGATAGAGAATCATTGCCAAAGTTGCCTATTAGAGTATCATTGCCTGCACCACCAAAAACCGTATCGTTACCCGTCAGAGCATCGATTTTATCATTTGCTCCATCAGCTATAATTCTGTCGTCAGCAGGAGTTGGGGTTCCACTAATAATCGCCATAATTTTGTACCTTTTTTGATTTGGTTGTGAGTTTGTGTATTGTTTTCTTGATTTAGGCTTTGGACAAATTTTTCAAAAAAGCTAGATTTGTCCAAAGCCAAACAACTGCTATTGCTGTTATTACCAGATTGCCTTTTGAACTCAAAAAGGTAAATGTGGATAATTTAAGGAGTTTGATTTCCAAAAAATCAACGGCAAAAGGGGTTAGGTAAGGTTAAGTAAGAAAGTTTAAGGACAGTAATCTTTGCTGAACCAGGACAGGAATGGATTTCAGCCATTGGAATATTATTTGTAAAAAAATCTGGAAAGTTAAAACTTCGGACTGGATCTCAATATATAAATAGTTGCGATTCATCCATGAACAATGGACTTTGAAACAGCATTAAAAATATTAGATGCAGCAGTTGTTACTCAGACAAAAAGACATCTGAAAGATATTGAAGTAACCATACTGCGTAGCTCTTGGCAAGGGAAGAAGTATGACGAGATTGCCCAAACTCATGGCTACACTACCGAATACTTACAGCATGATGTTGGCCCGAAGTTATGGCAGATGCTATCAGCAGCATTTGGCGAAAAGGTCGGGAAAAAGAATTTTCAAGCAGCACTAGAGCGACGGCGAATTTCTTGGACTGCTGCTTCATCAAAGCAGTTAGAGGAAATTTCACAGCCTCAGTCATCTTCAGAGCTAACAATGGAGAAAATGACATCGAACAACTCAGTTCCTGAGGAAAATAGCGAGGCATTACTAAGCGTATACACAAACGAACAAGCCCAACTGAATGCACCAGAATTACCTGTAGGTCAAGTCCCTCTCAGTTCTAGCTTTTATGTTGAACGCCCTCCAATTGAAGAGCGTTGTTATCAAGAGATTTTGCAGCCAGGTTCCCTGATTCGGATTAAAGCGCCTAGACAAATGGGCAAAACCTCACTAATGGCTAGGATTCTCAATGAAGCTAGACAACATGGTTGTCAAACAGTTTCTATAAGCTTCCATCTAGCAGATAAAGCAGTTTTCGCCAGCTTGGATACATTTTTGCGCTGGTTTTGTGAAAGTGTTGGTAGGAAGCTGAAGCAGCTTCATCAGTTAGATGATTATTGGAGTATTTATGGCAGCAAAGATAAAACTACTGCTTACTTTGAAGAGTGTTTGTTAGAAGAAATCGATAGCCCATTAGTAATTAGCTTAGATGGTATCGATCGCATTTTTCCTTATCGTGACACAGCCGAAGACTTTTTTAACCTGTTACGAGCTTGGTATGAATATGCTAAGTATGGCGATCGCAGTAGCGAACTCTGGAAAAAACTCCGGCTAGTTTTGGTACATTCCAAAGAAGTTTATATTCCGCTAAATATCAATCAATCTCCCTTTAATGTGGGGTTAAGCATTGAATTACAAGAGTTTACTCCAGAACAAGTCAAAATTTTAGTTGCACGTCATCAAGGGCTAAATTGGACTGATGCTCAAATCAGAAAACTGATGGATATGGTAGGAGGACATCCGTATTTAATCCGCCTGGCTCTTTATCATGTTCAACATCGGTACATCAGTCTTGAGCAGTTGTTACAAACAGCCCCAACTGAAGCGGCAATTTACCAGGATCATCTCCGAGGGCATTTGTGTAATCTCGAACATGATCCAAAGTTAGTCACAGCTTTTAGCCAAGTTGTAAAGAGTTTAGTACCGATAGAGTTAGACTCAGAATCAGCGTTTAAATTACACAGTATGGGTCTAGTTGTATATTGTAATGACAATAAGGTGATGCCACGCTGCGATTTGTATCGCCAATATTTCCAAAGTCGCCTCACTTAGTATAGTTTTGCGTCATAATCTTAGTGTTTTTTATTAATGCAGCGAGATGCATTGGCATTGCAGAGGGATGCATTGGCATTGTAGCGAGATGCATTGGCATTGTAGAGAGATGCATTGACATTGTAGAGGGATGCATTGGCATTGTAGAGAGATGCATTGGTATTGCAGAGAGATGCATTAGCATTGCCAAACTTAATTTGCTACAAATTAATGAAATGCTGTACTTGTACCAATTTTTTGTAAAACTGCACAAAATCCAGTTTGTAAAACTTCGGGCTTAAGCCTCTTGTTCCAGAGTAAGCTCATAGGTAGTCAGTATTCTCTGTAGATTTTACCTAAAATGATACGTTGTTGATAGTTAAGACAAGAGACGTAATAAATCACCGTCAAGACGAAAGACTAATTATTGTAGAGACGGTAATTTATCGCGTCTTTGTGATCTAAAATTTTCATCAAAAAACCTTAACCGAATCGTATTAGGATGCATCCGACGAGCAAAGCAGAAAACTCGCCTTACAAATATCAAATCGGAGGGAGTCTGCAAATTGATGCTCCGTGCTACGTGCAGCGACAAGCCGACAAAGATTTTTATGATGCACTCAAGGCTGGAGAATTTTGTTATGTCTTTAACTCGCGGCAGATGGGTAAGTCTAGTTTGCGAGTACAAACAATGCGTAAACTGCAAGCAGACGATATTGCTTGTGGTGTAATTGATATTACAGCAATTGGAAGTCAAGATATTACCCCATCTGAGTGGTATTTGGGTGTATTACGGAGGTTAGCACGTAGTTTCATTCCTAAATTCAAAGTTCTGAGTTGGTGGAGCGATCGCTCTGGATTATCACCAGTACAGCGCTTAAATGAGTTTATTGAGTCGGTGCTACTGGCAGAAGTCTCTGAAAAGATGGTGATTTTTGTAGACGAAATCGATAGCATTCTCAAATTAAACTTTAAGGATGATTTTTTAGCCTTGATTCGAGCTTGCTATAACAAACGAGCCGACAATCCAGCTTATCAGCGCCTTACTTTTGCACTACTAGGGGTAACTACTCCCTACGATTTGATTCAAGACAAACACCGAACACCTTTTAATATTGGTCGAGCAATTGAACTAAGCGGTTTCCAATGGCATGAAGCTCAACCATTAGCTGAGGGATTAGTGGGTATTGTCAATCCTCAGATAGTGTTGCAAGAAATTTTAGCTTGGAGTGGCGGTCAACCTTTTTTGACTCAGAAGCTTTGTCAGTTAGTTGTTACATCTTCCTCTATCATTCCAGCAAATGGGGAAGCAGAATATATTGAAAAACTGGTACGTTCTCAAGTAATTGAAAACTGGGAATCTCAAGATGAACCGGAGCATCTCAGGACGATTCGCGATCGCATTTTAAAAAGCGAAGGGCATACTAGACAATTGCTGCGGCTTTATCAGCAAATTTTGCAAACCGGCCAAATCGCAGCAAATAGCAGTCCTGAGCAAATGGAATTACGGCTCTCAGGATTGGTAGTTAAGCAGCAGGGTTTCTTAAAAGTTTATAACCGCATTTATGCTGCTATTTTTAATCAAAATTGGGTTGATAAAGTTTTATTTGACTCACAATCGTTAGAAACACGGCAAACATTACCTAGTCAGCGCTATCTTCATCTGCTGATGTTAGCTGTGATTGTCACAGCCTCAATAATGGGAGTGCGCCATCTTGGATTATTACAACCTTTCGAGCTAAAGGCTTTTGACCAACTGCTGCGGCTGCGTCCTAGCGAACAACCAGATCGCCGCCTTTTGGTAGTTGCGATCGCTGAAGATGATTTTAAGCTTCCAGAACAGCAAGACAGAAAAGGGTCGCTTTCAGATCGCGCACTGGCTGTAATTGTCCAGAAGCTCGAAAAGTTCAAACCACGAGCCATTGGTTTAGATATTTATCGTGATTTCCCTGTAGATATCAAGGAATCATCTTTAGCTAATTGGATGCGGCGTAGCGATCGCTTTATTGCTATTTGCAAAGTCAGCGAACCGACAATTGAACCAGGAGTTTCCCCCCCTCCCGAAATTCCTAGAGAACGTCAAGGCTTTAGCGATTTTGTCCAAGACACAGATGGTATTCTCCGCCGCCATCTGATCGCTATGCAACCAAGCGATTCATCCCCTTGTACTACGCCATACTCCTTCAGCGCTCAATTGGCATTTCGTTATTTACAGACAGAAGGGATTGATGTCAAGTACACCAAAACAAAAGATTTACAGATTGGTCAAGTTGTGTTTAGGCGGTTGCGATCGCATTTTGGTGGCTATCAAAAAATGGATGACTGGGGCTATCAAATATTGCTAAATTACCGTTCCTCTGGCTCTCCCTTAAAGGCTGTGGAGCAAATTACCTTAAAAGAGTTGCTTAGAGGTGCGATCGATCCCAATCTTGTGAAGAATCGAATTGTACTTATTGGTATTACTAACCAAAGCGCCGGTGATTATTTTTCCACCCCTTACGCTACCGATCACAAGCAGGAAATACCAGGAGTAATGATTCATGCTCAAATGGTGAGTCAAATTCTCAGTGCAGTTTTAGATGGACGAACCCTGTTGTGGGTTTGGCCTGTTTGGGGTGAGAGTTTGTGGGTCTTTTTCTGGTCTGTTTTGGGAGGAATATTGGCATGGCGGATTCGTCATTCCTTGCTTTTAGGAATAGCGGGAGTTGCTGTAATTGTTGCTATATCGACAATTAGCTTTTTTGTGCTGCTGAAAGGTATTTGGATACCGCTCATTCCGGCTGCGATCGCTCTGGTCGTTACAGGCAGTATTGTAGTAATTTACAGGATTTCTCAAGGCAGTAATTCGTAATTCGTAATGACGCTACCCCTACGCTAACGTCATTAATAAAGGCAGATTGAAAGGGATAATTTCCGAAAAGACCTTTTATATTTTTGAAGATCAAATAACCTCTGAAATAAAGCTAGCTTTTTGATAGAGAATCCTAATTTTACAAAAAAGGCTACAGATTCAACCCAGTAAACCCACATTGAATAAAGTTTTATAAATTAAAAATTATGAATTACGTTAGTGTCGCGGTAGCTAGTCCGCGAAGGTCATTACAAATTAGTATTAAACTTGCCTTAGCGATCGCGTTGGTATCGCTCTCCTTCACCCCAGTGCAAGCTGTCGGTTTGAATAACATTGCTTCAGAACCGATAGTAGACTGCTGCCGATAGCCCAGTAATAGATACAGCAGATTGCGTTCTAATCGAATACATGTAGAGACTTAGCAGTGCTACGTCTCTACAAGGTTTTGGGTTTTATAAAACCTTTCACATCTAAACCTCGTCTACCTTGAGAACCATAGTTTTGTAGGTTGGGTGCAGCTTTAGCGTAACCCAACATAAAATTTGGTGGTAATGTTGGGTTGCGTTTCACTCCACCCAACCTACTAGCGCAGCAAGCTTAATTTGTTGGGTTGAGTCATCAGAGAATATTTTTTTGTTGGATTTTCTAGATTGTTTGAACCCAATATTTTATGCTTGCCGCGCTACTACAATATCTTTTAAAAAACTCTAGGTTTCAACATAGATGAGGTTTATACAACTAAAAGCCTAATTTTTCCAACACTGGCTTAGTGGAAACAACGTGCCGTTCTAAACCCAGTTCTTTTGGACTAACCCCAAGTGCTAAAGCAATCAACTGGGGTAAATGCAATACTGGTAAACCTAACTTTTGCTCAATCACCTTTTCTACCTCTGGCTGACGCGAATCTAAATTTAAGTGGCACAGTGGACAAGGTGTAACTATACAGTCAGCACCAGATGTCAAAGCATCCTGAATATGCGTCCCCGCCATCTTGAAAGATTGGGTAGTGGCATAACTAGCAAGAGGCCAACCACAACATTGTGTCCGGCCTCGGTAATAAATTGGTGTTGCACCCACCGCCCGAAACATATTTTCCATCGCTTCTGGCTGGAACGGGTCGTCATAAGGCATGGATTTTTGGGCGCGGAGGAGATAACAGCCATAAAAAGCCGCGCATTTTAATCCAGTTAACTTCCGAGTGACACGTTTGGTAATTTCCTCTAAACCGTAATCTGTCACCAAAGCATAGAGAAGATGTTTAACGTCAGTACTGCCGCGATAAGGCGAACAGCCTTCTTTATGCAGCAAGCCATTAACCTGTTCAATGTATGTAGGGTCAGAAGTCTTACATTCTTTCAGGTGTTCGTTCACATGACCAATAACACCTTGACAAGTACTGCAATGGGTAAGTAAGGGCAAATTTAATTCTTCTGCTAGGGCGATATTTCTAGCGTTGACTGTATCTTCTAACAGTTGAGAATCTTCTTTGAATGTGCCCGAACCACAGCAAGCAGCTTTTTTAAGTTCAACCAATTCAATACCTAGTGCTTTGGTAAGGGCTTGAGTTGACTGGTAAAGTTCCCGACAGGCCCCTTGAGCAACACAACCAGGGAAATAAGCGTACTTGAGTTTGAGTGTCTGAGATAGCATAGAGGTATATTTGGGTTAGAGCGATCGCTCTAAACAATAACTGTTTTATTACTTCCTTGTTAGCACCAAAATTATGATGTTTGACCTTCAGCGATTCTTTAACCATCTAGGTTCAAAGCCGCAGCGTCTAAATATTCTGATTGCTAGCAAGGCTGTAAATACCGATCGAGACATTGTAAAAAAATTTAGCAATAATTGACAATCAAAGCATTTACACAGTATCGGCGATGGCGTAGCCCGCTCCCATAAACAACTGTTCCCAGAAAATTTACCCTATTCTTTTGAGGAACAGGAGAGTTTTTCTAACAGAAAAACCCTTGGTAGTATACGGGCGATCGCGCTTGACGATAAGATGTATATGCTCAAAACAATGTCTTCTCTAAAGAGTAGATCCTAGCAACTGGTTAAGGACTTTTATTATTTATGAGCCAAACGGAACTTTTTGAAAAGGTCAAGAAAATCGTCATCGAACAACTAAGTGTTGAAGATGCTACCAAAATCACTCCACAAGCTAAGTTTATGGAAGATTTAGGAGCTGATTCCCTGGATACTGTTGAACTCGTGATGGCTTTGGAAGAAGAATTTGATATCGAAATTCCCGACGAAGCTGCCGAGCAGATTGTATCGGTTCAAGACGCAGTAGATTACATCAATAACAAAGTTGCTGCATCAGCTTAAAAAAGTTTTGAGTCTCTGTTCGCCCTTGGAGTCTCCGATTGGGAGAAGTTCAGATGGCTTTGTCTCGCTCCCTCTGGGCGTTTATGGCAAAAACCACTGCTTTAACTTTTAACTGAGTGCTGAACAGTTAAAAGTTTAGGAGTTAGAGTTTTCGGAGGCAAAAGTTCGGAGTTTTCTCCATCTTTGGGTGCTTCCAAAACTCAGAACTCAGGACGGGCTAAACCCTAGCTATCCGCTAACATAACTCAGCACTGTTTAATGCCTGCTGCTTTTTCGCCACCTTTAACTGAATCATGACAGATCATACACGTAAACGCGTTGTTGTAACTGGTGTTGGCGCGATTACACCGATAGGTAACACAGCAACAGAATATTGGGATGGATTATTGAGTGGACGCAATGGCATTGACTACATCACATTTTTTGATGCGTCTAGCCATGATTGCCGCATTGCTGGTGAGGTAAAAAACTTCGATCCACATGATTACTTGGAGCGCAAAGATGCCAAGCGCATGGATCGATTTGCCCAATTTGGGGTTTCAGCAGCAAAACAAGCTATAGCTAACGCGCAGTTAGTTATTAATGAACTGAATGCAGAACAGGTAGGTGTCATGATCGGTTCTGGCGTTGGCGGCATTAAGGTATTAGAAGACCAGCAAACGATCTACCTCAACCGTGGGCCCGATCGCTGTAGTCCATTCATGATACCGATGATGATCGCTAATATGGCAGCAGGATTGACGGCAATTCACACGGGTGCTAAAGGGCCTAATTCCTGCCCTGTAACTGCCTGCGCTGCTGGATCTAATGCTGTAGGCGATGCGTTCCGCTTAATTCAAGGGGGATATGCCAAAGCGATGATTTGCGGCGGAACAGAGGCAGCTGTGACACCATTATCAATGGCTGGGTTTGCTGCTTGCAAAGCCCTTTCTTTTCGCAATGATGATCCGGCTCATGCTTGCCGCCCCTTTGACCGCGATCGCAACGGATTTATATTAGGTGAAGGTTCAGGAATTTTAATTCTAGAAGAACTGCAACACGCCCTAAGTCGCGGCGCTCACATTTATGCCGAAATGATCGGCTATGGTATGACCTGTGACGCATACCATATCACTTCCCCCGTCCCTGGCGGATTAGGTGCAGCGAGAGCCATAGAACTGGCGCTCAAAGATGCTAGTATAAACCCTGAACAAATTAGCTATATTAATGCCCACGGCACTAGTACCCCGGCGAATGATTCAACTGAAACCTCAGCAATCAAAAAAGCCTTGGGAGAACACGCTTATAAGGTGGCAATTAGCTCAACCAAATCGATGACAGGTCATTTATTAGGCGGTTCTGGAGGTATTGAAGCTGTGGCAACAGTACTGGCGATCGCTAATGACCAAATTCCACCAACAATCAATCTGGAAAATCCCGATCCAGAATGTGACTTAGATTACGTGCCTAACTACAGCCGCGCTCAAAAAGTCGAGGTGGCAATATCCAATTCTTTTGGGTTTGGCGGTCATAATGTCACACTGGCCTTTAAGAAATACGTTTAAAAGAAGTCAGGAGGTAGGAGGCAGAAGGCAGAATTCAGTAGTTTAATCCTAATCTGCTCGTTTGCCCCATGCCCAATGCCCCATGCCCAATGCCCAAAGTATCAGAAATATCATTCCGATATAACTTAAGCGTTCAGCATGACCCAATTATCAGCTTGATTTATCACCATAAACTCAGGAGATCCCGCTTGTCCATCGACAAGCGGGAGTGGGATGATGAGGATACTGTGGGGAATCTAAAATAACCCCAGCAAGAGAAGCTACGAAGAGTTCTAACCCGTCGTTAAAAACAAGAGATTATGACTGTTGCAACCCAATCCGCCAAAGAATTGTCCGTCGAAGAACTGGCTATTAACTCGATCCGCTTCTTGGCTATTGATGCCGTAGAAAAGGCAAAATCGGGACACCCAGGACTACCAATGGGCGCGGCTCCAATGGCTTTTGTCCTCTGGGATCGCTTTTTGAAGTTTAATCCCAAGAATCCCAAATGGTTTAACCGCGATCGCTTTGTCTTGTCTGCCGGTCATGGCTCGATGTTGCAGTACGCCCTACTTTACCTGACAGGCTACGATAGCGTCACTATTGAAGATATCAAACAATTCCGTCAATGGGGTTCTAAAACTCCTGGACACCCAGAAAACTTTGAAACCCCAGGCGTTGAAGTCACAACTGGGCCCTTGGGTCAAGGAATTGCTAATGGAGTTGGTTTAGCGATCGCCGAAGCACACCTTGCCGCTAAATTTAACAAACCTGATACCAAAATTGTTGACCATTACACCTACGTAATTTTAGGTGATGGTTGCAACATGGAAGGTATTTCTGGTGAAGCTGCTTCTTTCGCAGGACACTTGGGATTAGGCAAACTCATCGCTCTGTACGACGACAACCATATTTCCATCGACGGTTCCACAGATGTAGCATTCACCGAAGATGTTTCCAAGCGGTTTGAAGCTTACGGTTGGCACGTTCTCCACGTTGAAGACGGCAATACCGATTTAGCAGCGATCGCCAAAGCAATTGAAGACGCTAAAGCTGTCACCGATAAACCATCAATGATTAAGGTGACAACCACCATTGGTTATGGTTCTCCCAACAAACAAAACACTGCTGGTATTCACGGTGCTGCTTTGGGTGGAGACGAAATAGCCTTGACTCGGAAAAATTTGGGTTGGGAATACGAGCCTTTTGATGTTCCACAAGAAGCCCTCAACCACACACGCAAAGCAGTTGAACGCGGCGCAGGTTACGAAACCGAATGGAACAAAACATTTGCCGACTACAAAGCTAAGTATCCCCAAGAAGCGGCTGAATTTGAACGCTACATTAGCAGCAAACTACCCGATGGTTGGGATAAGGTACTACCCACCTACACCCCCGAAGACAAAGGAATACCCACCCGCAAACATTCAGAAAACTGCCTCAACAAACTAGCGACGGTTTTACCTGAATTGATTGGTGGTTCGGCTGACTTAACCCACTCCAACTTGACCGAAATCAAGGGCAAGGGCGACTTCCAAAAAGGTCACTACGAAAACCCCAACATCCACTTTGGTGTGCGGGAACATGCTATGGGCGCAATCTGTAATGGTATCGCGCTGCACAGTTCAGGATTAATTCCTTACGGTGCTACCTTCTTAATCTTCACAGATTATATGCGTGCTGCCATCCGCTTATCCGCCCTTTCTCAAGCTGGCGCGATTTGGGTGATGACTCACGACTCCATTGGACAAGGTGAAGATGGCCCCACACACCAACCCATTGAAACTCTTGCTTCCTTGAGAGCCATTCCTAATTTATTAGTGTTTCGTCCCGCAGACGGTAACGAAACCTCTGGTGCTTATAAAGTAGCGATCGAGAAAGCGAAGCAAAACGCTCCATCTCTATTGGCATTCACTCGTCAAAACGTCCCCAACTTGGCAGGTACATCAATTGAAGGCGTAGCGAAGGGTGGATACACCGTAGTAGATAGCGAAGGTACACCTGAAATCATCTTGATTGGTACTGGTTCAGAATTGAGCCTCGCCGTCGGCGCAGCCGAAAAACTTAAGGCTGAAGGTAAGAAAGTCCGTGTTGTCTCGCTACCTTCATGGGAACTCTTTGAAGCACAGGATGCAGCTTATAAAGAGTCTGTTCTACCAAAAGCTGTCACCAAGCGTTTGTCTGTAGAAGCTGGTAGCAGTTTTGGTTGGCACAAATATGTGGGTACTGAAGGCGATTGCGTTAGTATCGATCGCTTTGGTGCTTCGGCTCCAGGCAATGTTTGTCTAGAGAAGTTTGGCTTTAGTGTTGATAACGTGTTAGCTAAGGCTAAACAATTGTTGGGTTAATAGCAACAGAATATTCTCAAAATGTTGTGAGGTGGGCATCTTGCCCGCCTTTTTTTACGCAGAGGGAGATTGTTCATATAGCAATCACCAAGGCAGCGCTCTTTTCTACTCGCTTTTAGATTCAGTATATAAATAGCCTCTTGTCAAATAATAGTTAAATTAAATACTTGTATAGCAGTCCTAAATCATTCGTGAAAATTACACCTCTCTTTCTTCTTTCCTTCCTTTGCGTGCTTTGCGCCCTACCCTGCGGGAAGCCGCTCCGCGTCTATGCGGTTCGTTTCCTAATCTACATTTTTCACAACTCAAATAGGATTGCTATAACTGATGTTTTTTGTATAAATCAATAATTGAAAAAATTTTTGATCTGTGTGCTTTAATAGTGGGCGGCTTTTATTTGTTCATGAGTTTTCATCACACAAAACGATCACCGATGCTCCTCACACACCAAAAAAACCTTTTAAAATTTAGCTGGCTTCTACCCAGCTTCTTTACCTTGTTCCTGTTTGGTTCCACTGTCAAAGCTTCTGCGATCGCTAATTGGCATTTTGATAGCAATCGTAATCATCTGGATTTTACGACAGACGAGAATATTCAACCCAAAGTACAATTACTTACTAATCCAACCCGTCTGGTAATTGATTTACCTGGAGTCAAACTAGAATATCCACAGACTAGTCAAAGAGTGGGGTTAGTAATTAAAGACATTAGCATCGGGCAGTTTAATGCAGATACTACCCGTATGGTAGTTACCTTAGCACCCAATTACACTTTTGACCTAGCACAGGTGAAGCTGCAAGAAGAATCTCTCAATCATTGGTCTGTGCAGTTACCCAAGCCGATACAATTGACTGCAACCCGGCCAAACATTTTAGAAATAACTCCGACTCAATCGAGTATTTCTCCAACACTAAGTGATAATAGCACTCTGTTTGCTGGCGTAGTTCCTATGCATTCACCGATGAAAGCGCTGGAACCGCAGATTAAAGCCTTGATGAATCGTTACAGCTTCCTGAAAACAGGAATGTTTTTCCTGGATTTGGATACTGGGGATTATTTGGATGTTGGAGGCGATCGCGTTTTCCCCGCAGCTAGTACGATTAAATTGCCAATTCTCATTGCCTTTTTCCAAGATTTAGATGCGGGGAAAGTCACCCTTCAGGAAAACCTGACTATGCGACGTGACTTAGTAACCAATGGTTCTGGAACTATGCAGTATGAGCGAGTTGGCAAGAAGTATACAGCTTTGGAAACCATCACTAAGATGATTACCATTAGTGATAATACCGCCACCAATATGATTATCGATCGCTTAGGTGGGGCTACGAAACTAAATCAGCGGTTCCGTAACTGGGGACTGAAAGACACAGTAATTCGGCATCTTTTGGCTGACTTGAGAGGAACCAACACCACAAGTTCTCAAGATATGGCGCGAGTGCTGGCTTTAGTTGTGAATAACAAGCTAGTTTCTCCACAAAGCCGAGAGCAAGCTTTGGATATTCTGCGGCACACTACAATTCACACACTCCTTCCCGCAGGTTTAGGAAAAGGTGCAGTCATAGCCAACAAAACTGGAGATATCGGGTTTCTCATCGGCGATGCCGGATTTGTGACTATGCCAAATGGGAAACGTTATTTAGCGGCTATCTTCGTCACACGTCCCTATAAGGACACTAGGGGGAGGGACTTTATCCGTCAAGTTTCCCAACTAGTTTACGATTATCTGAATCAGACAGATCCAGTCGCTGCGGTTGGTTCGCCTCACAGTGCTACGAGATAGAAAGCTATAAAAACCGTTAACCCAAGCGTTTTGGATTATAAGCCAATACGCTTGGGTTAAGCATTTCTTTCTTCTCTTTGCGTTCTTTGCGGTTCGTTAAAAAATTGACTTTTGCAAAGAGTTTTAGCCTTAACTGAACTGTATTGGATTATAAGCCAATACAGTTTAGATAAGACCAAAACAGTTGTAGAGACGGCGATTTATCGCGTCTCGAAAACCCAAAATTTTTGCCAGTAGCCATTAAGTGAACCGTATTGGATTATAAGCGACTAACTAGTGTCCGCGAATAAACTAAGCTTAGAAAGCTTACCTTTCCTACTATACCCCGGTTAATCACTGGGGTTTATCCATTGCTGCTACTCAAAATAAAAAACCCCGCCTGATGGCGGGGAAAAATAAAGTTCTAAATTATCAATGGATAGTCAACAGTCTAGAAGGTGAAAGTTGTTCTGAGTGTACCGATAATTGCATCATCGTTAGCACTGCTCTGACCAGGAGAGGTCAACCAAATTACGCCAGGGGTAACAGAGATGTTATCCGATACGCGATACTTGTAGAAGCCTTCAAAGTGATAGGGTATATCATTGTTGCCACCAAAACCTGGACGGTTAAAGGAATAGGGTTCTGCGCCTGCAAAAATACCTAAAACGTTACCTTTTTTACCGAAATCAGGTAAGGCTACACCTAAACCATAGCTCCAAGCTTCATAATCATCATTTGCACCGAAGCCACTTACATCGTGGTAAGAGACAAAGCCGCTAATTGACAGCTTTTCGCTGGGTCTAAATGCAGCTGACACACCGTAGGAGTTGCTGGAACCTGTACCTAGTAGAGTGTTTGCTTGTCCAGTACCTACTGCAACAATATCTCCGTCTGTCGTGGAACCGGAGTTGAATAAAGAACCACCGGCGCTATATCCATGAACGTAAGTGGCAGCTAAAGCCAAGCGATCGCCAACACTAAAGTTCAACTGTCCTAAAGCAGCATAGTTACCGTTGGTCAGACCTTGACCTACACCAGGATTATTAGCTTGCGATGCCAAGTAACCCGCAGTTATTGAACTATTTCC
The DNA here is from genome assembly GCF_015206895.1 of Nostoc sp. LEGE 12450. Classification (GTDB taxonomy): domain Bacteria; phylum Cyanobacteriota; class Cyanobacteriia; order Cyanobacteriales; family Nostocaceae; genus Nostoc. The sequence goes on along the minus strand of NZ_JADEXU010000025.1, from coordinate 2,937 downwards.
CAGGATGCCGCCACCTTTACCAAGTGGTAGATTGAGCGCTATACCTGCACCGCCACCAATCCTATAGATGGGACTTTCAGAAGCAAAGGTAGATAAAGCGCCGTTACCGCCATCAGTGTTGTCGAAAAAGTAAGGGTTGTTGACAGCAGCATAATGGCTGTGTCGTCCGCCACTGGCCGCCAAGTACACATTGGCTGGGCCTACGGGAACTTCATAAGTCAATCGGTCAATCCTGACACTGTTGGTACCAGTGCTACCGATTTCAAACGTTTGTCTGCCTTCAGCAGTGTTGATAGGCAAACCAGCGTTATCCACTTGTGCAAAAGCTGTTGCATTGCCTGCTGCGAGACGAGTATGTAAAATGTCTCTACCAGTGAAGCTGGTTTGCAAGTCTAAACGTACCCGATCTTGGAAGACTGTATTGTTGTTGTCACCAGTGTTACCGCCAAACACATCAGTAACGGCAAAAATGGCTTCACCGACTAGTTTTGTAGTGGTGGAGAACTGATTGGCTTCCAATTCAGCAGTCCGCGCTTCTAAGGAATCTACGCGACCGCGTAGGGTTGCCAATTCTGCGGAAAATTCTTCTTGTAAACGCTGTAGGGTAGCTAAATCTTGTTTCGTTACCAAGTCAGCTGTTGCTGTGGCAATCAACTCGTTAACGCGATCCAAACAGGCGTTCAAACCAGCAGCAAATTCATAACGGGTCAAAGCACGATTACCACGGTAAGTGGCATTCGGATAACCTGCAATACAACCATAGCGTTCAACCAAGGACTGCAATGCTTGGAATGCCCAGTCAGTTGGTTGTACGTCGGAAAATTGCGAAACCGATGTTACTTGAGACTGAGAGTTATTTTGGTTGCCTTCGTTGCTGTAACGATTAACTTGATCTATCGTTGTTTGAGCCAACAATTCTGGCTGTTGGGCAACTTCAGCTACACCTACTTGTTTTGCTGGTGATACTTCAGTGGTTGTGTTTGGAGCCGCGATCGCTGTTGTCGAAACTAACAACGTTGCTCCCAAAACTGCTGGGCTAACCACTAAGGATTTCCATAATAGATTAGACATTTTTTCTTTACTCCTCACACCTTGTTTAGATAATTGGTTTCGTTCCACCTAATTCTCGAAAATGCGACATCTCATCGAAACCTATGGATGAGGCATAATTGCCTTACTACAATTCTAGTTTTTGCAAAGCTAATAAACGATTAACTTGGGGTTAAAAACTGATGTGATTAACTTATGCAAAAACATATCTTTATATCATAACATTATAAAACATCTGATCTAGATGGCAAGATTGGAGCGATCGGCTTAATAACTGTCACACATAGCTATCTATATATCTAAGCAGGGAGTAAAGTTTAGGGCATTTAGTTCCTACTTGGCTAAATTGCTGAAAGTCTTCTATACTTGGCATCTTGCAGATAAAAATCACTTCTTACACTTAGCCTGTAGAAGTTGCACACCAGTTGAAATCCACTGGTTCGGCCATAACAAACATAGCAAAGCCTTTCAGGAGGGTCGTTGCCTGGTATTTTTGGAATAAAAAACAAAATCAGGAATCAAGGTTTTTGAAACCCGCGAACTTTCAAGAAAAACGCATACCTTTACTCTCAATCAAGCTACGGGTTAGTTTTCTCTGATGATTACAGATAGGCGTGTTTTGTCTTTGTCGCTGTTACTTACAGTCGCCTGGTGCAAGATATCAGAAGAAATCACTTATTTAATTTGGGAAATCGTCTGCGCTACATCAAAGTCTGCCTGTGTTAGTCCGCCTGCATCATGAGTTGTGAGTGTAATCTTCACTTTGTTGTAGGAAATCTCTATGTCTGGATGATGTCCTGCTGACTCAGCTGGTTCCACCAGTTTATTGACGAACTCAATTGCTTGGATAAAATCCTTGAATGTGCGAGTAATATACAACTTAGATTCTTCGACAGTCCAACCTGACAAAACCTTTGCCTGCTCTTGAATTTCCGTTTTCGTGAGTAGTTGTGTCATGTCAAAAATACTCCTACTTATATATTTGTTACATCTTGCATTTGACAGAAATAGACCCATTTAATTTTCCACATATAAAGTATGGGAAGATCAGCTAATGCCTAATGCGTGTGTGTATGTTTAAATCAGGCTTGGTAAATAAATGCTGTAGCTCACATCTGGTCATACTCCAAGGGTTGATGCAAGATATTTTTAATTTTAAGAAAACCTAAACGCATTGGCTTTATCCATCGCGTTTATTGCTATCTAAGTTTTAAAAAGTCACCCATAAAAAACTATCCGCTCTGATTTGGATCGGATGATCTAAATCAGAGCGGTCTAGCGGGTCTTCAGGTTGCAACCAGACTGCCGGAAGGAACTCCGAGCTTGCCTAGCTACTTGAGCTAACTTAGTATCTCAAAGATAACTAAGGCTAACTTTTAGAGAACAGCCCCGGCACACAGCCGGCTAACTGCAACCTGATGACCCACGCATTTACTACTTTCTATCATGGGCATCACCTCCTTATTGCCTAAGCGGTCTTAGTTTTAAAAGGGCAGAGTATTTACTCCGGGTTCATAACCTTCACCTAACATAACACATAAATTTAGAGATATTAACTATATATATAAAAAATCTCCCACCTTTTGGTGGGAGATGACTGGAGAATGGGGAATATTGACACTTTATGAGCTTATGCCAAGGAGATTATTTAATCTGGCTGATGTCAATTTTCGGCAACCATAAAACTGATTCAAGTCATGGTCAGCTTTTAATATTACAGAGCATTACCGCGAGGTAGAACTTCCTCAGGGAATACAAACTGTTCGTGGGGTTGATCTTGAGGAGCCATCCAAGCGCGGATACCCTCGTTCAGCAAAATGTTTTTGGTATAGAAGGTTTCAAACTCAGGGTCTTCCGCCGCCCGTAATTCTTGGGAGACGAAATCAT
>NZ_JADEXU010000259.1 GCF_015206895.1 Nostoc sp. LEGE 12450 | reverse complement strand
GAGCAGGGGGACAGGGGAGGCAAGGAGAATAACTTATGCCCAATGCCCAATGCCCAATTACCAATATCCAATAACTTAACTTAGCGTAATCTAATCTGCTGGTTGTTGCAGGCGATAGTGCAAAAACACTTCTTGCTCAACAGTATGAACTTCTAAAAGCTGCAACTTGGGAGCTAAATCGGGTAAAAAACCTTTCCCTTCTACAGGTGTGGGGGCAGTACTACCACCTAAAATCAGGGGACAGACAGTTAGCCATAATTCATCAATTAAATCTAAGCCTAGTAGAGAGGCAACTAATTCACCTCCACCCAAAACCACTAACCGTGTTATATCTATATTGGCTAGATGCTTCAAAGCTGCGGGAATGTCAATTTCTCGCGTTGGTGTTTCAAAAACCAAAATCTGCTCAAATTCTGGAGGGCACTCTTGTCTTCCGGTTCCCAGAGTTGAAGGAAGCGTCTGTAAACAACGTCCTTTCCATGAAAGTTTTCCCAGTGCTGTCGTAAGTAGCCAGCGTCTAACTGGTTGCTTAAAAAAGTTAATTTCCGGATTGAGGTTTCCAGAGTGTGTAGTCACTATATGAACTGGCTGCGGAGGCTTCCCTTCTTGTGCCCGAAGTCGCACTAGAGTTGGATCTGATACAGTAAGTGTCGTTCCATAAGCCCGGAGAGTACCAGCACCGAATAAAACCGCATCAGAGGCAGCGATTTGTTTTTCTAGATGTGCTTTATCAACCCTTGAGCCAAACCGAGCAGGCGATCGCCTAAAATCTGCTATCTTGCCATCTGCACTCATTGCTAAAACAACTGTAGTATGAGGACGATGTTGCAACATTAAATTGATTTGATAGTTGGAATATTTTCTTTGTTTGTATGTAGATTCTCAAAAAAAATCCATGCGTGCAAGTTATTTATTTACAATTTTACCACTGTATTTATATGCAAAACAAAGCACTTTTACATCTAGCATATATGAGTTTTGGTATACCACGTTTCTTTTTGAATGATAGCAATTTGTTATTTTTAAACATTGAAAATAAAATTCTGATAATTTAATAAAATGTCTCATCTAGCCAGTCTAATTACATATCTTTGCTGTTGTGGTTTGCAGATGCAAAGTGAGACACTTGATGACTAATTCCCGCCAATCTTCCTTTCGTCGAATTTTAGTAACGAGAATATTGCTGCTGTTCGTTCCAGTTTTACTTATAGGCGAGATTGTGGCCTTGAATAAGGCACGTTCTAGCATATTGGGAACTGCGCGTCAAAATTTAACAGAAAGCGCCATTAGTAAAGGGGAGAGAATTGGCGATGCGATCGCAATCTTAAAAGCTAGTTTACTGAGTGTAAGTAAAACAACGGTGATTCCGTCGGGTTCGCCTATACAAGAGCAAGAAATTCTCACACAGCTAAAGCAACAACTGCCAGCCAATATTGAGTGTATCCAATTAACTGATCTCTTAAATCAGAAAATCATTGCCAGTAGCTGTGGGGATCAAGCAATTGGAGAATTGACGTTCCCTTTGCCTAGTGATGGAATTGATGTCAAAACAATCTTCCCGCCAAAGGCAGGAATGACTGGAAAAAGAAACGCACAAAATCAATTACAGTTAGTTTTATCTGCACCAGTCTCCGATAGCCGAAAAAATTTAGTTTACAGCTTAAGTATTCAGTCTGCATTGTACCAACAAACCAGAAATCCACCGGGATCGCTTACAGGCGTGATGGTAGTTATTGCTGAAGATGGCACAATTTTGGCACATCCATTCACAGACTGGGTGGGAACTAATATTAATCAACATCCCAATGCTTCCCAACTCAAAAGCATAATTAAAAATGCCCTTGCTGGACGAAATGATTCGATAAATCTGTCTTTTAAAGAGGGAAACGAATTAGTCGCTGGCTATACAGCTATTGCAAATCCACTAACACAACAGCAGCAGCAAAAATGGATAGTCTTAGCTGTTACTAGTGTCGATAATGCGCTTTTTGGTTTAGAGGAAATTAAACTAATTCTCATTGTCTTGACAGTTGGTTTGATTGGTGCAAGTTTGTTAGCATCACTATATCTAGCTCCTTACTTGGCACGTCCTGTAGAAGAATTGCGAGACTACGCTCTTAATATTCACTCTCACCATGCCGCACAACCAGTTCCGCACAATTTCCAAATTCGGGAATTCAATCAACTGGCCCAAGCATTAGACCAAATGGTAGAACGGCTCAAAGCTGGGGCGGAAGAACTAGAAATAGCTTGGAAAGAAGCAAAAAACGCTAACCAGATTAAAAGCCAGTTTTTGGCTACGACTTCCCATGAATTGAGAAACCCATTACATACTATTATTAACTGTATTCGCGTGGTTGAAGATGGCTTATGTGATAGCCGTGAAGAAGAAATGGAATTCCTCAAACGTGCCAATGAAACAACGATTCATTTGCTAAATATTATTAATGATTTACTCGACATTTCTAAAATCGAAGCGGGTAAGCTTTCTGTAGTTATCACACCTCTCGATCTCCGACAAATATTGCTAGAGGTGATTAATTTGCAATCAGTTAATGTTCAACAAAAGGGCTTGCAATTGAAATGCGAGTTAGATTCTCAACCGATACCAATTAAGGCAGACGCGGCAAAACTAAAGCAGGTGCTGATTAATGTTATTGGCAACGCTACTAAGTTCACCGACACAGGAAGCATCACCATTGCTACAGAAATTCAATCTAGTAATGGTAAATCTCAAGTAGTGGTAATAGTTAAAGATACAGGTATAGGCATTGATCCAAATCAACAGCACAAACTATTTCGCCCCTTTGTGATGGTGAATGGCACAACCACGCGCCAGTTTGAAGGGACTGGACTTGGACTCGCAATTTCACGAAACTTAATCGAACTTATGGGAGGCAGCATTACTCTTGAGAGTACGGGACTTCATCAAGGTACGACACTGAAGATTACCCTACCCTTGATTGATATCTCGCTGTTACCTGTTGATAACAAAAAAGAAAATATCGGGAATGTGGGATTGTCCTCTGGGAATAAGGGGGCAAAAGCAAGCCAATACTCTAGCCTACAGCAGTCTGCGGGAAGCACATCTTTGGGGAACAGCAAATCTGTAAAAGCAGTTGTAGACAAAGAGAAGTCGATGAAATTCCAGGTGTTACTTGGGAACGAGACTTACGAGATTAGCTTTTCGCCGCAGCAAACTATTTTGGTAAGTATTCCAAAAACAGAAGTTTATGCAAATGGGGCTTCTGAAAGGTAATTTTTACTAGACTCTAATTCAAAATTCAAAAAAATAAATTTGAATCCTCACTCTTAACAGTTATGGCTTTGGCCCTGATTTAGAAGTGTTACTAAATAGCCAAGACACAAGATTAGGAATTGTAGCAGCCCCAAAAGAAAACAGCGCAATAATTGCATCACGAGGTAAAACACCATCTAACCAGCTACCCTGGATTCTGGAAACAGGGAAATCCTGATCTAGACCAATTTGAATCTGTTTAGTTTTACCAGAAAACCGTGCTTCTATGCCCTTTTTGGGAACAATTTGCAGATGGCGTATTAGTTGAATATTTAAAGGAATATCAGGATTTTCTCCCATGAGAAATTGATTTTTTTTAATTTCTTGCTCCTGCCCTACCATGCGAATTTTGCCTTCTACAATAGTAGAAACATCTAAATCATCCCTGAGATCGCTGCCATTTCTATCCACATCTATAAACTGAACATTTTTGGTTTCTATTTTTTCCCGAAACCATTGCTCTGATTCATATTTGACAGGTTTGGCTAAGGTAATATAAATATTGGTGTTTTGTGGAAATTCTAAGTTAAATTCTTGATTATCTGGATTTAAAATAAATTCTAAAGGTGTTTCACTATCTACTTGTTTTTGTAAATTTAAATCTGGTAATTCATACCCTTCTACTATAACTTTTATTGGTTGTTCACCTAAATACAGTTTTAATATATTCGAGTTATTTTTTAGGTCTAGTTTAAGGTTTCGCTGTAGGGAAAAAGCCAACTGATTACGATAAAAGTCATAATTTAACTCAGTTACTTTTGTATTCGGTTGTAGCCGCAGTTCATTCAAATCTATTTTGCTCGTTCCTTCCAGATTAACCGGAGCAATAATCCATTTACTTTCGCGGTCTTTAAGTTGGATTGTTAACGACTTTAACTGATTAACTTGGGGTAATTGACTTTGAAACTTACCTGTGAAAGTTAAGGTTTGGATGCCTTCACTTTCTAATTCTTTGATGCCACGAATATTTTCAATAAAGCGTTTGGGTTGCTGACCATTATAGACAAAGCTCATTTCTTGAGAAATGATATTACCTTCAAAGGTATGAGTCCCAGGTGCGATCGCAGCAATAGTGCCGATAGTCAAAAATAAAAGTACTACCAACACCAACAATAAACTTTGATGATTTGAAATAGTTCGTAGTAAGCGCTTCAGCGCTGAAATGCTGATTCCAAACCACGCAACTAGATGTGTTTTCAGAGAAGTCAACCATTGGCGAATCTTAATGAAGTCGGGAAATTGTTTGGCTTTTTGCCGAGATGCCATGATTTATTTCAACCAATTTGGGTTATGTTCAAATACTATTCGCCTTTCGATGCGATCGCTAGGTTCATTTCTTCGTTCAATATTAGCAACATAGTGCAGTTCATAGCGCCCAGATGGGGCATTACCATCCCAGGTAAAAATAGTTTCACCCTTTTTCGGGTTAGGGCGAGAAGTGCTATAAATTGCTTTTTCACCTTGGGAAAGGATTTCAAAGGTGGTAAATCTGACTCGATCCTCGGAATAAAAAACAAATTCATATTTACCAGAAGTTTGCCCCAAAATAACTGGAACATACACAGGTTGGGAACCAAGACTATAGGATGCCACAGCGCGGAGTTTATTTGCTGGTATTTTGGCTTCTCTGAGAACGTAAGTATCCCAGCTAAAGCTGAAACCTGAACCATTCTTAGACAATAACAGGTCATCCATCTGATAGTGATAATTATCGCCCAATGATTTCACTATTATTTGGGGTTTTTTTCCACCATTTATTTGGGGAATTTGTACTGTGAGAGTGTTGCCGAAACTGGCGAGGTTCCGGGTAGCAATGGAAATTAAGCTCAAGCTATTGCCGCTTAAGGGTTCGAGTTTGATACCTTCGCAACGGTTGGGTGGTTTTCGGCGGATGTAATCAGTAGTGCGGGGGTTTCCTTCTGGGCAAGAAGCAGCAGCCGGAAGATGGCTGATGCTGAGAATTAATAAGCTGGCAAGAATAATTTTATAATTCATGGCTTGTGTAACCAATACTCCAGATACGTAGTTGTTTTTGAATTTCAGACATGGGATAAGCGAAATCTCGGTCTGCACCTTTTTTGCGGGCAAAGACGATGCCTAAAAGTTGATTTTGTGAATCAATTACAGGACTGCCAGAATAACCAGGTTTGAGTGCAGCTTGAGATATTTCTAATCGCTGATTTTGATAGTTGATTTGTCCTGATTGCATAGACCAAGATTTATCTTCACCTCTTTGGGCAGAATGACCGATAATCCGAATGGGCATTTTTGGGGCGATCGCAGTTGAAGAGATAGATAAAGGCTGGATATCTTCTGGCAGTTTACCAATAACTTCCAAAACGGCTAAATCTAGTTGTTCGTCTGTAGTCATTTTGAACAGCTTGGCATCTCGCCGCATTCGCACTCGGTTTGATGGTGGTGAACTGAAAAATTCAACTTGAATATTTTTACCCTGTTCATTGCCATCAAAAATAATATGACGATTGGTGAGGATTAATGTGCGATCGCCTTCTCGCTGAATTATGACACCAGTGCCGATCTCTGTTCCCTGGCGTTCACGGCTAAAAAACTCCGCAGTGATGCGTACCACAGAACGCTTAATGGGTAGAGTTGGATCATTCTTAGGCAACCATTGGCGATCGTCGACTATGCCCTTAGCTTGGGTATCGTCTCTCGTTTTCCATAACTGCCTTGCTTCTATATTATTGTTACTTGCATAAACAAAATTGGGATCAATTTCTTCTGCTTTGTCAAACTTTTCAATGGCTTCTTTTAGTTTCCCTTGCTGTTGGAACACTAAACCTAAACCATTATTAGCGAGAGTATGAGCACTAGATGGGATTACAGAAGTTTCTTCTGGTAATTTTAGGACTTTTTGGAAGGCATCCACTGCTGCATCTAATTTATTCTGCTCAGTCAGGACAACACCAAGATTGTTGTAAGCAATAGCATAGTTATGGTCAAGTTGTATGGCTTTTTGATAGGCATCCACTGCTGCATTTAATTTATTCTGAACACTCAAGACAACGCCGAGATTGTTGTAAGTACTCACTAAGTTTGGGTTGAGTTGAATTGCTTTTTGATAGGCATCCACTGCTGCATCTAATTTATTCTGAACACTCAGGACAACGCCGAGATTGTTGTGAGCAATAGCTAAGTTTGGGTTGAGTTGAATTGCTTTTCCGTAGGCAACGACGGCGGCATCTAATTTATTCTGCTCAGTCAGGGCAAAGCCGAGATTATTGTGAGCAATAGCTAAGTTTGGGTTGAGTTGAATTGCTTTTCCGTAGGCAACGACGGCGGCATCTAATTTATTCTGCTCAGTCAGAGCAATGCCGAGATTATTGTAAAAACTAGGATCTAATTTATTCTGGTCACTTAGGGCAATGCCGAGATTGTTGTAAAAACTAGCATCTAATTTTTTCTGTTCACTCAGGGCAATGCTGAGATTGTTGTAAGCACTAACTAAGTTGGGGTTGAGTTGAATTGCTTTTTGGTAGGCGGCAACTGCTACATCTAATTTCTTCTGGTCACTCAGGGCAACGCCGAGATTGTTGTAAGCACTAGCTAAGTTGGGGTTGAGTTGAATTGCTTTTTGGTAGGCGGCAACTGCTACATCTAATTTCTTCTGTCTCTGAAAAATGTAGCCAAGAAGATAGTGAGTTTTTGCATCTTGTGAGTTCAGTTGAACGGATTTTTGACAAGCTGTTATTGCTTCATCAAGTTTGTTCTGGTAATCCAACACATCACACAGCTTGAAGTAAGCAGTGGCATTATTTGGTTCAATTTGAATAATCCGACGATATATTGCCTCTGATTCTGAGTATTTCCCCGCTTCTTGGGCAGCGTCGCCTTGTTTAAATAGCTGTTCAATATTGTTTTGAGCAACTACAAACTGGGGTGTGGTAGCCAGAGATAGAGTTAAAAATAAAGTAGTAAATATACGGTTGTGCATAATCATGCTCATACGTTCGCTGATTTTATCAGGACTTACCCGAAAATCGCTAAAAACCGGATGAATTTTTGATAAATACTTGTAAACGAGTCTTTGAACTCCGTTGATGAACCTCGGAGCTTCATGAATGAGCCTTTGAACTCCGTTAATGAACCTCAGAGCTTCGTGAACGAGTCTTTGAACTCCGTTGATGAACCTCAGAGCTTCGTGAATGAGCCTTTGAACTCCGTTAATGAACCTCAGAGCTTCGTGAACGAGTCTTTGAACTCCGTTGATGAACCTCAGAGCTTCATTAATGAGTCTTTGATACTCGTGAATGAGTCTTTGAACTCCATTAATGAAGTAAAATGGGCAGTTATTCAATACGATCCCAAAGACGCGATAAATCGCCGTCTCTACAAAGGACTGATTCTTGTAAAGACGGCGAGTTATCGCGTCTCTTGCCTTAACCGAACAGTATTGGGCGGTTATTCTCAGGGGAAAATTAGACTTGAGAGTAGTTGTTCAGAAAAACAGGTTGGCCGCCTTGCTCAAGAGATACTGTTAGTGCAGCAAGAATTTCTACTAACTGTGTGCCTACCCAGCCAGACGAAACCTCTGAGGGAGTATTGTTGAGGATAGAGTCAACAAAACAAGAGCAAACTCGCCCCAATGGTTCACCTGGTTCTAATTCCAGCACCACCTGCTTTTGATTTACCGGAATAAAATGATTGCCCTGCTGTTCAAACTCCCCATGTAGCAGCGTTAGAGGTGACGATCGCGACATTTCATCAAAAATCAAACTACCAAGGCTACCTACAATCCCCAGCCGTCGCTGCTTATCAGGATTCAGCCAGCACAAGTGAATATAAGCTTGAAAGCCATCTGGGTATGTCAGTGTTAGCCATACTAGATCGGCCAAACCTTGAGGCAGAGGAGAATTTGTATCT
>NZ_JADEXU010000258.1 GCF_015206895.1 Nostoc sp. LEGE 12450 | reverse complement strand
GATAAGCCATTGCAATGATGTTGAATAACTGCGGTGATGGGGCAATCTTGAAGCGATCTCCAGAAGTTGCACAGATAGGGGCGGCGATATCTGCACTCCCGCCTACAATCAAGACTTCTCCCAACTCTGGTAGGTGTTGCGCCCACTTCGAGCGAATTTCTCTCCGGGCTGACTCTACCCACTGGTCACAGGCTTTTTCAAAGATGGAGGAGAAATCAAGCTTGTCTGTCCCGTAGAGGCAATCACCACGAGAGATCGCGTCCATGATGCCCTGTAAACTGGGGCTGTAATCGAGAGAGTAGACTTCTTTCATCTCTACCGCTACTTGCTGGGCGAGTGCCTTGGTTCCAGGTAGAATCACCTCCGCATCATGGATCATGGTTCCGTTCGGCGTGTAAATTCGGGCTATAGCCGTGCCTCCCCCTAAATCCCAAATTGCGTTCTTCGCTTCGGGGAAGCTGAAAAATCCTTGATTTAAGGCGTAGTGGAATGCTGGCTCAGTCTCATCAACTGGGACGACTTCACCCACGGTATAGGTGATGTATTCGCCATTGCGTTTAAATTCTTTGGTCAATGGGTGGTTAGCAATTCTCTGTACTGCGGCTACGTCATCATCGTTGAGAGTATTCGGCAGTGCCACAATCATCTGCTGAATGTGTACTGATGTTTGTCCGGGATTGGGCTGGATTGCCGCTAGTGCCAGAATAGATGCTAATTGGCATTTGTCTGTTTGGAAAGTCGGCTCACCACCTAACTCTTGAGCTAATCGCCCAATTACAAAGCGTTTACCCTCAATTTCAATCAATACTGACTGGTCATCGGGCTTGAGCCGTTTCCACTGGTATTCACTGACTTCTTTCACGACACTAAGCAGACATTGCACAACGTTATTGGGGTCAATCCATTTCACAAAACGGTTGCCGCCGTCGAAAACTACTCGCGGTCTTATCTGTCCGTGCTGTGGACTTACAAACCCGTTACTTGGCGGATATGATAAGCCGTAAGTTGGCTGGATATATGCGTAATTCATGGTTCAGATTTTAGAGTTAATCCTTTGATTGATAAGCGTTTGCGGTTAATTCTAGGCGGCTACTCAGTCCACTACCTATTTATCCTTGGTGTGGCATTTCACGCGCTTTATCGTCCGTTTTGCGCTCATGTCTACAATTTAGCACATTAATTCACTTTGTATATTAGTGAAATAGTGAATTTACAGCATAGTTACTTATCGATATGCAAAAATGAATAATGAAAATTAATACAATATTTCACTAAATTAGATTTAATATGACTGAGAAGCAAGTATTTGTGAGGGGGAAGATAAGTGAATCTCAAAAAGCAAGATTTAAAGCTGCTTGCGCCCTAATAAATAGACCTATGGATGAAGTGATGGCAGAGCTTATTGAAGAATGGCTTAAAACTCAAGACATTAAATAGAAATGAACTAAATCAGTACATACGTATTGATTTTTAGTACTTTAGTACTGCAAGTCCATTAAAATTGATACTGTTTCAATCTTTATAATGCTTGCAAAATAAGCATAATTCTTAAAAAGACATTGCTAACAATATTAGTAAAGTCAGGTATTCGTATGGCTTTTAATGTTATTAAAAAGCTTGTAAAACCTTGTTCTGCCTGGAATTAAAGATAAAAAATAAATTATTTTATTTTGGAAAGTCGCACATTTACTATTTATTTTTATGGAAGATAAATTACTATGTAATAAGACTATACCCTTAGTCCATCTTTTCTAAGTGTCATGTCACCAGATATACATAAGGAAAGAATGCCTCCCCGGACTCAACTTGCTTCTAACAAGTTGTTTAACAGTCCCAGAAGACACCCCTTTGTTTTGTTTGAAAAATATTCAAATTTCTTTATAACCTAATGTTATCAGTTCCTAGTACTTCTTACAACTTCCTACAACAGGTTATAGAGAAATTTAATTAAAACTTTGGTGAATCTTCGGGGGAGGTAAAGCCCACACAATTTACCTCACAAGGATTTCACAATGGTAGCGATTTTAAAAGGACAAGAGACCGTTGGCGGCTCCGTTATGCCAGGGGCGTTCGCCTCCTTCGACATCCGAAATTTTCAAGACCAGTTAGAGCCATCCAAAGCTAAAGATAAGTTTATTTGTCCAGTTTGTGGGGGTAATGACTTATCTATCGTCCCAGAAACCGGGAAGTACAGATGCTTTAACGGTTGTGAGTGCAAACACGTCAGAGAGGCGATTAAACCCTGGGCTGAAGTGGTGGCAGAAAGGGCAGGGGCTAATTACACTCCATCCCTAAACCGTTTAGCTGCGAAGCCTAAGAGAATCTTGCCCAAACCAGCACCAATTCCAGATGGTGAATTAGGTTTGGTGATGTTGACCTCTACTGTAACAGATATACCCCAACCTCAAAAGTTAACGAGTAGACCACCAAAAGATGTTGAGGGCAGTGCCACCGAAACAATTTATCCTTACTCAGAGTCGCAATGGGTGGTTCGCTACCAGTGGACAGATGCGAATAAGGAGAAAGGTTACAGCAAGACCTTTCGGCAATGGCATAGGCGACTTGATGGCACACCCCAAATGAAAAAAGGCGATTTGCCTTGGGGAGCATATCGCATTGATGAAGCGATCGCCGCAGCTAAATTAGTAAATGGAACTCCGGCACTACTCCAGCATGAAGGCGAGGGATGCGTAGAAGTTGGTCGGTCGCATGGTCTTGCTGGAATTACGTTTCAGGGCAGTGGATGGGATAAAAAGACTATCACGCCTGAATATCAACGCGCAATTGAAGCAGGCATAGGATTAATCGTTTTTCTGCATGACCCCGATGACACTGGCTTGAAAAAACTCCAGACGTGTTCTGAGTGTGCAGCCGAGGTAGGAATTGCATTTATTGGAATTAACCCTCACGACATCTGCCCCGATTTACCATATAAATCAAGTGACATCAAAGAAATCTTGGGGCAGATGGAAACACCAGAATTTATCCGTCGGTTAGAGCAGGAGATTCACGCGGCCGTAGCGCAGCGATCGCTTGAGTTGGCAGAATCCGAAACTATTGAAAAAGAAGTTACGGATTTATCTAATTTCAAAATAGATATTGATCCAGCAGACCCAGAGGCATTTTACTTGCCTGTATGCACTGCCATGAATTTACCCTACTCTAACTGCGTAACAGCTGGTACTTTTGATGGCTGGTCTTACCGAAAAGTTTTTCCTCAAACTGAATGGATGGTACTGAATTCATCCTTTTACAAGTGGTCACAAGAGAATAAGCAATGGCAACACCAAGATGATAATAAAGCTTACAAGCTCCTCGCTGACGCTGGAGAATCTGCTTACAAGCTCTCTTACACAAAGACATTTGGTTGGAGAGTAACCAAGCCTTACGAAACTAACGCACATAAGGAATCTGCCTTTAAATATTGCCGCAGTCGCTTAGAACCAGCAGAACCACTGCCAACCAATACTCATTTATTAGGGTTTAACAATTGTGTTGTTGATTTGCGAACTGGTGAACAAATGCCTCATCGCAAAGATTTTTACCTCACTAATATCATTCCCCACGATTACGAAGCCAACAAACCATGCCCAGAAGTTTTTCTGAAATTTCTAACTGAAAGCTTTGGATCAGAATTGGTTGAAGTGATTCGGGCGTTCACGAGTATGTTTTTAGACCCAACTGCCCCTTATGGTCGGTTTCCCCACTTAATTGGCTTAAGTGGTGGGGGCAAGGGGACATTGGGAAGGTTTTGGAGTAGTTTATTTGGCGAGTCCGGTTCTAGTAGCGCCACACATTTTGCGGATATTTCTACACCTGAAGGACGGCATCAATATTTAAGTGGAAAGCGGATATTTGGATTCCCTGACGTAGGAGGTTATGCCGAAGGAGTCCGAGCTTTTTACGAATTAGTTGACAATGGGCCAATGAGCGGACGCGCTTTATTCAATCCAGTAGCTTATTCAATCCAGTGGTACATTCGGTTTTGGATTGCCTCTGTAAGTCATCTACAAATCGAAAATGCTGGCGACGGCTGGATGCGTCGAGCTTACCCAATCCCAGTAAAAAACCGAGATATAACCCCTGACCCAGACTTGTGGCTGAAGCTACAAGAGGTGAAGTCGGACATAATTTCTTGGGCTTTAGCAATGCCACGAGCAGAACGCGATCGCATTTTGTTATCGCCTCCCTCTTCAGATCGGGCAAAGAATTTGGCGCTAGAGGCATCTTTGTACGGGGACTCTACCAAATCCTTTGTGGACTTGTGCTTACGCCCTTCAACGACCGAAACATTTATCCCACAAAGTCGTTTACACAGTTGGTATGTACTTTACTGCCGGGAACATGGTTATGCTCCTTTGGGGATGTCCAAATTTATTAGCCATTTAAAAACAGTCTTGCCCCAAAACTTCAAGGAACGTAGCTGGACACCCACAATCAACGGAAAGCGTGAAAGAATTCAGTCCCACTTTGCATTCATTGAACCACTGGCTGGGGTCTTTGAGATGAAAGTACCGGAGGGGCCACCGGATAGCTCACAATCCAGGGCGGAATTTTGGTATTGCTTTAAAGATAAATGCCTTGAAGGGGGAATAGAAGAATTTGAGGAGTTTTTTCACCCTACCAAAACGCCAGAAACCAGTCACAGCTTACCTGTCCACCCTGTCCACCCACTAAATACCCCGACTTTTGACCCTGGACAGGCTGAAAGCCTTACACAGCAGGGCTGTCCACCCTGTCCAATTGTCCCCCCCCAAGAATTAGCATTGCAAAAAAAAGATGAGGAAAATAATAAAAGTGAAGTTAATCAATTCGTTGATGTAATTGATAACCCTTCAGTCCCCCTAGACTTTGTGGACAGCCTGGACAGCCTTGCTGTGACTGGGTTGGAGCCTGTCCAGGAAGTAAATCTTGCCGAAAACTCTTTGGACAGCCAGGACACTCCTGCTGTGACTGGATTTTCTCCTCGACAAGATGGTGAATTGATAAATACACGAGAAAGCGAATTATCTTGCCCGGAATTTAAAGTTGGGGATAAAGTTGAGTTTTTCAACGACAGTGTTCGCAAGTGGCAAGTCGGAATCATTAAGAGCGTTCAACTAATGGAAACATATTTCTGTAGCGCAACAATTGACTATCGAGGCTTTAAAGGTCAATTATGTCAATTAGAAATCTTCAGGAGTGATTGGATAAAATTTCTGCATCATTTGCGTTAAATCAGTTAACAGTTATTGTCACCGATGTAAAACCCGATTAGGGAATTTGGCAGCATCGACAATGCCGCCAGTCATGTAGACACTCGATAGATAATTAAGATTGAATTAGATTGCGATTTCTCCCCTATTAACAATCAAAGAACAATAATCATGGCATCTGCTGAACTTACCTCGCTTGAGTCAACCCAAGCAGTACCGACAGTTGAAACTCCATCCGATGAAGAGCAAGTAAATGTTGACACGCCAACAGAAACAGAAATTGAATCGCCAGCAGCAATATTTCAAGCTGTTGGGGTAATTACTGGGTCGGTCAACTTTACTACTGATGGACAAAGCACTGTTACTATCGGTAGCTATGAATACCCACTTTACTACTCGAAGCGACAATGGGATGTATTAAACGCTCTCAAGAAGGAAATAGAAAATACTGGCAACCATAATCAGCGTTTGGTTGTTTATCCAAAGGCAATTCACTTTCCACGCAGAGAGCAACCGCATCGCATCGCTTTTCAGTTAGTGGGCTTTGATAGAGGGCGAAAACTAGATGCCGTTTCAGGAGAGTTAGAAGACCTGGAGTTTAAATTATCGGGATTATGGCAGTTCATTCCTGTCTGCTCTACTCCCTGTATCTCTGTGTTCCGAAATTTCTCTGATGAAAGACTCGAATTTATTAAGCAGGCCGAACCTGCCCGAAAGGTGAAATTCATGAAGGCAAGTCATATACCCTTGCTATGGAAGGATGCACCCGTCCGACCCTTCAGATTTAATCCCAAGGTGGCTAAAGAGGAGCAAGGACGCGCAGCCTTTGTGACAGTCAAGGCGAAATTTCTGCCGGGGCGTGATGTCTTCGGTTTTGTTGCACTGACTGCGTTACCACAAGAAGCTGCACCCAGATTTCTCAAAGCGTCTAAGGAGGATAAAGCCACAGTGCAGTCAGCAGCTAAGAAAGCGCAAAGAGCAGCAGCACCACCTGCACCAAAGAAAGGTAAGTCAAAAGCGACTAGTCAGGATAATACCTCTGTGCCGCGTACCAAACCATTACCAAAACCAAAACCAAAGTTAAAAACGGGTGAGTAAAACCGCTTTAAAGTTTTATCAGTCAACGCCATCATGGGGTTATATCTGTTGTGTGGGCCCCTGAATAAATAAGTATTTGCAGTATTGAGTCAGCCCTGACTGGCGCTCACGTCAAATTAAGGTTTTGGGGCGGTTAGGCGATGATTTTGACAGATTACCTCGTAAATGCTTGGATTTTTCTAACTCCGGATCACACTTTAACGCTCTTAGAAGAGGGTTAATATGTTTGCAGAGAATAAAATCAGTGAAGAATTTTGTAGTAAGTTTTAATTAATAACTGGCAAGACTTACAGCGTTTTTTACCATGATTTTTATAGTAAGTTTTGTTTTTTACTACGCCCCTAATTTCTTCTGCACTTAAATTGCTCCCGTAAATGACTGAGTTACTGCATTATTGAATACTTGGGAGTGGAATTTGAGCTTCAGAACTTCAAATTTCCGAAACTTACAAACAACCTAGTGAAGTAACTTATGTCAGGTTGATTTAAAATACAACATATCCTCTGGTAATTGTACTTTGGTCAATCTGAGTTTGACCTTGAGAAGGCAACTCACATGACAGACGTTTTTATCTCTTATTCTCGCAGAGACAAGGAATTCGTCGTTGTTCTCCAAGATGCATTAAAAGCTCAGAATCGTGAAACTTGGATAGACTGGAAAGATATTCCTCTAACTGCTGATTGGTGGGCAGAAATTCAAGCAGGGATTGAAGCAACAAATACCTTTGTGTTTGTCATTACTCCAGATTCCGTTGTTTCAAAAGTCTGTAATCAAGAGATAGATCATGCAGTCAAACATAATAAACGCCTTGTACCAATTGTGCGGCGAGAAGATTTTGACATGAAGCAGGTTAATCCTGCACTTTCCAAATACAACTGGCTGTTTTTTCGAGAACAGGATGATTTCGCTGTTGTTTTCCCACAGCTAATTCAAGCGATTGATACAGATTTGGAATATGTGAAAGCGCATACACGCTTACTCGTTCGGGCGCTGGAGTGGGAAAATAAGGGAAGGAACGACAGCTTTTTGCTGCGTGGCACAGATTTAGCAGCAGCAGAACAAGGATTAGCTGCAAGTACTGCTCAACAACCGCTACCAACCGAACAACAAAAAAATTACATCAGCAAAAGCCGTGAGGCAGAAGACGCATATCAGAGATTGGTGCAAGCCAGTAACAAAGCAAGCTACATGGTTCGTATTGGCTCTGGGATACTGGGTGTAACTTTAGTATTGGCAGTGATAGCAGGAGTATGGGCAAACAAAACAATTCGTGCAGCAGAAGAGAAAATTCAAGAAGCCCAGGAAGGCACAAGGCTAGAGCGAGAGGGAGTTGCAGCTTTACAGCAGTTTGAGACTCAATCAATAGAAGCGTTACTCTCAGCTATGCTTGCTGGGCAAGACTTGCAAGCATTAGTCAAGGATCGACCCGTAGAACAATATCCAGCCGCCAGCCCAATCTTGGCTTTACAAACAATTCTTAATGATATCCGAGAGCAGACGCAGCTAACAGGGCATCAAAGTACGGTCAACAATGCCAGTTTTAGCCCAGATGGCAAGCAGATTGTCACCGCAAGTTTTGACAATACAGCGCGGGTGTGGGACAGCACCACTGGTAAACAGCTAGCCGAACTCAAAGGGCATCAAGGTTGGGTCAGAAATGCCAGTTTTAGGCCAGATGGCAAGCAGATTGTCACTGCAAGTGATGACAAGACAGCGCGGGTGTGGGACAGCACCACTGGTAAACAGCTAGCCGAACTCAAAGGGCATCAGGGACTGGTCATAAATGCCAGTTTTAGCCCAGATGGCAAGCAGATTGTCACCGCAAGTGATGACAATACAGCGCGGGTGTGGGACAGCACCACTGGTAAACAGCTAGCCGAACTCAAAGGGCATCAAGGTTGGGTCAGAAATGCCAGTTTTAGGCCAGATGGCAAGCAGATTGTCACTGCAAGTGAT
>NZ_JADEXU010000410.1 GCF_015206895.1 Nostoc sp. LEGE 12450 | reverse complement strand
CAAGGGGACAAGGGGACAAGGGGACAAGGGAGACAAGGGGAATTAGAGACTGATTCATCCACCTTTGAACTGGATGAATCCACCTCAGAACTCCGTTCATCCACCTTTGAACCGGATGAATCCACCTCAGAACCTCAAGGCTTCCAATGCCCCATGCCCACTTGCCCTGAGCGGAGCCGTTCGCGTAGCGTCCCGCAGGGAAGGGATGCCCCATGCCCCATGCCCAAAATCGGCATACTGTTCTACCGCGCTCATTATTTAGCGGGGAATACCAAAGTAATTGATGCTTTATGCAAAGCTCTGGTACAGAAAAATTTACAACCAGTGCCAGTGTTTGTTTCCTCATTGCGTGAACCCGATGTGCAAGCGGAGTTGAGTGAATTTTTCCAACCCAAAGAAGCCGAATCAATAGCTGTGCTGCTGAATACTACCAGTTTTTCTCTAGCACGGTTGGAAAGCGAAACACCCCAAACTGAACTGTGGGAAAAACTAGATGTGCCTGTATTGCAGGTAATCCTCAGTGGCGGATCAATTGAACAGTGGGAGTCACAGTTTCAAGGGCTTTCTCCCCGTGATATTGGGATGAATGTGGCGCTACCTGAAGTAGATGGGCGGATTATTACGCGTGCTGTGTCTTTCAAAGCCGTGCAAACTCGTAATCCCCATTTAGAGACAGATGTGGTAATTTATGAACCAGTCAGCGATCGCATCGAGTTCGTTGCTCAACTAGCAGCAAACTGGGCGCGGCTGCGTTCCAAACCACCCCAAGAACGGCGAATTGCCCTAATTTTGGCAAACTACCCCAACCGCAATGGCCGCCTCGCCAATGGTGTGGGACTGGACACTCCAGCTAGTTGTGTAGAAATCCTGCAAGCTCTACATCTGGCTGGTTATGAAGTCGAAAATCCACCTGCTCAAGGAGACGAGTTGATTCAACGGCTGACAGATGGCGTAACCAACGATCCAGAAGGTAGAGAATCGCTTCCCGTACACCAAAGTGTCTCTTGGGAAGAATACCAAGAATATTTCGCTTCATTACCACCAGCAGTTCAGCAAGGTATTAGCGAAAGGTGGGGAAATTTAGAGCAGGGGAGCAATCAAGAATTATTCCCCCCTGCCC
>NZ_JADEXU010000257.1 GCF_015206895.1 Nostoc sp. LEGE 12450 | reverse complement strand
GCCCCCTGCGCCCCTGCACCTCCCTACGGCTTCTGACTACCCACTTCTTGCGGTGCGGGACTGATGGGAGCGCCATTAGTTAGGTTGAGAATACCGGAAACAACAATTTTGTCTCCAGCTTTTAGTCCTTCGATAACTTGATAATTATTCCCCTCAATAACTCCCAATTTCACAGGTTTTTGTTGAGCAACTAAAGATGGCGCTCCAGCTTTCTTTTCTGCTGGTGCTTCAGCTTTTTTTTCTGCTGGTGCTTCAGTGTTTTTTTCTGTTGGCGCTTCAGCTACAAATACAAATGTCTCCCCACCCAGGCGAGATACTGCTGTAACTGGAATTAAAATTCCTGGACGTTCGTTCCAGATCACTTTGGTTTGCACTGATTGGCGATTTACCAGTTGACTTCTAGAATTACCAAAGTTAGCTTTCACCAAAATTGTCTGCGAATCGGAACTAGCATCTGGAGAAATGAAACTTATCTTACCCCTTGCTGCGGGTTGACCTTGAGCGTTCAGCATTTGCACTGGTAATCCTAAGCGCAGCTTTTTGGCTTCTTCTAGGGGAACGGAAATATTTAGTTCTAAAGAGTCATTTCTAGTAAGTGTAGTGAGTTGGTCTGCTTTTTCTACATAATCTCCCACTTTTGTGGGAATATCGCCAACAGTACCAGTAAAAGGTGCCAGAACTTTTGTGTATTGCAGTTGAACTTGGGCTGCTTGGACTTGCGCTGCTGCTTGCGTTACTTGCGATCGCGCTTGGGCAATTTCTTCTGGGCGGGAACCATTTTCTAGTTGCCTTAAGTTTTGTTTCTGTTGTTCCAAAGCTCCAGCTAGCTCATTGATACTAGAAGTTCTGCTTTGGCGGAGTTGAGCTAGGCGTTTCTGGGCTACAACCAGGGCAGCTTCAGCACTTTGCTGTTCTTTGACATATCCTTCTAAGGTATCTTGAGAAACTGCGCCCTCTTTTCTCAATTGTGCGTATCGCTTGGCTCGTGACTGTGCTAGTTCTACATCTGATTTAGCTGACTGAATTTGAGCCTCAGCTTGAGCAATTTCTTGTGGTTGCGACCCCGATTGAGCATCTCGCAAGCGAGCTTGGGCTTGGGTTAACTGCGCTCTAGCTTGGGCAACTTCTTCTTGTCGCGTACCTGCTTTGAGTTCAGCAAGACGTGCTTGAGCTTGTGCTAGTGCGGCTTTTGCTTGTAATAATTGCGCTTGGACACTATCACTTTCTAGGCTAATAATAACTTGCCCTTGTTGAACACGGTTGCCCTCTTTGATATAAATTTGGGTAACTCGTCCCTCAACCTGTGGCTTGATAATTACCGAACCTGGAGCCTCTAAGGAGCCAATAAACTCCGAACTTTCTTGCACAGTTTCAGGTTGCACAGTCGCTAGCTTGACTGGAATTGCCATCGGTTGACCAGCAGCTGGCCCACCTGCTGGTGGATTGCTAGCACTACTAGTTTGCCACCAGCGCCAACCAAAACCAATGCCTCCAATTAAGAGGATAATTCCCAAAATTAGAGGCCAACGACGCTTTTGAGGTGGTTTAGGCGATCGCTCTGGCAGTGGTTGTTGCTGTTGACTAGAATCAATAACCGCAGGCTGTTCTATTTCAACTGGAAGGGGAGAATCAGGGAACTCAGAATGGGACATCTTCGGTTTCTCGTCTTGTGGATTTAGACTTGGGCAATCTACTCTTGACTAAAAAAGCATTATTTCAATAGTTTTCTAGCCCTTTGTTTTTGATGTTGATAACAAATATGTATGTATTTGGGTATTTGGGCGATCGCTCACGATGTCTAGTACCTAAAACAAATAAATATGCTTCATCACATTATGGTTATTTTGTACATTACTTAACTCCCACCATTTTTTTTAAAGTGTAATTTATAAATCTTTTTTGGTCAGTATAAAACAATTACTTTCCGTCCTAGAGAAAACACGGTTTATGTTGTAAGGGAATCAACTAAATCTTCAGCCTCCTGCAATGGCAAACTGTGTGATACCGCGCACAAGTAAACTAAAAAAAGTTTTCATATAGTATTCACGCCTCTCATCTAATGTGGTAGAGATATCGCTAAAAACGCAGAATACCGTGAAACAAGATACCCGTGAAACTATCTACAGATGCTTTTAAATCTATATCTGAAGATACTGCACCCTTATCTTGACTTTTTTGCAAGTACATAATCAGCTAGCTATTCGCGATTCGTAGGTTTTGTATAAAATCAGACGGGCGGCTTGGGAAAGTTTTCCATAAGCGTTTGCAAGCACTTGCTTGCATTATAACCACATAGAAAACTAAATTTGTATAAGTTTAAAGATGAGTTTATCCCTCTTGAGTGGTATTGAATACTGATCTTAGGGAGGAAAAATGTGTGGAGCGATGTCTTCTCTACGAGAGGCTTGTCTGCGATACGCTGCGCGTAGCTTGCTTTTGAGTAGGAGTCCGCCAACGGTGGGCTACGCCTACGCTGATTAATTCAGCTCTATTCATCAAGGTTGCGAGTTTCATTGAGTTATCCTCACCAAGAACAAAGTGCAATCAATACAGTGTTCTCTAGAGTCCTATTTTTGAGCAGTCTTATCTTCCTACACTTAGGTCATCCAATCGGATGATTCTTAACTCACCCATTCGGGTGATTTAATTTATCCTAATCAGGGTTCTGGATATATGAGCGAGTCATGCTCAATGCCCTTCAAGCATCCACAACTGATTCCTTAGAATCCAATTTCGGCAAGATACCCACAGTTGATTTTCGGTTAGCAAGAATATGATAAAAGAGCCACTCATAACGATCGAGTGCTTGCTCCAAGGAATAGTTTTCTTCGGCAAACTGTCTTCCTGCGTTACCTAGCTTCGTACAGAGAGTAGGATTAGTATATAAATCATGCACCGCAGCGGCCATTGCATCGGGCGATTCTGGCTCAACAATTATCCCACCACCACTGAGTTTGATCGCTCTAGCAGCAGTTCCAGTTGCAGGAACTGAACCCACAATTGGGCGACCACTTGCCAATAGTAGTGGTATTTTTGAAGGCATATTAAACGAAATTACATTGTGCTTTTGCACAATCAGTCCTACATCAGCTGCTGCTAGCATTTCGGGTAATTTTTCTCTCGGCTGCAATGGTAGCAGCAAAACATTATCTGCTCCATGTAATAGACAATATTCTTGCAACCTTTGCAATGCTGTTGATTCGCCGACAATGACAAAGACAATTTCTCTGATATGACGTAAGCAAACTGCTGCTTCTATTACTGTTTCTAAACCTTGAGTTAGAGCTATGTTGCCCGAATAAAGAACTATAAATTTCCCATCCAGTTGATGGCTAGATATCCAAGAGTTGTTCTGTTTCGGTAAAGGGTGGATGAAATTTACATTTACCCAATTAGGAATACAAACGATTTTATTAACAGGTACTCCCTTATTCACTAAATTCTCACGAAATCCATCGGCGATAACACTAATAGTGTGTGCAGTCCGATAGGCAAATTTCTCTAAAGCTGCAAGAGTTCGAATCATCCACTTGTTTTTCAATAGCCCGATACGCACAGCAGCTTCTGGTAATATATCTTGCACATTTAGAACTATTGGGCAGTTGTATAGCCAACCAAATATTGTTGCTGGTAAGATACCTAATAAAGGCGGTACTGTTAAAATCATCACATCTGGACGTTCACCTCTAAAGGCTTGAGGCAAACTTGTGAAAATAAAGCTTAACTCCAGCAACAGACGATCTAAAAGGTTAGGTTTAGACTTAATTCTGATGTAGCTCCGCTGAATTGTGACACCATTTTTTTGTTCAGTAACGTACCATTGACCCCGATAACCATCGTAAATTTCGCGCTGAGGATAGTTGGGCATTCCGGTAATCACCCGCACTTCATGACCTCGATTTACTAGTCCTTCTGCCAATTCAGTCATTAAGGGAGCAATTCCAATCGGCTCTGGATGATAGTTGTAGGAATATATCAGAATGTGCATGGGCTATGTATAAATTTGGTAAATACAGCCGGAGATAACCGGATTTATTGCTAACTTCAATAGAGGCTGCAACTTTTATTATTTAATTTAGTTTGTGATTAGATTATGATTTTAAAAAATCACAATTGCGATAAGCACTGCTGAGAAATTTTCTAGGTGGATTTTAACAGTTATTAGCGAAAAATTATCAGTTTTTCTAGTTGGAGAAAGTTTCCCAATCGTATATTTAAAAGTTACGCGTGTTAACTAATAAACTTTAATTGTTCACTTGTTTAAATTCCTTCCTATATATGTGATTAGTTGTTCAGTTATTTAAAAGTGAATAGAGTTGTTAAATTTACACTGAGGGGATTGTAGCATGAGACTTAATATCATGCATATAACCTGCATTCCGCCTTGTGAACTGGCACATGAAGTATTTTTAACCAAGTAAATAATATTGCATTAATGGGTGAGAGTCCAGTTTTTTTAGTGGCTCAAAGGCACTAACTTTTTAACATTAGTGTGTTTGGTAGCTTCGTATTTAAAGCTGTAACTGGAAAAAACTCCAATGTATCGCAATTGACATCAACAGCTTTATTCGGGTTGTTAGCAACACTAGTGATATCTGTAGCGGGCTACACTGACGCAATACTAAAAAGTTGCACTGATTGCTATAGGACGATTTTAGCGAAAATATTTCTGATTATAATCGCTCGAATACTTGTTTTCATAAGTATTCGAGCGATCGCCAACCGATAAGGCTGGATGATAAACTCACCAGTTCACTGAGCTATTGGAGCTAAAATAGAGATTCATTAAACTAAACTTGGCAACCTCTAACTAGAAAGCCTTACTTTCTAGCAAGAGGCTTGCTTTTTCTTCAAAGTTGAGCCTACACCCAAGGCTCCAAATGCCAGAAAACCCAACAGAGAAGCAGGTTCAGGAACTTTGGATACCTGAATAGAACCAGAATTTTCATCTAGTGTTATTGATGTGCCTTGTTGATCGACATCTTGACGTAATGCCAAAGATTCGCCAACCGTTCCCTGAAAGAAGTATTCTTCGATGACACCCGTTCCTCCTCCTATATCAAAGGGGCCAAACAATTTCTGAGTAGCAGTATCAAAGTTGAAAGCGAAGAAATCAGATTGTGATACCCCAGAAGTAACGGTGTTATAAGTTCCCAGAGGATTATTAGATGGGTCTAAGAAAGAGACATTCAAGGATTGTAAAAAGTTGGTGGCTCCACTACCACTTTCTGAAATAATTGTCGGTGCTGTAGTCTCGTCGTAGCTGAATGAACCCACTGCGGAATAACCAGCATCTCCTAGCCAGTTAAAGTTGAAATCAATAGCTTGAGCAGGGTTGTTAGCACCAGCAGCGATCGCAACACTAAGTACAGCACTGGTTGCTGTGGTAGCAGCGATTTTGGCAAAAATGTTTTTCACTGTTATATCTCCAAGATTTATTTACATGATGCAAATATCAGTGCATCAGACAACACTAACTTTACGATAGAAATAAATATAAGTAAATACTACATGGCAGACTGAGGCAAATATGACAACTAGATGAAGATAAACACTTATTTTTTAAAGTTTTCGAGAAGATATCAAGTCTATTTCACAAACCTAAGCTCAAAATTATCTATTTTGATGTATGTAGCAAGGGTTATTACCTAAAAATCACGAGCGATCGCCTGAGAATAACTGATAAAGTTGAGCTACGCAAAGTTGAAAACAGTGACCTATGCCTGCGTTTCTATTAGAAGTTGGTACAGAAGAATTACCTGCAAGCTTTCTCAGTGATGCCTTAATACAGTGGCGAGAACGCATTCCCCAAAGTTTGGAAGCAAACAGCCTTCAGGGTGAAAGTGTCCAAGTGTACGGTACTCCCCGGCGTTTGGCGGTATTGATTAAAGGTCTACCATCCCAGCAAGCAGACCGAGAAGAAGAAATTAAAGGGCCTCCCGCCCAAGCTGCCTTTAAAGATGGTCAGCCAACACCAGCAGCATTAGGCTTTGCCAAAAAGCAAGGTGTGGAACTAGATGCACTCTTCCTTCGCCCCACTGACAAAGGGGAATTTGTTTTTGTACAAAAAAGAATTCCTGGCCGTCCTGTGGCGGAAATTTTGACAGAACTTGTTTTCCAATGGATTTGGGGTTTAGAAGGTAAGCGGTTAATGCGTTGGGGAGATGGGGATGGGAGGTTTTCTCGACCAATTCGCTGGCTGGTAGCTTTGTTAGATGAGACGGTGCTACCGTTGGAATTGGTAAATGGTTCTAAAACGATTCAGAGCGATCGCATTTCCCAAGGTCATCGCGTCTTACATCCTGAACCTGTGACAATCGCCCAAGCGACTGATTATGTTACCGCCCTCAAATCTGCTTATGTCACCGTTGACCCCGAAGAACGGGAAAATCTGATTAAAGAGCAAGTAAAGGCAGTAGCAGAAAGTTTAAGCGGGTATACAGTCATTTACCCCGATTTGTTAGCAGAAGTAACCAACCTTGTAGAATATCCTTCTACAGTTGTTGGTAAATTTGAACCAGAATTTTTGGAATTACCAACTGAAGTAATTACGGAAGTTATGGTAACTCATCAACGTTATTTCCCTGTATTCAAACCAGGTAGTTCTGAGCAAGAATTATTGCCTAATTTCATTACCATTTCTAACGGCGATCCCAAGAAATCAGATATTGTTGCTGTAGGAAATGAAAGGGTAATTCGTGCCAGATTAGCTGATGGCAGGTTTTTCTACGAAGCTGATTTAACTAAGCCTTTAGAAAGCTTTTTACCCCAGTTAGAAAAAGTCACCTTCCAAGAAGAATTGGGTTCGGTGCGTACCAAGATAGATAGAGTAGTCAAGATTGCCGAGCAAATTACCACCCAATTAAAATTAGCTGAAAATCAAAGCCAAAAAATCCAACGTGCTGCCTTATTGTGTAAAGCAGATTTGGTAACTCAAATGGTTTATGAATTTCCCGAATTGCAAGGCATTATGGGAGAAAAATATGCCTTAGCTAGTGGTGAAGATGCCGAAGTAGCAAAGGCAATTTATCAACATTATTTGCCAACGGGAGCCGGTGACAATTTACCGGAAACACTCACAGGCCAAATTGTCGGTTTGGCAGATAGATTAGATACTTTGGTAAGCATCTTTGGTTTAGGTTTAATTCCCTCTGGTTCCTCCGATCCCTTCGCTTTGCGTCGGGCTGCCAATGCTGTAGTTAAAATCACTTGGTTTTATAATTTGCCAATAAATTTAGATGATTTATTGGCGCAGATAGCAACAGATTTTGCCGCGAAATATGAAAAAGATCGGGCATTATTAACCACAGCATTACAAGAGTTTTTCTTACAACGCATCCGCACCTTATTGCAAGAAGAAAAACAGATTGATTACGACTTAGTAAATGCAGTTTTGGGAGAAAATGACCCAGAATACACAGAACGAACGTTAAAGGATTTATTGGATGTCCGCGATCGCGCCTTGTACTTACAACAAATCCGTAACGACAGTACCTTAGATAACATCTACGAAACTGTTAACCGTTCCACACGATTAGCCGCCCAAGGTGATTTGGATACAAAACAGCTAGAACCGACATCCGTAGTTCGTCCAGAATTATTCCAAAAGCCTTCTGAGACAGCTTTGTATAATGCTTTAATCGAATCAGTACCACAAACTCAAACAGCACAGCAGACACGAAATTATCAACTGTTAGTAGCAGCATTAGCAAAAATTGCTCCAACAGTTAGTAACTTCTTTGATGGGCCAGATAGCGTTTTAGTTATGGACTCCGATCCAGAAATTAAGCGTAATCGATTACACCTACTGGGATTGGTTCGGAATCATGCTCGTGTTTTAGCTGACTTTGGTGCGATCGTCAAAAATCTGTAGCGTAAGTCAACAAAAAGTTGTGTAATTTTTGCCAATAGACGCTACTATAGGGAGTGCTTAACCAGGGACACTCTGCTTGCAATCTATGTCCAAAGCTCATGTTATTGGATTGGGAAAGTCCGGTGTTGCTGCGGCGAGATTGTTGAAACGGGAAGGTTGGGAGGTAGAGCTGAGTGATGGCAACACCTCCAAAACCCTCCTACAACAACAACAAGAACTCGCTGCCGAGCAAATAACCGTTAAACTAGGCCAATCCCTAGAATTAAATGGTGATAATTTACCCCAATTAATAGTTGTTAGTCCTGGCGTGCCTTGGGATATTCCCGTATTAATCAAGGCACGCCAATTAGGTATTGAAACCATTGGGGAAATGGAACTCGCTTGGCGAAATTTGCAATCGCTACCTTGGGTAGGAATTACAGGTACTAACGGTAAAACTACTACCACAGCTTTAATTGCTGCCATTTTTCAAGCAGCAGAATTAGACGCGCCCGCCTGCGGTAACATTGGCT
>NZ_JADEXU010000256.1 GCF_015206895.1 Nostoc sp. LEGE 12450 | reverse complement strand
AAAAGTTTAGTCAAAAATTTTGAACGTACACTCGATCGTGCTAATGCCAAGCTCAAGCTTTGTTTTATCAGATTGATGCTCAAAAGACTAGCCACTAACTAGAAAAAGATATCAAATGGGTTCTATACACCAGGTAATATGAAAATTTTATTAGATGCATTTGCTATAAATTGCTTAAAAACTTTTGTCACTCAAAAATTGCAAGGTATGAGTTTGGATGAGCTATGGGTTTTAAAAGATAAAGCAGGTAGTATTCTTCTTCCGGAAATAAATCCTATTTTAGAAGAGCGTTTACCGGAAGAAAGACATATTATTATTGAAAATTTTATCAATTCTAACAATTTTAAGGATGCTAATTATAATGGAAGTAAACTGTCTAGAATAGCTTCTTATTTAAAACCGGAAGAATGGGAATCAATTTTAAAAGCTTTTTGTACTAATATTCAAATATATGGTGCTTGGTATTGTCCAGATTATATTGGCAATTTATTTGAAAAAGACCTAAAACCTATTAACCTTATTCAACCCTATTGGTTGTGGTTTCGAGAAGAACTAAATAATAGAAAATTCAATACGAATGAGAATATTGATAAGTTAAAAAAACTAATAGATTCTCGCTTAATATCCTAGTAAAAAGCTATTTTTAAGTAAACAAAATGCTTTTTAGATTTCTATATTAATCTTTTAATAAAGGGTTTTTAAATTACAAATGATTAAAATTTATCTTTTAAATTGTGATACTGTCCAATTAAGCTAAAAACTAAAACTGGCATAGGTTAAGTTGAGGAACGAAATCCAACTTACTATTTTTCTTAATTAAGCCATATTGTTTTAAATTATATATAACTAAATTTCTTGCCAATCACTCCAATTGCATCCTTTAGTATCATGTTGGCATTCTTGAGATGGCTTTTTAACAAGCCAGAGTTTCCAATCTTTCTGTTTCAGAGAATCAAATAGTTGCCTGACAGTTGATTCATCCTCTGTAAATTTATTCAAAGTGATATGCCAACACTTGCCACCTACTTCTTTGTGGCAGTTTACCTTACTATCAACTTTTACTCGTTTAAAATTTTTATTTTTTAATTGTTTGCCTAACTCATCTAAACATCTACTTTTGAAACAGACTGCATAGACTTTTCTTCCAAATTTATCTCGTGAGTTCGGCTTAATCCAATAATCCTTACCTTCGATCTTATTGCGAAAGCTGTATGCTTGGGCATTGTTAACTTCTTTCCATATCTCCGTTACAATAGATTTTTTACCTTGGTCTTGCTTGTAAGCATGAGAGTTACTATACCCAGTGATAGTCACATGATAGCCGCCCCATTGCACATCTTTCTCATATCCTGGTGATAGATAAACAGCATACTCATACTCTTCGATGACTTCACTAAGTGTTCGCCATTTCATCTGTTCTATCTTTCTAAAGGCTCATACTATATATAAACTTGTTTCTAAATGTTTGAAGTTAAAAGTTCCTAAAAGTATCTGATTTTTGAAATATGCAAGTCCCCCAAGTCCGGTTTCGGATGAAATAACTTACCTAAAATATTTTCATAGCGGTGGGTCATTCAGGAGACGTTGTGTAGAATTAACTAACGAGTTATGAGATTCACGTTGGTCTTTCATAGTTCTAAAAACCTCCATAATTGGAATTAAGCAGCGTTTAGCATCTTCGTAACCACGCTTTTTTAATTCGGCGATGCGTTCTGAACTAAAATCCAGGTAGCTATCAATTTTACCAATTATTGGAGTATCAGACTTTTCAATTCTCTGTTCAGGTCTAATCTCAATTACAGTTTGTTCGGGAAAGTCATGGCGATTCCAAGAAGCGCCATTTTTTAAGTGAATTACAATGACGTTTTTGCAACCACGCTTTGCCAAAGCTCTCAAAGGTACATTATCAGCTAAACCGCCATCTATATAGGACTGTCCATTAACTTCCTGACTAGGAAATGCTAAAGGAAGGGCAGCACTAGCTAGAAGCAATTTGTAGACTGTTTCATCATCAGTACAGTCCTGAATGCAAAGCCAGTGAGCATCCGTGCCAGTGCGAGCGCGTATCAAATCAACTAACCAGTCGTAACCCAAAACGGGTATTTTTAAAGAGGGAAACAAATGTGGTGTATTAACCAGACGCTGCTGTGGAACGGAGCGAATTTCCAGTAAAGCGGCTGTTAACTCTTGGTCATCTTTTGTCATTCTCATACAGGATTGATCTAATAAATCACCAAGACCAAAGCAGCTATCAGGAAGTTGTTTACTTGTGGCAATAATTTTATTCACCAAAAGCTGACGATAACGTTCTGTATCTCCAGTTTCTAGTTCATACATCATTACAGAACTACTAAATACTTCCCGTGCTAGTAAAGCAACTTGTACAGCCCAAGGAAAATTTGTATAAGTTTGACCAGCAGCCCAAGCAGTGACAATATGATCTAAATTTTCATTGGCTGCAATTCGTACTTCTAAACGATGTACCTGGGCCTCAAGATTATTAAGTCTTGTAGTAACTTTTTGAGCTAACTCGTCTAGTTGATCGCTGAGTTGAACTATTGCGTATTCTTGTTTTTGCAAACTTTGTTTATGATTACGAATAGCATCACGTGCTTCTAGCAATGAGTTTTGAGTGACTTTCAAAGCAACTTGACTAATGCGAAGTGAATCACTAACTTCTAAAATCCAGTCAGAAAGAGCTTCTTGCCCTGAAACTAAGTTCCCATTTAATAGGAGTTTTCGTTTACTATTGCTGCCATCTATTTTATCCCATAGTTCTCCAAACCAACTTCGATTTTTATGATATCGGATGATATCTTTGCTGACTTGAATACCATTTATCAAGTCAATTATAGCTTTATCACCAACACCAGGAACTCGACGCTGAAGCTCTTCAAGGGTGCGAGTAGAAGGGCTAATAATATGAATATTTTTATCTGTTGCGTTGGACATTTTAGCTATTCTAATATAAAAGCTATTTTTTGACTAAAACTTCATTCCTTTTTGATTCAGTTATTTATATGTTTTAAATATTCTAAATACCCGTTTACTTTATTTATCTTTTGACTAGTTTGAGTTTCTAACGAGTGAAGGTTGTTGACTAATTTTTCTTTCTCAACAGATTGAATTTTTTGGTCTGTCTGTGCCTGAATTAAAGTATTGCAGTAATTAGTTAAATAGCTATCAAGCTCTGCAAAAAAATTATCAACTCGTTGCTTAAAGTCTTCATCTAAGTATTGATTGATTCCCTCTTTTATGTTTTCAATACTATCCTCAATTAATTTATTTGATTTGTCAATTATTTCTTGAAGCGAAATTGTGTAATAGTCCTCTTTTTTATCTGGACGTTTTACATTTATAGTTTCTTTTTTCTTAACCAACCAAAACCAATGGAAGAAGTCCCTCTTTTCAATCGTTTTTGTTTCATAACCTTGAGCTATCCATTTAGTATGCTGATTAACATTTATTTTAGTGTTTACTATACTTTTACTATCCAAATTTGGTGTTGGCAAAGACAAATTGATATGAAAGCTTTCGTTTAATCTTTGACGTGCGCGTTCAATAATTGGCTGAGTTTCAGTATCTAAAGAATTTGTAATATCTTGACGTGCTTGTTCAATTATTTTTTTTGCTTGTTTACGAACACTTTCAACCAAAGGCTGTATAATATTAGACTTTGCAGATGCGATTGCTTGTTCTCCAAAATCTTCTGCTGCGGCTGAACTTTGGAATTCAATTATACTACTACTTGTTTTAGGGATTTCAATTTTATTAAACTTTTTAGAAACCCATTTAAAAAAATTTTGGCTTGCCAAACCTCCTTTTTTTATAAAATCTGCGCGTTGATATTCTTCTTCAGTAAAATATGTTTCTAAATTTTGTTTAGCTTCTTGTTTAATAGTTTCAAGAATTTTTTCAAGCTGTTTATAGAGATTAGCCTTAATTTTATCTATTTCTTGCAAACGATTACGGCATTCTTCTAAGGATTGCAAGTCTCTTTCTAATGCACTGACTTCTTGTTTTAATTTTACTTCATCTTCATTAATGGCACTGCTACGAAGTTGTACATCATTATTCAATTCTTCAAGATAAGCACGAGTAATCCTGAGTGCAGATTCTATGCTTCGAGGTGCAGCTTCTGCCATAAGCGCATTAATAGCACCAATTAAAAACTGGTCAAAACCTGACTTTTTCCACAACTTTTCAGCTTTGCGTTGTAAATCTTCTGCCGTTGCTTCTTCAAGTTCTTCTTCCCAATCAATACCGAACACTTCTTGAGCAAGCGAGCGCACTGTTTTTAGCTCAGTCACCTTAATACTGCAACCCTGCTGCAATTCTGTTAAAAAGGTAGCAGAGGTAAATGCTTGTCTAGCTGATATTTCAAATACTCTATTAATATCGCCGGAACCACCTATATTAAACTCCGCAGCTACAAACTGCTGCACTTGTTCAGGACTCATATCACCATCTCGTCGTTGATCAACTTTGTTAATCAACACATATAAATTATCTTTGCCTCTTAATTCGATAACTTTATCAACATCTTTTTTGACTTTTTCAGCAGCCTCAGTTTTAAGTTGAGTAAAGTCTAAAACCATTAATACTATAGAGCTTTTGGTAAGCTGTTCTTCAACTACACCCTGAAGACGCAAATTTTCTCCTGCCTCGTTTGGCCCAGGAGTATCAACAATTACTAATTTACCTAGATTTTCTGATTGCTGATTAGTTTTAGATGAACGCCAAAATTGAGTGTGTATTCTGGGAACATCCATTAAGTATTGCAACGGATCTGCTTGTGGCTCTAAAAGACTGCACACTCTGACAATATCATTCAAACTAGTTAAGGTATGAATAATCTTCTCCCTTCCTTCACTTTTGCCGGGAATTGTCAGTCCGACTGCTTGCTGAATTTGCTTTGGGATTTTTGCTAAATGAGGATACTGAGCAAGTTTTTCTTGCGCTTGTTCAATCCCCATCTGATCAATTCTGTGGCGTAAGGCTAATAGTGTTTCTTGAAAAACTGTCAAAATTTGGGGATTTAGATATAAAACTGGCTGAGTTAAGTTACTATCAAAAATAATCTCAGTCGGAAGCGTCGTCATCGCAGCGTTACGACTTGGCAAAATCTCTTGCCCGATGATTGCGTTAGTAATAGTAGATTTGCCAGCTTTCATTGGTGCAACAATTGCCATTCTCAACTCAAGATTTCTGACCTTATCTATTTCCTGATTGACTTGTTGCTCAAATTCTGCGTATTTTTTGCCAGCACTATCAGAAACAAGTGCTGTACTAGCGTGATTCATCAGCGAACTGACTTGCTCTAGGAGATCAATAACATCTTTCTGCAAGTCCTGTATATTCGGCTTCAGTACCTCAGAAATCATCTATTCTTACTCCGCATCTAGTAAAGTACACTTATGCCAAGTCTGCCTTAGTAGAAACATAAGAACCTCAGTAACAATACGGCTTAGTCTATTACTTATCTATTTCAACTAAACAATTTCTCCCCAACCCACATAATTCTCTGCTCCAAGAACTTAGCTAACACCCTAGCACCCCATCCACACAAGCAACCCCCCACTGCGGAAACTTAACCAGCACCTTTTTAATCACAATCTGCAAAGCCGGATCATCCCAACACTCCTGCAAAAAGTCAAACCCCGGATTCTCCCCCGAATTGCTTGCAACTTTGAGTTTTTGCATACGTTCTGGTCGCATATTTGACCTCGCAACAATCGCCTCATGTGACCATTTTTCAGGCTGTGGCATAGGCGGCGCAGAACTTTGACCCTCATGATCTGCTTTCATTTCTCCACCTGAAACTGAATTTTCAACCAACAACGAAGCTGAATTTCCATGTTGTACTTGCCCCTGAATTTGATTAGTGATGGCTACACCCGCCGCAGGCATCGCAGAATTTAAAGATTTTTCATTTTGAGCGACGGGCGCGGCGGAACCAGTACCTTCATGAACTGCTTTGATTTCTACACCCGAAACCGAGTTTTCAACCAATAACGAAGCGGGATTACTTGCTTCTGCTTCCTCCTGTGTTTGATTAGCGATCACTTCCTTGGAAGAAAATTCATTTTGTGCAACGGGCGCGGCGGAACCAGTACCTTCAAGACAGCCTTTCTCCTCAACTCCACAATTCTGGTTTTCAGCCAACAACAAAGCAGATTTACCCCGTGCATTATCCACAAGCCCTAGCGATGTACAGTCCATTGCCACAGGCAAGTCTTCCTTATTCTCTGACACGCTTTCAACAGTCTGAGGCGAAGCGCCCCCCAAGGGCGCGTGAGCCGTCTCCTCAACTTGCAAAATCTCATTTAGCCTGTCAGAGACACAGCTAACGAACTCTTTTGAAGAGTTCGTTAGCTGTTCCTGAACAGTTCGTGAGGGTTTTTGAAACCCTTGCTCTGACTGGTCTTTAGCTAAAATAGATGCTTTGTACAAAGCACGTATTTCTTCAGGGGCAGCGTCTATCTCTGAATCCCCAGCATTTGATTCTCGTTTTTCAGAATTTGGTTCTTGTTTTAGAGAATTTGGTTGCTGATTAAGAGAATTGGCTTTCTCCCAGAACTCCTTCATCCGACTGCCATGCAAATTTTTCACCATCCAGGTAACAGTTTCTCGGCTATCCTGAATTGACTTGTCAGGCTTGAAAATGAACAAACCACTGTCGGAGAGCATTTTCTTCGCAGAGATAAAAGTACTGTACCCCAAAGCTGAGGTCAGAGACATCCACCGAGAACCGTAAGGGTCAGCCGTCCAGCACTCCTGCCACAATTGCGTAACTGAAGGCTTTTGTTGCGATGCCCACAGCATATCTTGTATGGGAATAATCACATGAAGTCTTTTGTATGGTGATTGTGGTTTAGCGGCAGCAGCCTTTTTGGGCTTGGGTCTGGTAATAGTTGCGGTCATTCTATAATCTCCTGTTTATGTTGACGCACGGAAATTTCCCCCACTGTGATGCGGGGCTTGGTACGTGCATTTATTTGTCTAAAAAGTTATCAATACACTGGAAGCCTATTGAGGTTGCCAGAATCGTAATTCGTCTCGGAAATACCTGTCAGTCTTTTTCGATTGCTCCTTCCAGCAATCCCATGCAACGATTACCTCATCTCCCAAATCCTGAATCACTTCTCCTCTGGCGACATACAAAGTACGATATGGGTCGGCGTGGGCAACGATAGAACCAACGCCAATAATGTCTGGTTGAGAGGATGCTTTCTGGAGTGCGGTAATCAATTCTGTTTCCTGGGTGGTAAGTTCTGCCCAGTAGTCCTGTTTGATTACCTCATACTCTTGGGCAACATTCCAAAACTCCTGCCACGTACACCCAGGATTTGCTAGCACTGACCTAATATCACTAAGCGCCTGGAGCAGCATTTCCAGTTGCTCGGCTCGGTAGGCGATCGCAGATGGTGTAGGTTCGCTCCCCAGAATTATGGATGCAGCTTCCAAAGCTTGGGTGTTGTTCATAGCACTAGCGAGATTCTTCAACGCCATACCCATGAGTCGTAAGCATTCCTGAGCATTTTCTCTTGGGGGTTCAACAGCTAGCGATCGCAAATCAATGGTTTTTTCCAGTGCTTGCTTTACCTGCTTATTCAACGCTTTGGTTGCCTGCTGGGTCATGGTATTCCCCCACTGTTGAGAAGGGCGTTGTTCAACAGCGTTTTCTAATTCTTGGATACGTTGTTGGAGTTGCTGATTCTCAATCTCCAGCTTTCTTAACCCTTCCATTTCATCCAGCCGTTGCTGTAACTGGATATTTTCTTCTTTCTGTTGTTTAAACAGTTGTTGCAGAGATTGGATCTGCTCACTTACTTGTTCTTCGGCTCTGGCTGTGGCTTCTGACTGTAGCCCAATTCTCAACTCTTGCTGTAAGCGCTCTAACTCCTGCTGGTGTTGCTCTTTGATTTGGGCGATGGCCTCAGAATATTGTTTTGGGTAAGTCCGCTCACTCGATTCGGACACAATTGCATCATCAGCTAAATCACTATTGTTTACCAGCAGTCTCTCACTATCGCTGAAGGTAACAATCTGCTGATAGTTGTTTGGTGCGTCTGCCTCAATCAATCCCGATTCGCCATAGCGAGGGTGTGATTGTGATGAAATCCTGACTGATTTACACAATTGCGTTTGACTTCTTTCGCTTTTTGTAGTTTTTTTAGCTGTTGGTGCAACCTGTTGTACTGCTTTGGCGAAATCGGCAGCAGTGGGAAAGGGTTTTTCTTTGGCTGCGATCGCAACAGCTTCGTGTAACTTATCGGGAGTTTTAACCAGTCGGAGCAAGGATCGGGTTTGAGATGGTTTAGTGATCTTGCCCCTCAAATCTTCAGGTAAAGTTTCAACCACTCGCTTTGCTGCAAATAAATCTTTAACCTTGCGATATCCCCCGTGTTTGGTCAATTCGCTTTCG
>NZ_JADEXU010000255.1 GCF_015206895.1 Nostoc sp. LEGE 12450 | reverse complement strand
GGTGAGAACTTAAAACAAGTCTTTCCCCTTGTCCCCAATGCCCAATTCCCAATTCCCAATTCCCAATTCCCAATGCCCTAAATTAAATTCCCGCACCATCAAGAAAATCTTCAATCATCCCATCAGACTTATTGCTCTTAGGATTGTATGTTTGTTCGTCGCCAAGCTCAGTTGCAGAGAAACTTGATTGATCTTGCAACTCCTCAAACTGTTTTTCTAGAGCCTTGACACGTTCAAATAAAGCGCGGATGACTTCAGCTTCTACGTCGCGCACTTTATCATGATCCAGAATATTGGTAGACAAGTTGTTCTGACGAGTTACGCGCCCTGGAATCCCGACTACAGTTGTGTTACTGGGTACATCTCGTAACACCACAGAACCAGCTCCAATACGGACGCGATCGCCAATTAGAATATTTCCCAAGACCTTTGCACCGGCTCCCACAACCACATGAGAGCCTAAAGTTGGATGGCGTTTGCCGCTCTCTTTCCCAGTCCCACCTAAAGTCACACCTTGATAAATCAGGGCATAGTCGCCCACGATCGCAGTTTCACCAATCACAACTCCCATGCCGTGGTCAATAAACACTCCCTGTCCAATTAATGCCCCAGGATGGATTTCAATCCCAGTTAAAAACCGACTAATATGAGAGATAAACCGAGGTATGAAGGGAATCCCAATTTTATACAGCCAGTGTGCTAATCGATGAAACACTAGGGCTTGGAGTCCAGGGTAACAGAACAATACTTCTAGCCAGTTACGCGCTGCTGGGTCACGCTCAAAAATGGTTCGCAAATCAGTTAGTAGCATACTCTGTTGAGATTTTCGTTGGTAATTGAGGCTCTGAAAACAGAAACTCAGGATAATTCCCACTAAAAGATCGAGTCATTTATGGGAATTATGTAAGATAATAATCTACGGTAAGTCGATAGAATATAGTGTTTTTGTGGGTAGTAAGTGGGATGCTATCACATTCCACACCTTGAAAAAATTAATTTCGGATAAACTGCCATAAGTCCCCCAATTCACCGTAGTATGTTGAGTACAGTCTTGAATAGCCAAAACTACGCTCTCTTGGATCTGTCTTCCAAAGTGGAATATGCACTGCTGGCACTCTTAGAACTGGCAAGCCACCACGGAAAAAAACTTCCTCTAACCATGAGTGAGATCACTACCAAACAACCTATACCTGAACGCTATTTGGAACAAATTTTGACCAACCTCCGGCGTGCTGGTGTGGTGCAGAGTCAACGCGGCTCTAAAGGAGGTTTTGTTTTAGCTCGTGAACCTTGGCAGATTACACTCCTGGAAATTGTCACTTTAGTCGAAGGTGAGCGGAAAGAGAAAGATACATCTAACTCTCCGACTCTAGAAAAGACTCTGGTTTATGAAGTTTGGGAGCAAGCTAACACTGCTGCAATTGAAGTTTTAGGTCGCTATACACTCCAAGACCTGTGCGAGGAAAGAGAGACTCGCGCACAGCAAAGCCCGATGTATTATATTTAAACACGATGGAGTATTCACATGCGGATAGCGAAAGATATCACAGAGTTAATCGGACGGACTCCTTTAGTTCAATTAAACAAAATTCCCCAAGCTTCAGGAGCGGTTGCTCGGATTGTGGTGAAGCTAGAAAGCATGAATCCGGCATCTTCTGTGAAAGATCGGATTGGCGCGAGTATGGTGGAAACGGCGGAAGAAGCAGGCTTGATTCACCCCGGAAAAACTGTTTTAGTAGAGCCGACTTCTGGGAATACAGGAATTGCGCTAGCGATGGTGGCGGCCGCTAAGGGGTACCATCTCATTCTAACGATGCCTGACACAATGAGCCACGAAAGACGATCGATGCTCAAAGCTTATGGCGCTCAATTAGAGTTAACGCCAGGGGTAGAAGGGATGCGAGGAGCGATCGGTCGTGCAGAGCAGATTTTAGCTCAAACGCCCAATGCTTATATGTTGCAGCAGTTCCGCAACCCCGCCAACCCGAAAGTTCACGCCGAAACCACAGCAGAAGAAATCTGGAATGATACCGATGGAGAGGTGGATATTCTAGTGGCGGGAGTGGGTACTGGTGGGACGATTACAGGAGTTGCAGAAGTTATTAAAGGACGGAAGCCTAGTTTTCAAGCGATCGCAGTTGAACCTAGCAGCAGTCCAGTATTAACGGGTGGGAAATCAGGGCCTCACAAAATTCAGGGTATTGGTGCGGGATTTGTCCCAGCAATTTATCGTCCAGAATTGGTGGATGAAGTGATTCAGGTAGCAGATGAGCAAGCGATCGCTTACAGCCGTCGCCTAGCAAAAGAAGAAGGATTGTTATCGGGCATTTCTACTGGCGCTGCTTTATATGCGGCTATTCAAGTAGCACAACGTCCAGAAAATGCAGGTCGTCTAATCGTCATGATCCAGCCTAGCTTCGGCGAACGCTACCTCAGCACCTCACTATTCAAAGATCCAGAGGAAAATGAGTGGTTGAGTAAAGTTTAATTCTGCATAAAAATTTTAAGCAAATATACCAGGCGATTAGAAATCGCGGCTACACAAACGTACCCCGTTGGGGAATCCGAAGAATAGGCCGCCTAAGCGGACTCGAAGAATTTGAAACCCACGGAGGTGGGTTTTGTTTGTATAGCCGCGTTCGCCCTTGGCGTGCCGGAGGCTCTATTCCATTCGCCAGGGCAGACTTCGCGAACAGTCCTTAAAATAGGGCTAAAGCCCTCGCTAAAAACCTTTTATTATTCACGCCCACTTACTTAGAATTTTCGCTAATTTCATCGACACTTTCATTATTTTTCACCAAAATCATCAAACAGAAACAACTAGCAGCTAGCTTTATTAAGCTCAAAGCTTCACTTTTTAATACAATAAAAGCGCCTAATCCTATAAGAATAAAAGGCACAAAATTATTAATATAGCGAGTCAATATATCAGCTATTACTCTGTAGTGAGTTAATTTGTATGCTCCATAGCACCAAATTCCTAACAATAGAAAAAATAATCCGATAATCACCACAAAGCTCTTTAAGTTGCTACTAGCAAATAAAGGCACGTAGACACTAATATTATCGCTACCATTGGCAAATGTAACGGCTGCCACACTATAAGCTTGAGGAGAAAAAAAACTCGTACTTGTTGATACTTCAGCCTCTTCTGTCGTAGTTAAAACTTCTTTTGATGAATCTTCTTCCCGATTCACCAAACTACTGATACCTATGGACATTGGTAATAAACCAAGTAATCCAATCCAGTTTTTGGATAATACTAACCCACCAAATAAACCAGGAAGACTAAGGATTAGCAGAACTGTAAAACCTAGAAACTGACCAGCAACTATATGCCGAGGACGAAGGCTAGTATTTATTTGGGAAAAAAACAATAATAAAATGACAATATCATCAATATTAGTGGCAATGAACGCAATTGCCCCTGTAGTAATTGCAGTAACTAATTCGTTCATATTTTACAGCAGTTTTCAGGTCTTTAGACCGATAAGATAGGGAATGAGTATTAAAAAGTAGTGTAATTCAATTACTTGAAAGGTTAATTTGGTATGGTGAGAAATCGTAGGTTCTAAAAATCCAGCATGAGTAAGCTAGGGACAGTCTTCAGTGAAGGGATTATTGCCTTCATAGCCACTAACATAGATGACATCATTATCTTGTTAATATTTTTTTCACAGATAGATGTTAATTTTCGGCGGCGGCATATCTTACTCGGTCAATATCTGGGTTTTTCAGCCATTATCATCGCTAGTTTACCAGGATTTTTTGGGGGATTGGTAATACAGCGAGAATGGATAGGATTGCTAGGACTGCTACCAATAGCAATTGGTATTCAACAATTAATATATAGAAAAGAAGAAACTATAACAGTTCAGACAGTCAGTAGTGATTTTAATCAATCTACGCCTACTAACCCGGTACTGTCTTTTATATTGAGTGTTTTGCACCCCCAAACCTATAAAGTGGCAGCAGTAACGATCGCTAATGGTGGTGACAATATTAGTATATATATCCCTTTGTTCGCTGGTCATGACCTTGCCAGTTTGGGAGTAATTCTAAGTATATTTTTTATCATGGTAGGGATTTGGTGTGCGATCGCTTATTTTTTAAGTCGTCAACCTACCATTGCTTATATTTTAAGTCGCTACGGTAAAGCTGCTGTACCTTTTGTGTTAATCGGCTTAGGTCTGTTCATTATGTATGAGCGAGGTACATTCACTCTACTACCTTGGGTGAGAAGTTAATCAATGTTGGATGTTGGATGTTGAACGCTGGATTTGGAATCTAAAATCTCAATTTGGTTACACTTGATGAACTAATTTCCAACTCACCATCATCAAAATGGCGTAAATAATAAACCGTAGTGGGCGCTGGGGAGCTACTTGGCAGATTTTAGCACCTAGCAGAACTCCTGGTACAGAGCCGAGCCAGATAGGTATTACCAAATTCCAATCAACTGTTCCCAGGCTGAGATGACCAAGGGCTGTAAATAGCAGTAAAATCGCTGCGTGTGAGATATCAGTACCCACTAGCTTCCGTGCATCTAAACGGAAAAACCCAATCAGCACTAGGGCAAACATTGAACCTGATGAGACGCTAGTTAGACCAACTAAACAGCCTAAAATGGCCCCCAAAGTGATTGTTAGGAAGCGGCCAAAGTTAGTTTCTAAGTCTAACTTTGGTAGTTCGGGTAAATTGAATTTGGGTAAAAAAGTCAATAACAACAATTGCACTAGTGCTAACGCTGTGACGAGCAAAATCATCACACCAAGCAAACGGAGCAAGATGTTATCCAGATTATACTCACCTGTACGTTTAAGAACGTGCAAAATTCCTACCCCAAACAGTGAGCCTGGAACACTCCCGAATGCCAGCCATTTGACAACTTCTGTATCCAGAGTTTTCTGTTCCCAATGCTTGACGCTACCAACAATTTTCATCAATGTGGCAGCTACAACATCAGAACTCACAGCGATGGAAGGCGGAACCTGAAAAACAAAAATCAACATTGGAGTAATGAGAGAGGCTCCGCCAATTCCCGTCAAACCAACTATGATGCCAACGAAGAAGCTTAAGAATGGTAGTGATAAATAGTGCATACTCTTTGGGGTTTGAGAAAGTCAGCTAGAACTTCACTACTAGAGAGGAATAACTCAGCCGAATTACAGCTCAGTGGTAGATAGAGCTAGTCATGACAAGTTATTGTGTTTCTCAAAGGATGAGTGACACAAAAAAGGTTATCCAGCTAAAAGTTAGGGCAGAGGATTACTGGACAACTTAAAACCTGTCCGGAAGTTTTTGGAAGCATGACAACTGACATTTAGCTGAAACAGACTTTGATAACTGCTTATGGGTCAGTTGTTTTACTAAAATCAACTTCTTACTGGTTTTTCTGCGGTTTTACATGTAAAACCCGGTAAAGCTATGTGCTTACCGTATTTTACTTGTAAACACGATCAAACGTCTAGCGTATTCGCTTTGTATATCGCTATATTCTCTGGATAATACACCGCAAGCCTAATGAATCATGGAAAATTTTGTTTTTTACAACCCAGTCAAAATCCTGTTTGGCAAAGCTCAAATCGCCAATATTACTGCTGAAATTTCTGTTGATGCCAAAATATATTATTACCTAGAGTGGGGGTAGCATCAAAATTAACGACGTTTATAACCGGGT
Organism: Nostoc sp. LEGE 12450; assembly: GCF_015206895.1. Lineage (GTDB taxonomy): Bacteria > Cyanobacteriota > Cyanobacteriia > Cyanobacteriales > Nostocaceae > Nostoc. The sequence continues at coordinate 2,812 of NZ_JADEXU010000255.1, read as the reverse complement.
GAAGTCTGCGTTGTCTGGACGGCAAAAAACACTTGACTAACGAGCATGTATACTGGTAAAAGTAAACAGACCGAATAGTCTGTAATTTCCAATTCAATAAACTACACGACTCCCTACTCTAATAAATCGCTGTAATGTCCAAAGGCGAGGAAACCAAAAGTAGAATTCTCCACCAAGCAGCCGAACTGTTTAACCAACAGGGGTATGCAGGCTCATCAATGTCAGACATTATGCGTGTTACTGGATTGCAAAAAGGAGGAATTTACAATCACTTTCAAAGCAAAGACGATCTCGCATTACAGGCTTTTGATTTTGCGATCGCTCGCATTAAACAGCATACTAGATTTGCATTGCGAAGCAAACGCCATGCAATAGAACGCTTGCAAGCAATCATTGGGATATTTAGTAGCTTCGCAGAAAATCCACCTATCAAAGGAGGGTGCCCACTGCTGAATACTGCTGTGGAAAGCGATGATGCTCATCCGGCGTTGCGGGAACGCGCTCAACAGGCGATGAACTCTTGGCTGCATCTAATTCGTCGAATTATTGAAACGGGAATTGCCAAGGGTGAAATTCGCTCTGAAGTAAGTGCTGATGAAATTGCCACCATCATAATTGCAACTCTGGAAGGGGCCATAATGATGAGTAAGCTTTATGGAGATTCAATTCACATGCACAGGGTAATTAAGCACCTGAATCAATACTTGGAAACTCACCTTTAAATGTATGGTACAAATCAAAGTATATTCTTTAGCAGACAAATTAAATCCTATTAAAGCGGAGCTATCAAATGTAATCCATACCTCCCTCATAGAGGTTTTACAGCTTACCCCTGAAAAAAGATTTCACCGTTTTTTCCCACTGGATAAATCAGATTTTTACTATCCACCTGATAGAACAAATAATTATCTGGTTATCGAAATTAGTATGTTTGAAGGACGCTCAGTGGAAACAAAAAAAGAGTTAATTCGCCTGCTGATTAAAAATATTAATGAAAAATTCAATATTCCTATATACGATATTGAAATCACAATTTTTGAAACGCCTAAATTTAACTGGGGTATTAGAGGGGTACCTGGGGACGAGTTAACCTTAAACTACAAAGTAGAAGTTTGAAATTGTTGTGGGTAATGGGTTATTAGGCAATTAATAATTACCCATGCTCGAAAAGAGTAAAATTTTTTGGAATTTTACAGACCGATCGGTTTTAAATCAACAAGGTAAATAATGCTAGTAAATAACAGTTTGCACAGACCATTAGAAGTAGTATTAGAAATTCCTGTAAGAACATACGACATTGATTTTATGGGAATTGTAAGCAATATTGTATATATCAGATGGTTAGAGGATTTACGTTTAAAGTTTTTAGATGAACATTGGCACCTCAATCAACAGATTAATCAAGGATATGCACCTGTTCTAGCTGGAACTGAAATTGAATATAAACGCCCGATAAAAATCATTGACCAAGTGATTGGACGTTTATGGCTAAGTAATTTAGGACGATTGAAGTGGACTGTACAAGCTGAAATTTTATCTAATAATGAGTTAGCAGCAGTAGCGAGTCAAAAGGGTGCTTTTGTCAGTTTACAAAATAGTCGTCCTATTCCTATTCCAGAGGAATTAAAGAATAAATATTTAGATCATCAAAAAGAAAATCTCAAAGACTATTCATAAAGTAATATCCTTGGGTTAAGACTTTATCCTCCGTAACCTTTCTTTTTAAGAAAGGAACTAGAGGAAGCCTTTTTAAGGTGAGTCAGGCACAGCAGGTTTTCTGACTTCCCTAATCTTAAAAGAAGCTTTAAGTTATCGTATTTTTAAGAACATGAGGAGTGAAGAAAATTTCTTCTCATCACTCCTCATCAGCTACTCCTTACACTTGCCTCAAGTACATCACTAAATGGTTGTATGAAACCTCTAACTAAAGATGCACATTCTTGTTAAATAAAAAAGTATCTATCTAAACAAATACTATGGAGATACAATGCTTACACAGTATATAGTAATCTGCTTTGATTTTTATTCGCACAGCGTGGCGTAGCTATACTTACGTGGATAGGCAAGAGGCAATAGAAAAGAAGGCTTTTTGAGTTGTATGGGGTTTTTCAATAATCAAATATGAGCTTTATATCTTGATCAAGCTTATTGCTAGTTATCAGGCATTATCATAAAAAAATGTAGCTACGCATAATTAAAAATATGTGAGTTTGATAAACCTCTCCCTGCCTTGAGCTTGCGTTCAAGTCTGTCCCTCTCCGACTCGGAGAGGGACGGTGGGGTTGCTGAATTAAAGTATGAATCTGGATGTAGAGACGTAGCAGTGCTACGTCTCTACAAGGATTTTGGTATTATGCAAAATCATTTTCATACATAGAATCAGCAACGTCGGGACGGTTTTGCGTAATAAAACTAGGGAGAGATTTCAATATTTACACTAATTAGGCGGTGACTAAAAGAGCCGTCGAACTTACGTTAAAAATATAATAAAATCCTAGTCTGTAGTAAGCAATGAATCGCTCATGGAAAGGTTTATCAGGACTAAAGTTATTACTACAAACTTGAACTTATGGTTCTTCAGTACTTGTTATGCCAAATTATTAAAATATAAATCCAAGCAATGTCAAAAAATGGATCAATCATTTGCTAAAAGTCCTATAAGGATTGACATATAAAGAATATTTTTTGTTAACTGTAAATAGGATTCCAACTACTTTCACATAAATTTACAGTTATGACTAGCAAAAGAGATATTAAAATTCTAACAGAACTTCTTGATTTAGGAGATATAAAAGTTATATCACATCGCCTT
>NZ_JADEXU010000254.1 GCF_015206895.1 Nostoc sp. LEGE 12450 | reverse complement strand
AGAGGTGAGAATTTGAAACAAGTCTTTCCCCTTGTCCCCAATTCTCCTTGTCCCCAAGTCCTCTTGCCCATGCCCCATGCCCAATGCCCCATGCCCCATGCCCAATTACCGTTGGTCAATGGGAGTATAAGTAACTTCGTGCAAACCGTTGTAAACCTGGGTAGGACGGAAAATTCGGTTTTCTGCTAGTTGTTCTTTCCAGTGGGCTAGCCAACCAGCAACGCGAGCGATCGCAAATATTGGTGTAAACAAGTCTGTGGGAATTCCCATCTTTCTATACACCAAACCTGAGTAAAAGTCAATATTCGGATAAATCCCTTTGCTGCCGAGTTTTTCCCCTACCACTCGTTCCATCTCTTGGGCAATGTCATAGAATTTGTCATAGCCAAACTTCTCAAACAGTTGCTCTGCTAGACCTTGTAAAATTATGGCTCGTGGGTCTTTTACTTTATACACACGATGTCCAAAACCCATAATCTTAGATTTAGTTTCTAGACAATGATCTATGTAGGGACGGACATTTTCTACAGAGCCAATTTTTTCCAACATCTGAATTACTTCTTCATTGGCTCCACCATGCAGGGGCCCACCCAATGTTCCCACAGCACTAGCAACCACAGCGTAAGGATCAGTTAAGGTAGAAGCTGTCACCCTGGCACTGAAGGTAGAAGCATTCATTGTATGCTCGACTTGAAGTATCAAGCAGATATCAAAAATCCGCGCCATTAAAGGATCGGGTTCTTTCTCATCGAGCATGTATAGAAAGTTGGACGAATAGTCTAAGTCATCACGGGGACGTACCGGGTCATTGCCTTTTCGCATCAGTTGGAACGCCGCCACCATCGTCGGAATGGTTGCTATCAGGCGCACCACGGAATCTCGAATGTAGGCAGGATTATGTAAATCCCGGAGTGAATAAAACAAACCTAAAGCAGCAGCAGAGGCTTGTAGGGCATCCATTGGGTGGCCGCTTTCTGGAAAGCATTTCATCATGTCCCGAATGCGGTATTTTATCCGCCGGTGGTAACGAACTTCATGCTCAAATGCTTCCAGTTCTTCCTTGCTTGGCAGTTCACCCCAGATTAAGAGATAAGCAGTTTCTATGAATGTACTTTTTTCTGCTAATTCTTCAATCCGGATGCCACGATATTCTAGTATTCCTTTTTGCCCATCAACATAGCTGATACTTGATTGAGCGGCGGGAATGCCTTCTAAACCAGGCTTGTATTCGCACACCATCATGGCACCACCATTTGCTTTTTGAAATATCTGATCAAGCTAACTTACCAGAAATTTATTGTCGCCATAACAGTAGCCGTTCTAACAACAATCGAAAATGTTGGAAAACTGTTATAGCAGGTACTTGGGTGGTGTCAACCAAAACATCTGACTCCGACCCAGAGGAGAACCTGTTTCTGGTAGTTTTATCCCAATCATACCTGCTTTTTTCAAGACTAAGCTTTCTTTGACTTCTCCCCACAAGAGAATTTCTGCCCAATTGGTCAAATCAGGTTCGTGTCCAACCAGCGCCAGTTGGGTATTTGGGGAATAATTTCTCGGTTCTAACCAGTTTTTGAGCCAATTAGAAATTTGACCAGCGTGGGCGAGGTGGCTAGATTCCTCTAACTGAGAGCTTAGTTTTTCTGCTATCAGGATTTTAGCCGTTTGGCGGGCCCGCACTAAGGGGCTGGTAAGGATCAAATCAAAGCTTAAACCCAATTTAACAAGTTTCTGGGCAACTTTCTCAGTTTTTTGCCTTCCTTCTTTGGTAAGGCTGCGTTCCTCATCCTTGATGCCTAATCCCTTGTCTTCGGCGATGCCATGACGAATTAAGTATAGTTCCATACTTTGTATTATGAGTGATCGGTTAGGCTGCTCTTAGGCAATCTTAAAACGCTATTTACCACTTAGCAATTTGTCATACTCTGGATGTGACCCAATCCAAAACCATACAAAATTTTCATCTTCTTTTACAGCAAGCGCCCGATAATATATACCAATACGCACTGACCAAAACTGACCAACTTTTTTGAAATGCAATGATGGATATTTGGGATCTTCCCGAAGAAACTCATAACATCGATCAGCAAGCTCTTGAATATCAATTGGTAACTGGCGATAGTAATACCAAAAATCTGGGGTTGCTTGATGTTTCACAGATCAGTACAACGCCCTTTTCGAAGATGTTTGAGTGCTTTTTCTGCCAATACATCTAATCGACCAGCAGCGACATCTTCTTCAATCTGTTTATCCCAGGCTGCTGCATCGAATTCCGCAAACCAGGCACGAAATGCGGCGAGATCCTCTGGTGAAAGTAGACTAACATCCAATTCGACATTTATAACCTGTTCGTCGTTTACGTTTAATTCCTTCTTTAGTTTCTCATTTCTTATTAATTCTTGCGCTAAAAGAAGGCTTGTCTGATTGATTAAATTTCTCCTTAATTCTTCTCGTTTATCCAAGGATGCTGCATCGAATTCCGCAAACCAGGCACGAAAAGCAGCTAGATCCTCTGATGAAAGTTGACTAATAGCGAATTCGACTGTCCATTTTCCTAATAATTCACGAACCAAATTGTCAAAATTATGTACAACTGGCAAATTTAGGTTTTCAATATATCCGTGAGCAAGCGGATTCCAAACTTCAAAACAAGCTTGAGCAAGGTCAAATTGAGAGATTGATAACTCTCCCAAGGAGTACAGATGTCTTAGTAATCCTATAACGGGGAAACGTTCAATAGGAATTGACACATCGACTGCTCGCTTTCTTAAAGCCCCCTCAAATATACTCCACATAAAAAGAAAAGCAGGCTCAATTTCATCATTTTCAATAAGCTTATGTGCTTGGATAAACCGATCGGTTAGCTCTTGCCATGAAGGAAATTGTTCGGATGTTCCAGGTAATGACTTGGCTTCTATGTCTTCAAGCGTTACCAATAAAAAATGCCAACCTGGATGCGTACTAACTTCCTCTGCTAAAGCTTGTAAACGATCAACTGACAGACGGTTGAGGCTGGTTTTTACTTCAATTACCAAACCCGAACCGTCTTTAATAGCAATTAAATCTGGCTGGTAGTTACCCAAATCAAATGGTAATTCATCTGTTTTGAGTTCAGTTAAAATATGAAATCCTTGACTTTCGTACTTCTCTGCCAGAGATTTCACTTTTTCATCATATAGAATTTTAGTATTGTTAGTCATAAGTATTTTTCCAATGGTTGAGATTCACTTACTTTTACATAAACACACTCTTTACCTGTCATGACAGCACGCTGTAATAAGGAAGGTAGACTTTTAATATCAATTGGGTCAGACACAAACCGACGATGGCTTTCTACATCTGATACTAAACTATCATCTTCAAAAACTAAGCCTACAAGTGCATCCTGAATCGGCTTGATAATATTATCGGTATCAGCCGGAAAATCATCACAAAGATAAACTAGCGTCAGTTGTAAATCACCTTGTTTAATGACACTGCGATCTTTCCAAAGTTTTTGAGCTTCAACGCGCACAAAATTCTTCCATGCCTGAAGGTTTTCTTTTTTCTTTGTCTGTAACGAAACAGGTCGTCTGGGAATGAGAAATTCAAAAGGTATTATTCGCATCCCAAGTGCATATATTTATAATTAGTTAACAAAGTTACACCAATTTTCACAGATGATTACTCATCATATTGAGCATATCTACACTCATACAAAAATTCTACATGGTTATTCGTCAGCATTAGGATAAAAGTCTAAGTCTAAAATCTCATCGACAGAAAACGGACAGACGATCGCAAAGTTTTCCTCTGATAAACCCGTTTCTACCATTGCCTCTCGCCGCGCTCTTTGATAGGTAGTATTAATCCACTCGGCATCATTTAAAAAACGCCGCAAGCTAGGACTTTCTTGCAGCAATTCATCCAAATTCAGTCGCTCACGAGTAATGGTAACTTGCCAACTGTGACTACGACGTTCGGATTGATACTTCCACTTCAACAAATGTGATAAGACTAACCGCAACGCACTCTGCAACGCCCGTTGTTGACTCTTACCCAAGTCCACCACTTCCTCAATTAAGTGTTCTAAATCCAGCGTGTCCCAGTGGTGCGCTCGCAAAAGCTCTGCTGTCTGCTCTACCCACGCACAAAAATCTTGCTCATACAGAGTTTGTAACATTTGCAATTCTATAGAGTTCATGGCGCTCCTTCTTCACAAATAAATAAGTAGGCGCAAGTTAACTTTGATTTAGTTCAGCCTTCGTCATAAAACCCAAATTCCCGACTTTTATCAAAAATCGGGAAGGGATGCTATATGAACAAACACTTTGACTGCTGCATTAGTTAGGAGTTCTCCACGTCTCCTTGAGTTCCCTCTACTCCGACTGAATCGGGTTGTCTCTAGGATTAACCAACCTCAGCAGTTTTTGCTTAATTTGAGCGTCAAATACTTCCCACTTCATTTTCGCATAAGCGGAATTTTCGTTGCTGCCAGATAAGAAGCCCATCGGAATTTCAAAGCCGCCTGCGCTTGTCCTTCCACCGCCAAAAAACCGCCCGGCGCTATCTTGTCCAAAGGCTTCTTTGATGAATTCATCAGGGTCAAGGGTAAGTTTGCTAGTTCTCAGGGAACCGATGACTATTTCCAGTTCATCGTCTTCATCGTGAACAATGCCATAAACTACGGCAGTGTGAACGTTTTCTTCGGTGACGAGAAAATCAGCCGCTTGGGGGATGGCATCGCGGTCATCGTAGCGTAGGTAACCAACACCAGCAATGGAAAAGTTATTTTGAACGATGCGATTTTTTAGTGATCGCTCGATCACATCCATTACCCGCTTGGAACGGTTCGCCTGTAAAATGGCGTTTAGCAATTGGGCATCATAAAATCGGCTTAAATACGCAGCTGCCATAAAGTCTTCTTCTTGCGCTTGCATTAACCGATTTGTATCCGATCGCAAGCCGTGCATCAAGGCAGTGGCACATTTAACGTGTTGATTTATGCTGCTATCTAATGCTAGTAATCCCGTTTGGAGATACTGTGTAAAAATTGTTGCTGTCGCTCTTACATAAGGGCGGATATCCTCAAACTCTGATTGCAGATCGCCTTGGATACTATGATGGTCAACGAGTACCACTAAGGGAATCTTGGCCTGCTGCACTGCTGATAGTAGCTGTGAAGTAGTTCCCTGGTTATCAATTAATACAAAACCTTGATAAGATGACAAATCTTTAGTTTTCAAGGTTTGCGGTGTCCACCGTTGGATAGGTAAGTTAGTCAGCCTTACCAGGGCAATATTTTCTTGATGGCTCAATGCACCAGCATAAATGATTTCGCATTTGATATCATATTGCTGGGCAATTAACTGATAAGCCCATGCACAAGAAAGGGCATCAGGGTCAGGAAAATCTTGCAAAATTACCAGTTGGCGATCGTGTCGATGTGCCAAAAGGGTTTTTTGCAGTTCTTCGGACTTTTGTTGTGCCAGAGAATTACCACGGTGACTAAGAAATATAGCTCCGTCACCTACCGATGGCGGTAATGATGGACTTTTAAATGCAACTTCCACTGGCGCTTTCTCGATTTCAGGTTCCTCTGGGTTTGGCTCTGCTGTGGTCAATGACAAATTCTCAAACTGAGTAACGGGAGAATTCAAGTACATAGGGAACTTTTTTAAAGTGTGAGGCTCCTTTAATTCAGAAATACTAAGATCAGCAATTCACTGAATTTAGCCACATTATTTTGATCTTCGCAAAAATATCAAGACATTGCACTATACATCTAAGTATATTTTTTGTCAGTAACAGCGCTTGACATCAATTAAATTCCACTAAAGGGTATATGAGTGCTGAAAACAAGCAAGTTTTCTATATCGGGCTGTATCTGGCAGCATAAAGCAGCATAAACCTGTTTGAGGAGCTTTTTTCTCTTCCTTAAATTGAATTAGCAGGATTTTTATCTGAATTTTTTATCTGACTTAGGGTATACTTTCTATCTTATACTTTAGGGTTAGTCCTTGATCTTTCAAATATTCTTATGCTCAATAATCTCATTATTATGACTATTGAGCAATTAACAATTACTTTTAATTAACAACGCCTGTTTGTATCCCCTTTGAAAAGTCTCAGAATTCAGAGAGGATGGCTAGCAAAAGAGGAACCACATACACAAGTGTAGAGGCTTAAGCGTTGACCATTGCGCCTATCTACGACACGCGACCGCCTTCGTTGCCAGCCATATAGCCGCCAATTTTTCAACACTCCATTACTAAAGCTGTTGGGTTGCTCCCAAAGCAATAAGTTATTTCTTTTTTATCCTCTGCTCCTCTGCGTTTTTGCTCAAAGACCTATAACATACTTTTGCCACTCTGTATGCAGTCCACTCTTAAGATGTTTGCTGACCTCAAAATAGAGGCTGCTATAAGGTTGGCGGGGAGGATGGCGTAAAGGCATGTGAGCTTCATGGGGAGTCCGACTGCCTTTTTTTACATTGCAACGGACACAAGCTGTCACAATGTTCTCCCAAGTATCGCCCCCGCCGCGCGATCGCGGTATTACATGGTCTAGAGTCAACTCATCTCCTGTGTAACCACAGTATTGACAGGCATGACTATCACGGTGCAATATATTTCGGCGAGTTAGAGGAATTTCTTTATAAGGAACACGCACGTAATGGCGTAACCGGATTACGGTCGGCAACGGAAAATCCGAGTACAAAAATTTACCGTTGTGTTCTACGCGTTCTGCTTTGCCCTTGATTAACAGAACCACAGCACGCCGCCAACTCGTTATATTGAGAGGTTCGTAAGATGCGTTTAAGACTAAAACCTTCCCCATTTATCTGCGCTCAGGGTATTAGCTTTACATAAATGTTAACACAAATACACCCTGCTAGGGAGATGAGAATAAATTATACTTTCGACATAATTCGGCAATTAATTTATGACTTGAGAGTTATGAGTGAAGAGTTAGCGGTTTATAAGTAAAACTTCTTACCTTCTAAAAACAACTTTACGTAGATTGATGCAAATAACAGCCATAAGATTTACCTCTAACTCCTTACTCATAAATCTTAACTTTTAGTTTACTACTGCAACATCTTGTATCACTTCCAATATGAAGGTTAAACTTCCTATTTAATCTGATCTCGCTTTTAGCAGCGTGTACAGATAGATAACTTGAAAGTTTAGCCGTGGTGGGATAGGAGTCAGTACAAATGTTTAGTCGCAAACAAATCCCTGGTGTAGTTCCTAATCAGCAGTGCGACACCTACGCGTGGTTTTCGCAACGAGCTTGGGTAGAAATTGATTTGGGGGCGTTGTCGTACAACGTACAGCAATTGGTGAAGTTTTTATCGCCGCGTACCCAGTTGATGGCAGTAGTAAAAGCTGATGCTTATGGACATGGAGCGGTAACAGTCGCCCAAACTGTAATTCAATCAGGAGCTAGTTGGCTGGGAGTCGCTACAGTTCCAGAAGCTATTCAATTGCGAGAAGGCGGGATTGAAGCGCCCATTTTGATTTTAGGAGCAACTCATACACCAGAACAGATTCATGCGATCGCAGAATGGAAACTTCAGCCCACACTCTGTAGCCCTAAACAAGCTTTGGTATTTTCCAATGTCCTGGAATCCATGAATCATGGTTCGCCAGTGCCCGTACACATCAAATTAGACACGGGTATGTCTAGGTTAGGAACTAATTGGCAGCAAGCTGGTGAATTTGTGCAATTAGTGCAGCGCTTACCACATCTATCGATTGCCAGTATTTATTCTCATTTGGCAACAGCAGACGATCCTGATACAACGGCAATGGAAGAACAGCATAGACGATTTGAGGAAGCGATCGCTCAAATCAAAGCAATGGGAATTGAAGTGCCTTGCTTGCACTTGGCAAACTCAGCAGCTGCACTCACAAATCCGGCATTACACTACGATATTGTGCGAGTAGGTTTAGCCGTTTACGGACTTTACCCAGCACCGCATTTACAAAATGCGATCGACCTCAAGCCCGTTTTGCAACTTAAAGCACGAGTCACCCAAGTTAAAACAATTGCGGCAGGAACTGCTGTTAGTTACGGGCATAAATTTATTGCCCCGCGTGAACTTCGCCTCGCTGTTGTCGGAATTGGTTATGCTGATGGCGTTCCTCGTAGTCTTTCTAACAAAATGCAGGTGTTAATTCACGGTCAGAGAGTGTCGCAAATCGGCACAATTACAATGGATCAGTTGATGCTGGATGTAAGTGCCATACCCAATATCCAAGAAGGAGAAGTAGTCACCTTACTAGGAAAGCAGGGAAAAGAACAAATTTCCGCAGACGATTGGGCAGAACAACTAAACACTATTTCTTGGGAAATTCTCTGCGGGTTCAAGCATCGTCTGCCTCGTGTTGCGGTTATGTAATTGGGTATGGGGCATTAGGAATTGGGCATTGGGAATTGGGAATTGGGAAGAGGACTTGGGGACAAGGGGAAATACTTGTTTCAAGTTCTCACCTCTGCTCCCCTGCACCCC
>NZ_JADEXU010000253.1 GCF_015206895.1 Nostoc sp. LEGE 12450 | reverse complement strand
GTGTCAATGATTGGTGTAGTTGTACTTATATTATTGCTGACTGACACCGAATCACAGTTTGACGCTTCATCCCGATTTAACCACTGCCCGAAAATCGAATCACGCTGATCGTTAGGGGCAACGAATTTATAAACACACTCCCGATTTTCACGCTTACCCAATCGACCAACATAGTCTAACTTCAAATCAATTTTGGCAAGTAACTTCTGAGCGATCGCTATCGGTGTGTGTTTTTCAGAAATCGTTACATTCAAGTAATTCTTGATAACGTGCCTGTGCTGAACAGCCAGTGCCTTAAACTCCACCATCTTTTCGTCGCTGCCACGTAACTGAACGTCTGGTGTAAGAAACTCCAACAGATTCAGGCTTTCGAGTAACAACACAGCAGGTAATAACTGCCCCTTGTTGAAATCTGGTTTCCAAATCGAATTCTCTCCGGCCTCTAACTGCGTCTTAGCCCGTTTCGCATCACGGTTGGTCAAAAACTCTCGCCCCAGCGTCAAATAATAGTGCATCCGCAGTTGAGGATACCACCCATCGTCATCTTTCTCGACCAAATCAGGGGTAACATCAACTTCATAGCGACGGGATAATTCAGCCTTGCGTTGCTGGTGTCGTTCGGTCTTGGTTTTCGCCCTTGTGTCTTGCAGCTTCTTGAGTTCGGCATCAGAGATAGTTGGAGAATCTGCGATCGCTTCACACTCAGCAGTATACAATTGCTCACTTGCCGCTTTAACCGACTCGATAACAGCCCCGCTCTCATCATCATCGGCATCGTCAGCATCGATAACGGTGTAACCATCCTCGACCAACCCCGCAAGCACAGATTCTCGATAACGCCGCATCTCAACGTTGATTACAGAACCACGCTTACCCCAAGTCTGCAATGACTCCGGTTGAAAATTCTGGTCAACATAGCTGTAATCGTCATTGTCCGCCGCCGACAACAGCGCAATATTAGCTTGTGTTGCAACGTGTTGACTTCTGAGCAATCCTCCGATGGATGTAGAGCCATTCCCTACGTTGACAATACCCCACTCTCTGACCCAAATGTGACGGTCAACAGTTTCTCTAACCCGCGCCAACATCTGCCGCACAGAGTTAACCGGCTGCACACCCTGAAAAATTCCCCATACACCATCAAAATGCCCTCGAATATCGATGCTGACTCCAGTTTCTAAACTTGGAGAAGCGATAACCAAATCATACTGAGTGAGAATCTCGTTGAGATGAGCAATACAACCGAAAGCCGCATGAGATGGATCAGCAACAGATTCGCTGTCAATTCGCAGAATCCGTAAATGTGGGAATTTGCGACGGAACCGTTCTTCAAGTGCTTGGGTTCCCCATTTGGACTTGGCTTTCTGAGCAGAACAGCAGAGTAAATGATGCCCTCCTTTAGGAATCGCCTTGTCCAATGCCGCAATCAAATTCTTCGGGTTACTGCCAGAATAGTTGTAACAGTTGCCAGCTACGTGCCGATAATTGTTGATGATGACGAAGGGATTGATACGATATTCACCAGCGAGTGATAAAACATACTTTACATCTGTGTCGGAAACATCGGCACTTGAGAGATAAATCTTTCCCTGACTGCTGCCCAAAACATTCTGTACCAGTTGCTTGAGGTTTTTGAGAACAGATACCCGACGCTTTTGCACTTCAGTACCAGAGTTGAGCAAATGCCATAAAACTTGATCACATTCATCAATAATAATGACATCATTCGCCCAGTCATTGGGATTGAATCGCGCCTGACTTTCCTGATGCAGCGAATCAACACACACCCCATATCCCAATAATGTGCCTGTTTCATTTGTGCGGACTTCGGTAACATAGTTAACACCGAAGCGATTGCACAATGCCTCACCCAGTTGAATACGGTGGGTGATGATTAATACCCTCTGCCCTTGGTCATGGGCTTTCGCCACCTCAGTTGCAAGCCATTCAGTTTTACCAGTACCTTTGGGAGCCTTGAGGATAATCAGTTTTTCGCCTTGGGGTACGAGCAGATGACCGAGGAATCTATGGTTGAGTGCGATTGACGGCGGATAAGTCAGCAGAGTGAACAGCTTAATTTCCCACAACTCCAGTGCAACGGCAGTGTTGTAGAGTGCATCAAATGCCGATTGCCCTTTGGCAACGATAAAATCATCAACCCCTTTCTCTGCCCCTAGCGGTAAATCAATCACTCGCAGCGAACAGCCCTCATTTACCAGCAGCCGTCCCATGCGGCTGATAGCGGTTCTGACTCGCTGGACTGTCTCAGGTTTATTGTCCTGGTCAAAGCAAATGTTAACCTGTCTCCCCTGTGTTGCGAAATGTTTCAAGTCTGGGATGAGGTATGGTTTGCCATTAGCTGTACCGTACTCATCAGTAGGGGTGCGGTATCCAGCGTTAACACCAGGGATAGCGAGCGCAGCATAGCCGACTGTCAGTAACGCTCCCGCTTTCTTAACACCTTCCACGATTGTCACTGGTACGTTGTGCCGCCAAACCCAATGCCAAAAACCGCCAGGATGTTGTAAGTCCTCTTCGGTGATGGGGACACCACTACGATTGGAAACTTTTACCCAAATGCGATTTGGGACTAAGAGGAAGAAAGCGCGTGTCTCTTCTCTGTATGGGTGTTCGTACTTGATCAATTTGTGAATTTTTTGGCGGTCACGTCGGGGGTGGTTGGGTTTGAAACAGCCCCACATCATCAGGACGTAGTTGTTGAGGGGGTCAACGCCACTGCACCACCAGCCGCCTAGTTCAATGTGCTGGTATTTCTTTAAATCGCGATCGCGCAATCGTCCATCATTACGACGGGAGATTTTGGGACTGTAGAGCAGATATTCGTAGGGTAACGTCCCGGAGAGCGAACGCACATTCAGATGAAAGATTTCTTCGTCAACGCCACTGCCCAGCCATTCTTGTAAGTGTTTTGCTTGAGAATCAGATTCGATTATACGCATATTCCCTCTGTTTTTTGACGCATGGAAATGGAGCGGCACTTGAGTCTGTGCCGCCAGTTCAAACTTTTTGCGATGCTTATGCTGGCTATGAAATCCTCAATAGCCAGCTACAGCGTTATCTGTTCCCGCCTGTGTGCGGTCTGAATGTGAGATTGATTCGCGTGCTAACTACTTTGTTGGTTTTGGGGACTTGATGCAGATGTGTAGACTGACAGCCAGGGTGCATCATGAGCAAGCTGCCGTGTTCCAGCCAGAAGTCTGTTGACCTACCGTTTCTCGGTTTGATTTGGAATTTGCGAACACCACCGAGGCTAAGGGAAGTGATTGCAGGATTAGATCCCATCGATGGTTCATTGTCAGCGTGCCAGCCGATAGAATCAGTCCCCGTGCGGTACTGGTTGCCAATGACGATACGGAATTTGTAACCAGTTAATGCAGTTATGCGATCGCGCAAGTTAGCCAGATTATCTGTCCAAGTCAGGGGTTTTAAAAATACGCTGTTCGAGTAAAGGTAATCACATCCGGCATCACCATAAATACACACAAGACGGGGGACAGGGATTGTTTTACCCAACATTCTGATTTGATTTTGCTGCCACTCCAGTTTCAGACAGTGTTGGTAGAGTTCGTTTGCAAGTTCTTGGCTTAAGAAATCGGGGTAGTAAGTGATAGGTAAAACTGGGGCTGATTCGGCGAATAAATTTAGTTGTTGCATAAAACAAAGATTGTTATTTTTGATGCTTCGAGTGATGGAGCGAAAACTGATACCATAGAGCCAGCATTTATCACAGATGCAACCAGGCGTTCGGCTTTGGCGTTGGCGCAGCCATCGCTCTAACTAAGGAGTGCGATCGCTTTCATTTTTTGACCAACACTCGTGGCTTCTTGGTAGCAAAAGCCCCCGCCTGCCTGAGCGCAGCAGTCGGGTTTGGATGAGCGAAAAACTCTTCAATCGCTTTGGTCAGTCCGTCTGCAACAATTGGGTCATGGCAGGCGTAAACGTAAATCGGCTGCTGAGTGCCGTTGACCAGCCGCATCTCCTGACGCTCTCCCAGTTGGGGGTAAAAGATGCGAACCCAAGTACCGAGATGACCGCGATAATGAGAACCGCTCAAGGGGACTGTTTTACCAAGGTCAGTCTCTGCAAAATTCACAACGCCCATCCATTTCTGTTGACTACCGGAAAGTGCTTGTTGATTGTGTTGGGCTAGGAGATTAGCAGCGAAGTCTTGAAAATGCTGTTCCATGTATGGGTTGAGTCTGCCCCCTGTGAGTTGGGCTAAAGTTTTCATCGCCTCGACCAAAGTTTGTAGGCGCTGCTCAACCGGTGGGAGTGCAGGAACAGGTGCAGGAGTTTGAGCAGTGATGCTGGGAACAGCTGCAACCAAGTCTAAAATGATGGTTCTAACTTGCGCTGCTACTTGAGATTGCTGCAAGATCATTGCGATCCTTAACGCACTCAAAGCCGAAAAAACTCTAACTTGGGAAGTTCTAGATGGTAGACAGAGTGTCTGTCGAGCATCACGTAAGTCCTTTCCAGTAAGGGTTTTGGTTTCAAGGCTTTGAAATTCAGATTGATTTACTCTTGTTAGTTCTTTGACTGCGGACTCTGTAACTGAAAAATATTCCGCTATTTGTGCAGTAGTGGCCCAGCCGCTACCGTTCCATACAGCGAACACTATTGCCTTTGCTTTACTGAGAACAACTTTTGCGCGTGAATCATCTAGGTTAGAAAGTGCAGAAGTTCTTAATGATGGAGACTCGACTAAAACATTTTGATTTAAAGGTAAACTCATCCTGTTCGACTCCTAAGTAAATTTCAAAACTTTAGGTATTCACTCGCAGCAAACTTTTTTCACCAACTAATGAGAAACGATTCGATATAGTCGGTGTCTTAATTAAAGTTGGCGACATTAATTCAACCATGTAAAACCAAGAATCATGCACCAGCGCAATCCCCAAAATCAGCCGTTGTTTTGTGCCCTTTTCGTGAGAACAGAGGATCACTTGTTCGCCTAAGACAAAAGCAGGTTTTTGCACAGTGATGGTTTCTAACTCTCCAGTTCCGATGATTTGGTTTTGTGTAGCGTGGAGTATTTCTTTACCGCAATCAATTGAATAAATCCAACATTCGTGTTTCCATTGCATACCGCAGCAGTAACCAAATGTTCTTGTTGTGCGTAGGAAAACTCTCTCCAGTAAATTAACTGCAACAGGTGGAATTGTTCCACGCCAAGGTGGAGAAAGATACCAACTTGTTTGAAGTGCGTTAATGTGGTCAATCATGCTTTTCTCCCTAATAGGTAATTAATCGCTTCAACATCAAGAGCAGCAATACGTTTTTTAATTGATTGTGGTGGATTTTCAAAAAACTGTTTGAGATGCCATCTCCGAATTTGATAATGTCTAGCAGAGCGTCTTGTAGCTTTGAGCCATCCTCGCTTTACCCATCTTGTGACAGTTGAGAAATTCAATTGAAGAACTTGGGCAATTTCTTTACAAGAATAGTTATCAAGAGTGGGATGGGCTGAATAACCTAAGCTATTTAACTTCAGATAAATTGCAATTGGTGTGCGATAGAATCCTCGCCTTTTTAGGATTGAAGCTATTTGTTTGACTGTATAGACTTCAGCTTTCGCCTCAATAATTGCGAGTTCTTCATCAGTCTATTTGATACTCATAATCTCATCTCCCCTATTGATGCGGAGATAGAATTGGTGTCTGCCCGTCCTTGTACAATTTGAGCGCTGATTGATTCAAAGTCCACCTGAAAAATATTCATATCTGTGGACATTGCCCCACTGTTGTAGCGGTCTACGATGTGCTGCTTGATTGTGGATTGATTCAGCCCATCAGGGATATCGATGTGAGCTTCGCTGGTAATTTTTTCAACAACTGTGACGATGATTCTCATGGTTAATTCCTATCTGATTAATTGAGGATTCAGAAGTAAAATTATTCTGAATCCTGTCTGTTGATTTACACTGCTCCGGCTTTTGCAGCTTGCAACTGTTGCATCCATGCGTTGATTGCCGTTAATTCATCAGCACCATTACTAACAGCATCAACAACTTGATTTTGATACGAAGATTCGGCATGATTAGGATATTCACACTTGCCTGCTGCCCAAGCCAAACACATGGTTTTGATTAGTTCATTAATCTGGTTAATATCAAGTAGACTTGGGCGGTCAACATCCTGAAATTGCAACCACTCTTTGACCAAATCAAGGGGATAATCAAGCAAGGTACGAATATTTTTAACTCGTAAATCTTGAGGATGTACTGGTTGAGGGACTACGCTGAGTTTTGCTGGAGCTACTGGGGTTTCTGCTATAGATGGGATAGTTGAGGATGTGCCACCTAAGCGGGATTGAATATTACGAATGATGGTTGTCCAATCAGCATTTTTATTCCATTCCCTTTCAATTCTGCTTTTAGTTACTGCGTCGTAAAGATTACAGAAAACTGTATTTTGTTCACCAGCAGTAGCAGCAATAATCAGTGCCTTAGAAAAGTCCTGAACACCTGATGCAGCCAGAAGAAAGCTTTTGGCAAAGTTTGTTTCAATACCACTTCTTATGACATAAAGTCCATCGGCACTCACTACAATATCGAGCTTCAGATTGTCCTTGCCCTTGAACTCTTTAGTTGTAAATCGCAGTTCAGATAGATAACCAGTTAATGCTCTTTGGAAAACAGGGATGGTTTTATCCCGTTCAATATCGTAGTGATACCACAGGTAAGATTCTCCACCTAACTCAGCGTTTTTGACATACAAATAGATGGGTTCAGGAGGGTTGCATAAACCTAGTTTGATTTCAGTAACCATGTTTACCTCGATTAATGTTTCATTGTTTGGTGTTCTGTGTGCAATAATGGGAATTCTGTAGCGGAAGAGAAACTTCCGTGCGTTCATCTGAAGTAATGGCATTCCTTTGGATGAGCGCTTTTGTACTAATTAAAAAGTTATCGATTGTGGTCTAACTCCCATTCCAAATAGGTGAGTGCAGTTTGAGCATCAGCAATGTTTAAATCAGGTTGATACCCTGCTTCCAAGAGTTGTTTGTAATCTGGGTGCTTAGTAATCTGGGATATCAGGTTTTGGGCTTGCTCAAGTAATTGGCAGAGATGTGGATTAGACATTTCAATGCCGAGCCTTGAACATAAATCTTCTACCTTTACACCGAAGGTTCCTGGCTCAATCTCCGTCGCTAACTCTTCAAGTAGAGATTGAAAATTCGGGTGTTCATCATTAATTTCAACCTCAAAAAAATCTGCACTTTTTGTAACGGTGGTTGCCCAATCTGGTAATGTCTGTGGAATTGTCTTAGCGTAAAGTTTCATGATTGTGTCCTCTGGGATTAATAACCTAAAAATCCTCGGCAATCTCCAACAAAAAACCGCGTCCCGTGTTCTGCACTTGTACCAGTTCTCTATCTAGCAGAGTTTGAATGACTGAATCGGAGAATTGGAATTGCAACTGATGCAATGGAACACAACCGCCACAAAGCCGAATCGAACGCAGCAAATGATTGGCTCTACGGTCAAAGTTGTTTGTAGAATTAGCCATTGTTTGCACCCTTAGCTAATACGGTTAACTGTCGGTTGAGAATGCTTATTTGTTGTTGATAAAAGTCAATCTCTGCGGTAATTTGCTGGAATAATTCTTCTGGCGTGAGCGGTTGGATTTGATCCTCTTGCAAGTACGATATTTCATCAGAATTCTTCTTAGGCATCAATACATAACGCCATCCTTCATCAAATTGTTCAGCCAATTCTGTACCAGATGGGTAGTAGTAAAGTCCTAGAATCGTGCCTTGTTCTGTGCGCTGCTCCAAACCAAAGCGAGGGTAGTCCCAGTGTTGAGGGATTGAGATTGTAGCTTTCATAGATTTAATTGGGGATTGGTGAATAAATAATTAGGGAAAGGGGGAAAGGGCAAAGGGGAAGGGAATGAAGAAATTTACCTTTCCCCAGGCGAAGCCCAAGACTACGCTGTGACTAACTCCGCTTTTTCCAGCAGCCGTTGCAATTTATTGCCAGTTAGCTGTTCTAACGGTTGCTCTAAAAAATATTCATCAAAAATGGATTTACTATCAGTAGACACATCCACCATCGATAGCGATGTCTGCGACGGGCAAAGCCTACGCACAGCATCATAGACCGAGTTAGAATACTGCTGCTGACCCGAACAACCCAGGATTACCCACCAGTTACCGCTAGTGCATCCGACTTGCCCCAGTTTCACGCCCTTGTTGTTGTAAATGCCATCATCGAGAATTTCAAACCCATAATTCTGGCACTCGTTGAAGATATGCGCCATGATTTGGTTTTCAGTAGTAGAAGAGGACAAGGAGCAGGGTGCGGGGTGCATGGGAGAGAATCTTTCCCCTCTGCTCCCTGCTCCCTGCCCCCCTGCTTCTTTTTGCACAGGTAATGTACCATCTTTGTAGTGAGTGCAGATGAAGCGATCGCAACGCATTAGAGTGTTGGCACGGAATACTTCTCTCTCGTTGACCATGACTACCCAACGTTGCGTTAAATGGTTATCGTCATGGCTGATACTGGCTAACAGTTCATCACCAGCGTAATATTCGTGATGGTCAAAAGAGATTTCGACTATTGTGAGG
>NZ_JADEXU010000252.1 GCF_015206895.1 Nostoc sp. LEGE 12450 | reverse complement strand
CCATCCCCCTATCTCCCCACCTCACCATCTCTTCTTGGAGAGAAATACCACCCAAGTCTTCCATGACTAAGGCATAGCTGTTTTGATAGTTCTCCAAGCTATAGGTTTTGATAATCCCATCAATATCTAAGTTTTTAGCAATGGTGTACTGATTCCGGAACCGCACGAGTTCGTAAAATGTGGGATACTCACGCCGCAACAGTTTAATCACTACTGGCATTTTGTCTGATTCTCTAATGCCGCGATGCACTAGGGTTTTAGAGCCAGAATAAATTAGCTCATGTATTTGATAACCGGTTAGTGCCACCATAATTTGCTTTTCCTTGCAAGGTTAATTTTTTCCTGTTTACATTGATTGTTCCCATTAATACAAACATGCTTAAGGTTTGGGAAGGCGATTTTGTAACAAGATATAAATGTGCGATCGCTAATTTCTTGTTTACAGCATCAAAACTCTAGTTATTGACTACAAAGCCACAAAACAAGGCAGATTTTTGTGTATGCTTTGTGTCCAAGTGCCTTAGCGATACCTTTTTGGAGTAAATATGGAACGCGCCATCTCTGCGTTAGGAATCTTAGTTTTTATCGGTATATCCTACGGTTTTTCGGTTAATCGTCAAGCGGTGCGTTGGCGCATAGTGGCATGGGGTTTGGGATTAGAATTTGCATTGGCGCTGGTGATTCTTAAAACTCCTTGGGGTTTGACTGTGTTTAAATTTCTGGGAGATTTTGTCAGCAAATTTTTAGCATTTTCTGATGTTGGTGCCAAATTTGTCTTTGGAGAAAATTTTAAGGATCATTTCTTTGCCTTCCAAGTGCTGCCGACAATTATCTTTTTCTCTGCCTTTATCAGTGTCTTATATTACTACGGCATTTTACAGCGAGTGGTAAATGTAATGGCGTGGGTAATGATGAAGACGTTGAAAACATCGGGTTCTGAATCTTTATCCTGTACGGGTAACATCTTTTTAGGACCAACAGAGTCAGCACTGATGGTTAAACCTTATATAGCGAAGATGACGCAATCAGAACTTCACGCCGTGATGACGGGTGGTTTTGCCACAATTGCAGGTGGAGTACTAGGGGCATATCTTTCTTTTGGGATACCAGCAGAACACCTAATTGCTGCTTTTTTTATGACTGCTCCCACATCATTGGTAGTATCAAAATTGCTGTATCCAGAAACAGAAGTATCAGAGACACTTGGTGAAGTAAAGGCAGATGTAAAAACCAATTATGTAAATGCAATTGATGCTGCTACAGCTGGAGCAATTGACGGCGTGAAGCTAGCGGTTAATGTTGGGGTAATAATTATCGCCTTTTTAGGATTATTGGCTGCTTTAAATGCACTCCTGGGATGGTTGGGGACATTTGTGGGTTTACCGCAACTGTCATTACAGTTGATTTTGTCTATTTTTATGGCTCCCGTAGCGTGGTTAATGGGCGTACCTTGGGCTGATTGTCAACAAGTGGGGGCTTTGTTGGGTACAAAGACAATTCTCAATGAGTTTATTGCTTTTTTGGATTTGAAGGCACTAATTGAAAGTGGTAAAATGTCCCAACGTGCAGTAATTATTACGACTTACGCCTTATGTAACTTTGCCAATATAGGTTCAATTGGCATTACTATTGGCGGCATTACTGGGATAGCACCTAATCGCCAACATGATTTAGCTCGTATGGGTGTAAGAGCGATGATTGGCGGATCGTTAGCTGGTTTTATCACCGCTTGCATTGCTGGGATGCTGATTTAAAGAAGAAATTAGGAGTCAGACTAAAATCGATTCAAGCCAGTTTTAGCAACCCGCCAACCGTGGAAAATGGGCATAGTAAACAATCCCCACGCTAAACCCGTAATCAACCCAAAAGGTGTAACTAGATAATTATTAAAACTCCACAAACCGAAAATTTGTGCTGCCAATTCTAAAGGATAAGCCATCATCAGCACACTGGCGATCGCCATACCACTCCATCCATACTTACTTAACCAGTAAAATCCTTTACCACCAGTTAACCCATACAGCAGGCGAGTAATCAGCAAACCCGTTACAGTACCGTAGCAGCGCATACACACAGCCATAATATATGGTGGTGCCAAATCTAACCCCATAGTTGGTTGCGGACACACATGATTACCCATGAAATAAATGATGTCCGCAATCCCAGGAAGCAAAGACACTCCAGACGCAGCCAGAAAGGGAGCAATTGGCGGGCCAAAAACCATTCCTACTAACAAGAAATCAGCAATCAAACTTACCCAATTAACCTGAAACTCTTCCCTGAAAGCTACTCTTGTCATTTCCTTTCTTCGCGCCCTTCGCGCCTTCGCGGTTCGTTTTCCTAACCTACCTTATTAACATAGGGACTTGTCAACTTATCCAACTGCTGAATCAACAGACTCAAGAACAATCCCACATCCGTCACCACACCCACCGATTCTACAGAACCGCGATCGCTTAACTTAGTCACCACAGCTGGGTTAATATCCACACATACCATCTTCACCCCCGCCGGAGTCATATTTCCCACGCCAATGGAGTGCAGCATTGATGACAGCATCAAAATCATTTCCGCACCTTCTAAGTGTTTAGCATATTCCTCCTGTGCCTGAATCAAATCCATTTGGGTATCAGGCAAAGGCCCATCATCCCGAATCGATCCCGCAAGCACAAAAGGCACATTATTGTGGACGCACTCATACATCACGCCACTCTTAATTGCCCCCGCCTCCACAGCTTTGGGAATGCTGCCATAACGACGGATACTATTAATTACCTTCAGGTGATGGCGGTGTCCACCACGAACGGCGACACCCCGCTTCATGTCCACACCCAAGGAAGTGCCCATGATATTTTGCTCAATGTCGTGAACTGCGATCGCATTGCCACCCAGCAGCGCTTGTACATATCCTTCTCGAACCAGTTGCGCCAAGTGTTCGCCGCCACCAGTGTGAATCACCACGGGCCCAGCCGTGACAACTACCTTACCGCCAGCATCGCGGATTTTCCGTAATTCCCAAGCTACTTGTTCAACTACCAATTCCACGCGCCGTTCGCTGGAAACGCCCGCCGACATGAAGCTGAATTCTTGGGTGCTGCGTTGTTCGCGCGATTCAGTTTTGCGAATGGTACGGATACCTAGTACGTCTACAATTACTCGTTCGCCAACTTCTAAATCTCGTAGTATTTTACACCTAGCTACGAAGCCAGAAGGGGTTTGAGTAATTGCGATCGCGCCATCCATGCGCTGATTTTCTACCTTGATCCACTGCCCATTAATTCGGACTTCGGTAGGATAAATTGTACTGACGTAGAAATCATCGGGCGCTACACCATCTTGGATTACAGGTTCCAAGATCGCGTCTCGCTCATCATGGGGTAGATCTACTGCACCCAAATCAATCAATAGAGAGATGATTTCTTCCATCACCTCATGAGATGGTGCTGATACCTTCACTTCGGCGGCGGAGGTACTTTGCCGTTGTTCTCCCAAGTTGAAATTTAGAACTTGGAAACTTCCCCCGGCATCTATAATCAAATCCAAGGCGCGATTAATTAAGCCAGCATCAAGTAAGTGTCCTTCCATACGAATGACACGGCTTTCTACCGAGACATTGGCATGAATTTCATCCCTAACTGGTTCCGTTACCCGCAAGGTTAAACATTTAGCTGCACCACCAGCTTTGAGAAATTCCGTTAGCGGTGTTTCCAGCACTTGGAAACCCACATCTGCAAGGCGGGTTTTCAAAGCTTCACTCGCTTTGTTCATAATCACAATGCTGTCCACATTCACCGTATTACAAGCGAAGTTGACTGCATCGGCTTCAGCAATTGCGATTCGCTTTTCTGGTGCGACTCGCATTTCAATTAAGCGGTTGGAGTAAGAATCAAAAGCGCCTGGATAGTACAGCAAATAGCCATTTGCTAAGGGACAAAAACAGGTATCCAGGTGATAGAAACGTTCGTCTATGAGTCGCAGAGAGAGAACCTCAATATCCAGCCATTTTGCTAGATAAGGGTGAGAATCTAATTCTGAACGGAAACCGTATCCCGCCCATAACCAGCGTCCTTCTCGATCTAGGAGTGCATCTCCTGCACCTTCAAAGGGCAAATCTTTAGGTAGTTCATTGACTGTATAACCATTTTCTTCAAACCATTCTTTGAAGAAAGGTTCTTCTCCCTGACGTTCTTTATGTAAAAAGCGACTGAGTACGACATTTTCCCCCAGTACCAAACCAGCGTTGGCGGTAAAAACTAAATCAGGCCAACCTTTTTGGGGTGGTACTAAGTCTACAATGGCGTGTTGTTTAAGGATCTGGTGTAATCCCTGCCACTGTTCTACAGCGCGATCGCGCGATGATTTGTGAATATTCCCTTCCATCCAGGGGTTAATCACATAGTCTACATCGTAGTGGTCAGGAGGACACATCAAAAAGCGAATACGGGAAGTCATAAAAATCTTACAAGCGTTTTATATGCTACTATGCTAAGGGCCTATTTTGGGATACAGATTTTGATTTCCTGACATTTGGCAAAATCTGCTACTACAGCTTCTATCTTTGTGATAGTTGAAAGCTTTACAAAGGCTTCGTCCTTAATTCTATTACTGGAAAATGGTAATAAGTAGGGTCGGTGGCAAAATTAGGATAGTTTTGGCGGCCCTAAATGTTTCAGTAGTGCTGAGTGAGTATGTTTTTAGCAAAGATGTGAAGGCTTTAAACAAACGTTAACCTACTCTTTGGTTTCAATTCTACTCAAAGGTGTATTTATAATATCTTAATATTAACTTTATTAAATATTTTTATTTTTCACACAAGTATTTTACATCTACGCTACAAGTATCATGTAGAAGTCCTGTTTGATTTTTGCGAAGTAAAGTACAAGTTAAAAAGCCTTCTTTCCTCTTGCCTATTACCTCTTGCGCTGCGCTTCTCTGCGATACGCTTCTCCACGAGAGGCTTGTCTGCGACACGCTCCGCGAACGCCAATGCGAACGCGCACCACGCAAATAAATTTCAAACATAAAAGCAGACTGCTATATATCTATAGGGAGCATCCCAATTTTTAAAAAATTAACGAAACTGAGACACAAACCCTTTATAAATGTCTTCCCTTTGTGGAAATCCAGTTCTCTCCAAGACATTGCGCGTAGCTTGCTTCGATCTAGGAGTATGCAGTATGTTTATCCATTATCTTATTCCTGTCCTAATGCAGCGCAATAGTAAATTTAAAAATCTAGGATGCTCCGTATCCATAGTTATATATCATTTAATTTATACTATAAAACAACAGATAACAATTGCATTCATTATGATATCTTGTTGCTAAAATCTGCAAAATTTTTAAAGTTCATTCTATGGATAGAGGATACTTTTAGTTCATATATTTATAAACAATCTGTTTGACACTAATTGAGTGTTAAGTTGTGAGAGGATATTTAGATATTTACTGTCGCTCTCATATCTAAGGTGTTCAAAAAAATAGTAAAAAAGGGAAACAAAAATCTTTGGAAGTTTTATTATTAGTTTGATCGCTGAATATTATGTGTTAAATTCTAATAAATTATTTACTGGATATAAATGTTTTATTCGAGTGATTAATACTTGTTATATTAGGTTGCAAAAACTTCAATTTGCAATTTATAGCTTAACCTGAGAGGTTGTTTTAAAAGTGTTTCAATTTGACTTTAGGCACTTTGAGATCCCCCCTAACCTACGCCAGTCGCGCCACTTATCCCGAAGGAAGAATACCGCGCTGGCTCACCTTAAAATTGGGGAAACCCAAATCAAAGTCCCCCTTAAAAAGCGAGATTTAAGAAGATATAGAACTTTTGATACCGACAACAGGACTTTTAAAACATCCTCTGAGACTCAATTTATTGGTTGAAAAGCATAAATAAAATATTTGTAGCGTTTTTAGAGTAACATAAGAACCAAAATATCTGCCAGAACCTTTTATCACAATAAAAATAAAATTCTATCCCCGTTCATTCATGCTTTGAGGAGATCGAGAACTACATGATAAAGCAATTGTCAAAAAACTGGCTTACCTCTCTATTTTGGTTACGTTTTTTAATCATAATCCTATTAGTAATAGGTGTATTTTTCCGTTTCGCCAATATTGACCAAAAAATCTATTGGGGTGATGAAGTTTTCTCCTCATTACGCATATCAGGTTATATGCAGTCAGAAATGAATGAGCAGTTAAGCAATGGTAGTTTGCTTACTGTAAAAGATTTGAGTAAATACCAATATCCCAATTCTGAAAAAAATACAATTGATACAATTAAAGGGATTATTGTAGAAGACTCACAGATTTTACCGCTATACATTTTAATGAATAGGTTTTGGGTACAACACTTTGGCAATTCTGTAGCAGCGGTAAGAAGTTTTTCGGCATTCACTAGTCTGTTCACTTTCCCTTTTATTTATTTGCTATGTGAAGAATTATTTGGGTCTTCACTATTCGGGTGGATGGCCATCGCTTTGGTAGCTGTTTCACCTGTTGAGGTCGTGTATGCACAAGAAGCACGAGCATACAGTTTATGGATAGTAACTATCTTAATGTCGAGCTTCGCTATGCTGCGAGCCATGCGCCTTAAAACAAAGGTTAGTTGGTGGATTTATGCAGCAACATTAGTAGTAGGATTTTATACTCATATATTTTTTTCCTTGGTTGCTCTTGCACAGGGAATTTATGTAATTACAATCGAACGCTTTCGATTCAATAAAACCACAATTGATTACCTAATTTCATTATTTGCAGGGTTTATAACTTTTGTACCTTGGCTTTGGATTATTATTACCAACCCTCAGCCAGAAGCAGTAGCTTGGGCAAATATTAAACAAACGTTCTTTGAATCAGTTGAAAGATGGGCTGGTATCTTGAGCCGCGCGTTTCTTGATTTGGGTATTAGTCCTAGTGATTCAGGAAAAATTAAGTTTGCATTAATTCCATTTATTATAATTATTTTTGCTCTAATTTTCTATTCAATTTATATTCTTTGTCGAAGTACACCTAAAAAAGTTTGGTTATTTGTCTTAACCTTGATTGGATCGCTAGGGCTTCCCCTATTCATATTGGATTTTGTCTTTCAAAAGCGCTACGCTACTACTCGATATACCCTTCCCTTAGCTTTAGGTATACAATTAGCTGTTACGTACTTACTTACTACTAAGTTAACTTCTATTTCTCCTAAAATTTGGCAAAGAAAGCTTTGGCTATTTGTTGTATTTATGATAATTACGAGCGGGGTGATATCTTGTAGTCTCAACTCACAAGCGAAGATTTGGTGGAATCAAGTACCTGAAACCTACCAAGAATACCCGAAAATAGCTAACATTATTAGTCAAGGTAATCAACCGCTTTTAATTAGTGATGGTGGCATAATTCCATCAATACAAATGCTTGGTCATTTAGTTGATCCCAAGGTGCAGTTTCAAATTGTCAAAAAGAATAGCTTACCTGAAGTTACTAATGGTTTTACTGACATATTCTTGTTTAATTGCTCTGATTATTTAAAAGCGGGAATTGAGAAAATTTATAACTCAAAGTTACAGCAGATAAACCACTTACTGTGGAAAGTAACAAAATCCACCTAAACCAAGGATACGATCGCACCTAGGCTTTAAAAGTAGACAGTTAAGTCGGTTGGTGCAATTAAAGCTAACTGGCAAGGGCTGTCTTTTGTCATTGGTCATTAGTAAGGACTTTAAGACTATTTACGTTTCGTAACATAATTTGGTTGATTTCTACCAACTTACTTAGTATTTGAATATCGTTAGTAGGTTAAAAGTTAACATCAATTAGCCTAAGAAGTGGAACAATTTGAACCAAAATATACTTTAATTGAAATCTACTGAAAGTATATACTTATACTGCTGCCGCTGATGTCATCGCCCCTTGAGCGCCCGCTAAAATTTGAAGTTAGACTGCCATCGTCACATCCTCAGTTATTAGAAGGACTAGATATATGGCTGCGTTTAGGTTTAATATCCGATACCCAAGTTAGGCAGCTATGCCAAGAGTTTCTGGTGTGTTCGGTCGTGTTGTCACCCCAGCCTGAAGCTAAAAAAAAGGTAGTTTTTTTAACTTCTGATCCCGTACAGGATTTACCCGTAGCAGCTTTACAATCTAGCCGCCGTAGACAACCACAAGAAAAAACAGTCGAACCCAACTTTGTCAGTACAATGTTGCAGTCCTTGGGGGCCGAACTGAGTGTGCGCTGGCTGCTTTTTCTAGGGGTATTTCTGGTAGTGGTATCTTCTGGGGTACTGGCTGCGAGTCAGTGGGAAAAGTTTCCTGCTTCGGGACAGTATGGAGTTTTATTTGCTTATACTCTGAGTTTTTGGGGATTAAGCTTTTGGGCGACTAGGCAAAACAACCTCAGATTGACGGCTCAAACTTTGCTGATTGTTACCCTTTTGTTAGTTCCAGTGAACTTCTGGGCAATGGATAGCTTTCAATTGTGGCAAAATCCTGTGGATTTGGTTGCAGTTGCGATCGCCTGGCCTACCCTCACTGCTATAACTGTTTTACTCTCCAAAAATCGGGCTATTTTTACCAATTTACGTACTGGCAAATTACCTTTAGCCAATATTCTAGGGCTGAGTTATCTGCATTGGGGTTGGCAATTGCCAGGATTCCCCTTAATTTCCGTCTATGTGGCAATGATTAGCACAACTATAATTACTATTTATCACAATTACCAACAGCCTAATATTGTCAGTGGGGAAGATAGAAGCAATCGCCGCAGCTTAAGTATTAGTTTACCTGCCGCCGTAATTATTTATGCTTTGATAGTGCTGCTAGTGCGGGCGATTTTTGTT
>NZ_JADEXU010000251.1 GCF_015206895.1 Nostoc sp. LEGE 12450 | reverse complement strand
TCCCCATTCCCCATTCCCCTTTTCCTACTTATGTCGCTTTTGATGCCACTGCCACGCATGAGCGACAATATCTTCGATGGATGGATATTGAGGTTGCCAGCCTAAGATTGTTCTGGCTTTCTCGCTGGTGCCAATGAGAATTGGGGGATCTCCAGGACGGCGATCGCGTTCTTCTACTGGGATTGAAGTTCCTGTCACCTGTTCGGCGGCGGCAATTACTTCTCTGACAGAGAAGCCGCTACCATTGCCCAAATTGAAAACTTCGCTATCGCCACCTTTTAATAAATATTCCAATCCCAAAATATGGGCATCTGCTAAGTCGTTAACATGAATATAATCACGAATACAAGTACCATCGGGCGTGGGGTAATCGGTGCCGAAAATTGAGATGGATTCTCGTTTGCCTAAAGCTGTCATCAGCACCAAGGGAATCAAATGGGTTTCTGGGTTGTGATCCTCGCCGAGTAAGCCATTGGGATTAGCACCAGCAGCATTAAAATAGCGGAAACGCACTGATTGAAAACCATAAGCAACATCAAAATCAGAAAGAATCCGCTCTACCATTAGCTTTGTAGCGCCATAAGGATTAATCGGATTTTGAGGATGGTTTTCTGGAATCGGTACAAATTCTGGCACGCCGTAGGTAGCACAGGTAGAAGAAAAGACAAATTTCTTTACAGATGCTGTCAGCATCGCCTCTAACAGGGTCAAAGTACCAACAACGTTATTGCGGTAGTATTTAGCCGGGTCAGTTACTGATTCTCCTACGTAGGCGTAGGCAGAAAAGTGCATCACAGCAGCAATATCGCGGGTTTTAAATAAATGATCTAGCAAGGCGCGATCGCCTGTATCCCCTACTATCAGTTCTACCTGTAAAACCTTTTCTACCAGGTCACGATGCCCATAGACCAGATTATCAAGGATGACAACGTTATAACCCTCTTGCTTCAAAGCTAGCACCGTATGAGAACCAATGTATCCAGCTCCCCCTGTAACCAAAATGGTAGGCTTTCCAGACGACATAGTTTTTCCTTTTAAGTGGATTACTCAATTAATTTAGTTTACCGGTGCCACATTACTCTTCTGGAAAATTATAAATAATAGACGCAGTGTTAAAAATTTGAACTAAAATCACTACGACGGTAGTCTTTGGGTGTGAGGTTTGAAGTATTTTAAGTCAAACAGTACGATTACAATTTGACAATAAAATAAATCCATTTCCCGAAACCTCTAGGTTGACCCTTATGGGTGACGCTTCTAGCGTCGCGGCTAAGAAGTCACTAGTTGTTTTATACAGGGAAACCATGCGGGACAGTTCCTCCTGGGGCATGAAAACCCCTAGTCAAGCGGACTGTCTTACCACCACACTGGCTCACCGCACCAGAAAATTTGAGAGTTAATCTATGTTTCTATTGCTAAGCCGGGTACTGCTGTGGCTGCTGATTGGCACTATCGTATATTCTTTGTTCCAGCGATTTTATCCCTCTGGAACTTTTGTAGGGCGATTAATCTTAGTCGTTATCTTGGTAATCGTAGCCCTTTCATTTCTTAACCCCAGTGAACCAGCTGTGGCATCTTTGTGGAGAATGCTATCTTTTCCACTCAAGCCTCTGGGGGCCTCTGTTTTACTGATGATTTTGGCTGCTCAAAAAATTAAAGGAGGTGGAATAGAAAAACCAGGAGGATACTTGATAGGTTGGGCACTGACAATTTTGCTGTTGGCAAGTACACCGGCAGTCGCCTATTTCCTTTATCGCGCACCTCTAGCAATGACAGGTGACACATCTGTAGCATCTGCTGCACCAACATCTGGGACACTGGTGGCATTAGTGCAACCAAACACCACAGCAAACATCTCAGATGTAAAGGGAGATAGCATTATTTCTTATAATCTAAGAGTGCCTCCCTACCTATTACAAGGAAATCCTCAAGACATTCGCACACGCGGTTTACGACTTGAAGACTTTGTACCAAATTCGGAAACGTTGCAATTGACAACAAGAACTTGGGAAAGTTATCTCGCTGAAGTTTACAGGTTCATGCGTGTTCAACGGTAATAAAGTAAAAAAAAGGGGTAAAGGGTAAAGGGTAAAGGGTAAAGGGTAAAGGGTAAAGGGTAAAGGGTAAAGGGCAAAGGGTTGAATTAGTTAGCCACTGTCCCCAAATAGGTTTTTCCCTTCCCCATTCCCCATTCCCCATTCCCTGTACATAGCTGCCTGCTTGGGCTAGCAGTTAATCTAGGATGATAAAGTTGCAAAATTGCTTTAATGGCAAAATCTCGACGAATCGCTAAACTCAGTGCTTACTTACGACCCCATTGGCGGGAAGCGTCATTAGGCATTCTCGCTTTGTTGTCTGTCAATGCACTGGGCGTTTATATCCCTTGGTTGATTCGTGCTGGTGTTGATAAACTCTCAACAACCTTCAACTGGAACGAAATACTACATTATGTAGTAATAATTGTTTTGCTCAGTTCGGCGATGTGGCTAATGCGGATGGCATCACGCATTTGGCTATTTGGGGTGGGTCGTCAGGTGGAATTTGACCTGAAACAACGGATTTTTGAACACTTGCTCAAGCTGGAGCCGGCTTATTTTGCCAGTAATACTGCTGGCGATTTAATTAATCGGGCTACTAGTGATGTGGACAATATCAAACGTTTATTGGGTTTTGCCGTTTTGAGTTTGGCAAATACAGTGTTTGCCTACGCCCTGACACTGCCAGTAATGCTGGCGATTAGTGTGGATCTGACGCTAGCGTCTCTGGCAGTTTACCCTTTTATGCTCTTGTTGGTGAGTCTGTTTAGCGATCGCTTACGCAAACAGCAAGCAGCAGTCCAAGAGCAACTCTCTGACATCAGCGAACTTATTCAGGAAGATATTAGTGGCATTGCCTTAATTAAAATCTATGCCCAAGAAGCAAATGAGCGTCGAGCCTTCTCCAAGAAAAATCAGCAGCTATTGACTGCTAACCTGGAACTAGCAAAACTCCGAAATACCCTGTTTCCGCTAATTGGTGGGCTAGCTAATGTCAGTTCGCTGGTAATTATCTGGCTAGGGGCAGCGCGGATGTCTTCTGGGGCACTTCAGGTTGGCGACTTTTTAGCCTTGTTAATTTATGTAGAACGTCTAGTTTTCCCCACAGCCCTTTTAGGATTCACAATTACTGCCTATCAACGAGGTGAAGTTAGTATAGATCGCCTAGAATCTATTCTCTCTGTCACACCGAAAATTCAAGACACAGCCGAGGCCATACACCTACAAGCAGCTGAACTTAAAGGGGAAGTGACAGCGAAAAATCTCACTTACAGTTACCCTGGTTCGACTACTCCAGCTTTAGAAAACGTTAATTTTACTATTGCTCCTGGAGAAACCGTGGCCATTGTTGGGGCAATTGGTTCGGGAAAATCCACTTTGGCGAATGCTTTACCGCGCTTGTTGGATATTGAATCAGGACAATTGTTTTTAGATGGGCTGGATATTACTAAAATAGCTTTGGCAGATTTACGAGGTGCGATCGCTTACGTTCCTCAAGATAGTTTTCTATTTAGCACTACAATCAAAAATAATATCCGCTATGGCGATCCAATTAGCGAACAAGAGCAGATAGAATCTGTTGCTAAACTTGCCAAAATTGAATCAGAAATTAACAGTTTTCCTCAACAATATGAAACTCTTGTTGGTGAACGCGGTATTACTCTTTCTGGTGGTCAACGACAACGTACTGCCTTAGCTAGAGCTATGCTGGTCAATGCGCCAGTGTTAATTTTGGATGATGCTCTCTCTAGTGTGGATAATCAAACAGCCACGCAAATCCTCAAAAATCTCTCCAGTGGTACTGAACGTAAAACAGTAATTTTCATTACACATCAATTATCTGCGGCGGCGGCGGCTGACAGAATTTTTGTGATGGAAAAGGGAAAAATTGTTCAAATAGGCAATCACTTAGAACTATTGCAACAACAGGGTTTATACAGAACTTTGTGGAGCCAGCATCAAGTTGAGGAATTACTGCATTAAAGTTTTGATCGAAAAGTATATTTTATTGTTTGTTGGGTAGCACAACTGTGCTACCCAAATCTTTAGGGATTACAGTATGCCCGTTCAGCTAATGTGACATCTAGCACGAATGGATTGTCATTACCTTGAAATTTGGCGATCGCGTGACTGCGTTCTATTGCAGTAATATCCGGTACGTCTTGCTGATTCCATTTACACAAAGTCTGACGCTGATTCTGAAAGTAATTTCGGTCTACCTTCTCAGCTTGATTCCGATAAATAGTGTAAAAGTAGAAAATTGCCCTAGCTATATCCCCTTTTACTTTCTCTCTAGGCTCAAATTTAGAAGAAGATGATTCGCTAAACTCGTCAATTGCTCTAGTAGGAATTGTAGATTGAACAGTATCATTTCGATACCATTTTTTAGTACTGGTGTCGGCTATATCGTCGAAGGGTTTATTTCCTCGCTCACTATTAATATTTTCTCGTGCAGGAAATAAATGGTGAAGGTCACTTCGAGCATTACCGTTGTCAGCCCCTTTACTTTGTGGCCAAACGTGTTCAGTATTCAGCCCTAATTTGTCAGCTTCCTGACTAGGATCGCCATTACCATTTAGACGAATTTGGTAACTGGCATAGATATCTGTCACAATACCCGCTTGATTATCAATAATGCCAAACATTTCGTCTCTGGCGCGATCGTAGTTCAAAGTTTTGCTGGGCGTATACTTCTTAGCAAGTTCTTCAACTAGAGCGACTTTGGATAATTGAGGCAATATAATTGCCGAATCATTTACGGGAGTGGGAGTAGGTTGAACAACAGGAGGAATAGTGTCAGAGGTGGACTGGCTAGTAGGTAATGTAAAGGCTGCAATTACAGGATCGTGGTCACTGACAGGCTGACTAAAGCCAACATTGACATGCACAATGTCAATTTTTGGTTGAGCAAAACCAGAAAGGTTTTCACTGACCAACAAATGGTCAATAAGTTGAGGTTTTCCCCGGAATTTGAAAGTAAAGCGATCGCTAGCAGGTAAACGATCCGTCAGATTCTCAAGAATATTACCCTTTAAAGTTTTCAGAGGTAAGGAATCGGGTAAATCATTTAAGTCACCCAGTACGATTACTTTTGCTTGCGGGTCGACTTCTAGTATTTTCCCTACGAATTCATTGACGATTTCGGCTTGCTTGACTCGTTGAACATCGCTAGGAGAACCTCCCAGCTTAGAAACAAAGTGATTAGCAATGATAAACAGCTTTTGGTCGTTAAATATAAATTCTGCTGCAAGTGGCTTACGGCTTTCCTCGAAAGCACTATTTGTAGGATCAATTCGACCTGGGTTGAGTGAAAGGTCAAGACCATTTGTACCTTGAGTAATAGCCACAGCATCTAATGAACCGCCTTTTTTGGGCACTTTTGCTAAAGTTATCCGACTGGGCCGAAATAATAAACCGACACGGATATTACCTCCAGGTTCTCCACCATCTCGATCGTCACTGGGTGCGATATCCACAAAATCGTATGCCGGACTACCGATATTTTCGAGCGCAGCAATTAGTTTCTGGTAAGTCTCGTTTGCATTCACAACATCATCATTGGTTGGCCCGTTGTTATCCTGAACTTCAACCAAACTGATGACATCTGGGGCGTTCAAATTATTGAGAATAATTTTGGCAATATCATCAAAACGTCGATCTTTTGGGTCTAAATTCTCGACGTTAAAAGTTGCAACAGTCAATACATCCTGGGAATTTTTTAGAGGTGTTGTTTCCCGTTGGTTAACTGGAAGTAAAGGAGTTGACAATTGTGCTATTGGACTAGCGTACAGTGGACTAATCCATACAGAGAAGATGAGAACAGTACTAAATAGTAACAACAGTTTGAGGAGTTTCATTCTCTCTTCCAATGAAGATATTTTCTAGATTAATCTTCTTTTGAATAGAGTTCAATTAAGAGAAGTTTTAAATTGAGTAAAGGTGAGCATTCTACCTGAGAGAAAATACTAGGGAACAACGAAATTTTGATCTATTTTTCCACTATATTTGCGGTCTATTAGATACCGTGTTTAATATCAAATATTGATAATTAATTATTGGTAGCGATGTCTGTGACGGGTTCTCTACAAGAGGCTATAGCAGCGCCTACGTAGACTGTTATACTTTTCAATCACCGTGGCTTTAGATAACTTCATGAAGCTAGTACAAGGTAGTGTAATTACCACGTTAGTTTTTTGGGATAGGTGGGTAGTATAAATTACCGAAAAAACTAATTTGGCATATAGTGATGTTCAAAAGGAAATTATCAGAATTCCGTGCTTCAAAGGAATTTTACACCTCGAAGTTAATGGATCGCCATATTGGAGCGATCGCAGCTTTAATTTTAATTAGCTTACTGAGTTCATTGAGTGGAACGCCAGATAGTCATACCATCACTAACTGGTGGGAAGGCTTTCTCTGGGGATTGGCAGATCCAGTAATTGCCTTAGATTCTTTAGTAGGGATTGTTGCTATTGGCTTACTGTCATCTATGTTTGTTCGTGGCACTGCGATCGCTGGATGTTTTGCCTTAGCAGCAATCTTGGGCATTGTAATTCATCTATTCCAGCTAAATTTACCAGGTATAGAAATAGCGTTCGCTGGAAGCGTTGGCGCAGCCATCGCTATTTCTACCATCGTTTTTAGTACTATGCTGATGATGCCAAATCAACCAAACTTTGTGGTACTTGCTCTGATGGGCATCAGTGCTGGTTTATTTCAGGGTTACACTGTTGCTGATTCTATTATTGGGGCAGAAATGATGCCACTAATTGCCTATATAGTAGGTATGACATTGACTCTGTTTGTGGTTGCCATGAGTGCCAGAGAAATTGGTGGTGCAATGGGTATGGGAGAAATAAACCGAACTCTACCCTGGAAAATTAGCATTGCTGGCTTCGCTTTCTGCGCGATCGGCATCGTGTTTTTGAGCAATTCGATGAGCTAAATCACATATTTCAATTCAGTGGAATACATTTATTTATGGGGCGTACACTTAGCTGTGCGCCCTTATTATGTGGATAGATATTTAGAAGCTATATCTCAATAAAAGCTTATGACACCTGAAAAAATTGCGGATACGCTAACAGAATTAATTTATAAAAATAACTTTTAATAGTGAGAATGTATCACAAAATATTATAAAAACATCAAATCTAAAGAGATTTTTTAGGAATTAAAGATTATTAATTTATCATGACAAAAAACATTTATTTTTGGCTTAATCTGCCTCTGATTGTTGGCACTGTTACAACCCGTAATTTGGAAACCGATTACTATACCTAAGTACTTTCCAAAAAGAAAACTAGCTCATCATTAACATAAAGCTCTTATATCATTTCACGAAATGACTGATACAAATGATTTGTCTCTAATTCTATCCCCTGCTGTCCTAATGGCTATTTGTATCAACCTTAAAGTGAAATGGTATTAATACTGGAGAGTGATTTATTATCGTATACATAAAATCGCAGCAGATTGATAAATTGTCAACAATTTTCATTTTTTATGAACTTTGAATCGATAAATTAACAACAACTAACAGAAGTAAGGATAAAAACTTAATCTATTTAGTTTTTTCTGCGCCACTAGTTAAGAGGTAATCTATGGTGCGAAACTCAAAACTAGGGTACAGAACGTTCCCTAAGTCTATTCTGCGTCCATCTGTTGCTATAGGTATAATTGCATCTTTATTGGTTGGCGGAATAAGTTTTTATATAGTAAAACGCTGGCAAAATTATGCAAATCCAGAAACACAAGTGCCAGCAGCACAATTGCCACAGTTAAAAACGGTAACAGCTTTAGGGCGAATTGAACCACAGGGAAAGGTAATAAAACTCTCTGCTGCGGTATCTGCTGAAGGAAGCCGGGTAGAAAAGTTGTTAGTAAAAGAGGGGGATTGGGTAAAAGCGGGACAATTGATTGCAATTTTGAATAGCCGCGATCGCTTGCAGGCAGAATTAAAAGAGGCGCAGGAACAGGTAAAAGTAGCACAGGCAAACCTAAACCGTACCCAAGCAGGTGCTAAACGTGGTGAAATTGCCGCCCAAAAAGCCGCGATCGCTCGCTTAGAAGCAGAACGCCAAGGTGATATTAATACTCAAGCAGCGACAATTGAGCGATTCCAAGCCGAAGTGCAAAATGCCCAAGCAGAAGACGAACGTTATCAGCAACTATATAAACAAGGTGCAATTTCCGCTTCCCAACGAGATAGTAAGCGTTTAAACCTGGAAACCGCCCAAAAAAGCCTGCAAGAAGCACAAGCACAGTTAAATCGTACCCAATCAACTAGTCAGCAACAGGTAAAACAGGCAACAGCAACCCTTGAGGAAATTGCTGAGGTGCGAGGAGTAGATGTAGAAGCTGCCCAAGCAGAAATCAATCGGGCTGTAGCAGCGATGAATCTGGCAAAAATCAATCTAAAACAGGCTGAAGTGCGATCGCCCCAAACTGGACAGGTATTTGAGATCCACACCCATCCTGGCGAATTAGTATCAAATAATGGCATTGCTGATATTGGACAAACTAGCCAAATGTATGTCATAGCCGAAGTCTATGAAAGCGATATCGGCAAAGTTTATTCAGGGCAACAAGTACGAATATTTGGCGATTATCTCCCCATTGAATTGCAGGGAATCGTAGATCGCAAAGGTTTGCAAGTGCGACGGCAGAATGTCATTAACACAGATCCCGTCAGCAATATCGACAACCGAGTAGTAGAAGTTTATATCCGACTAGATGAAGTTTCCAGTCGAAAAGCTGCCAGCTTAACCAATATGCAAGTTAAAGCAGTAATTGAATTGTGAATTGGGAATTGTGAATTGGGAATTGTGAATTGTGAATTGGGAATTGGGAATTGGGTATGGCTCAAGAATCAATAAATAGTTCTTCTTCCCCTGCTTCCCCTGCTCCCCCTG
>NZ_JADEXU010000250.1 GCF_015206895.1 Nostoc sp. LEGE 12450 | reverse complement strand
TGTAATCAATGGCGTTCAAGCTAGAGGGGAAAAAAGCAATTACAGTACACGACGTGTAAAATTTAATTCTAAAAACTCTGGTTAAAATTCTGTTACATAGCGGAAAATTTTAGCACCCACTTACTTAGTTAAAGGGAAATTTGAAAGGTTATATGATTTTGATCTGAGAAATTTTTATGAAACGAGCCAACTAGTTCGGGAACTTGATTTGAACAGGCAAAGTCCTGTGTCTACGCCTGATCCTGCAATCACCAGTGTTCAAGCTGAAACTGCTGCGGCTTTGAAAGCACAGCCACCGATAAAAGGTGAGGGAGTAATTGAAAACCCCTCTTTTGTGCAACTAACTCCTACACCAGTAACCCCAACTACGACAAAACCTGACACCTCAACTACAACAAAACCTGACACCTCAACTACAACAAAACCTGACACCTCAACTACGACAAAACCTGACACCTCAACTACAACAAAACCTGACACCTCAACTACGACAAAACCTGACACCTCAACTACAACAAAACCTGACACCTCAACTACAACAAAACCTGACACCTCAACTACAACAAAACCTGACACCTCAACTACAACAAAACCTGACACCTCAACTACAACACAGACAGCACCTGTAACCCCACCAGAAACAGCACCCGTAACCCCACCAGAAACAGCACCTGTAACCCCACCAGAAACAGCACCTGTAACCCCACCAGAAACAGCACCTGTAACCCCACCAGAAACAGCACCTGTAACCCCAACAGAAACAGCACCTGTAACCCCAACAGAAACAGCACCTGTAACCCCAACAGAAACAGCACCCGTAACCCCAACAGAAACAGCACCTGTAACCCCAACAGAAACAGCACCTGTAAACCCAACAGAAACAGCACCTGTAAACCCAACAGAAACAGCACCTGTAAACCCAACAGAAACAGCACCTGTAAACCCTAGCGGCTCTCCAAGCACATAAAACAAAACTGCTAATAAGGGTACAAGACTCTCTGCGAACGGCTAACGCGGTTTTTTATCATAATTTTGCGTAAGTCCTGTACTGTAGGACTTAGCGCGACTTAGCTGCTCCAATGCAGTAGCACAGGCTTATGACCGACACCTGAGACAGAACTATGACAAACAATTTTAGTGACTGCCACTAAAGCAAAAAGTGATATTCCCTACGACCAGAGAACATCTGCTAACGCTAGATTAAATCAAGGACAGGACTTACATAAGATTCACCAGATATCCTTATATAGTCCAATAACATTCTGTTGCGTGAGTTCCCAAGAACTAACTTTTTGCTAGAGAGAACATAAATTTATGACTTTTGATTACGACTTATTTGTAATTGGTGCGGGTTCTGGAGGTTTAGCAGCTTCCAAACGGGCAGCTAGCTATGGAGCAAAAGTGGCGATCGCTGAATATGATTTAGTTGGTGGGACTTGTGTGATTCGCGGTTGCGTTCCCAAAAAACTTATGGTCTATGCCTCTCACTTTCCCGCACTATTTAGTGAAGCTTCAGGCTATGGCTGGAAAGTCGGTAATGCTGAGTTGGACTGGGAATATTTCATTACATCTATAGATAAGGAAGTTCGGCGACTATCGCAACTACACATAAACTTTTTAGAAAAAGCTGGTGTAGAACTATTTTCAGGTCGCGCTACATTGCTAGATTCCCACACCGTAGAAGTTGATGGACGCAAAGTGACAGCAGACAAAATTTTAATTGCTGTTGGCGGTCGTCCTATCAAACCGGATTTACCAGGTATGGAATATGGCATCACCTCTAACGAAATTTTTCATCTAAAAGAACAACCAAAACACATCGTCATTCTTGGCGCTGGTTATATCGGCACGGAATTTGCGTGTATTATGCGCGGTTTGGGTTCTGAAGTGACACAAATTACCAGAGGTGACAAGATTTTGAATGGGTTTGATGAAGATGTCCGCACAGAAATTGAAGAGGGGATGACAAATCACGGAATTCGGCTGATTAAGAATAATGTGGTAAAAACAGTTGAACGTGTGGCGGAAGGGTTTAAACTTACTTTATCAGGGGAAGACCAAGAACCAATAATTGCGGACGTATTTTTAGTGGCGACTGGTCGAACTCCCAATGTAGATGCACTAGGTTTAGAAAACGCTGGAGTTGATGTTGTTGCTACTTCTATGGAAGGGCCAGGGTACAACACCACAAATGCGATCGCAGTCAATGAATATAGTCAAACTAATCAACCGAATATCTTTGCCGTTGGCGATGTCACTGACCGAATCAATTTAACTCCCGTTGCCATTGGCGAAGGACGAGCCTTTGCAGACAGTGAGTTTGGCAATAACCGCCGCGAATTCAGTCACGAAACTGTTCCCACAGCCATATTTTCTACCCCAGAAGCCGCAACAGTCGGCTTGACAGAAGCCGAAGCACGTGAAAAACTCGGTGATGCGGTAACAATTTTTCGTACTCGCTTTCGCCCGATGTACTATAGTTTGACTGGGAAGCAAGAAAAAACAATGATGAAGTTGGTGGTTGATAGCAACACTGACAAAGTGCTAGGCGCTCACATGGTGGGCGATAGTTCAGCTGAGATTATCCAAGGTGTAGCGATCGCTGTAAAGATGGGCGCAACTAAAAAAGACTTTGATGCCACTGTTGGTATCCATCCCTCCTCAGCCGAAGAATTTGTCACAATGCGGTAATAAGAAAGAGTTAGGAGTTAAGAGTTATGAGCTATAAGTTGAATAAAAAAACTCATAACTTAAAATTCTTAACTTATTAGCCCTAACTCCTAACTATTTACAGCTTTGCAATATATATATCTTCACGGTTTCGCTTCCAGTCCTAATTCTGCCAAAGCGCGGGATATAGGCGATCGCTTTTTCAAAATTCAAACAAAGCTCAAAATCCCCGATCTCAATGCTGGCGATTTTTCGCAGTTAACAATCACTCGTCAGATCGCTCAAGTTGCCGCAGAATTTAGTAATGATTCTACACCAGTAACCCTGATTGGCTCAAGTTTAGGTGGTTTGACCGCCGCACACTTGGGACAGCAATATTTACAAGTAGAACGCCTTGTGCTGCTAGCACCAGCTTTTGGATTTTTATCCCATTGGTTGCCCAAGCTAGGCGATCAAGAAGTACAGCGTTGGCAGCAAGAAAAATATATCATGGTCTACCACTATGGAGAGGAGCGATCAATTCCTTTAAGCTACGATTTTGTTACAGATGCTGCCCAATACCAAGAAAAATTTTTGCAACGTTCTATTCCCACCCTAATTTTGCATGGAAAAAAGGATGAAGTTATTCCCATCGAAGCTAGTCGTGACTTTGCGCGTTGCCGTTCTTGGGTGGAGTTAGTCGAACTCGACAGTGACCATGCCTTGGGTGATGTTATGGAAAATATTTGGCAGGCAATTCGCCTCTTTTGCCAATTA
This sequence comes from Nostoc sp. LEGE 12450, assembly GCF_015206895.1. Lineage (GTDB taxonomy): Bacteria > Cyanobacteriota > Cyanobacteriia > Cyanobacteriales > Nostocaceae > Nostoc. The sequence goes on along the minus strand of NZ_JADEXU010000250.1, from coordinate 5,852 downwards.
CCTTGAAGTTGTAAAATATTAGACTCTCACATAACTAACGTCCTTAGTCATTTGTCCTTTGTTTAGTTACTAACGACAAATGACAAATGACAAATGACCAATGACTAATGACTAAAATTATGCTTCCCTTCATCCGGTCAGATTTAGCCCAATTTACCGCCTATAAACCCCATCCCAGCAGTGATACAGCCGATTCTGTCCCCACACAATTTGATCGCCTGGATACAAATGAAAGCCCCTACGATTTACCACCTGAGTTAAAAGAAAAGCTAGCCTGGACATATCAGCAAGTAATTGAAACAAATCGTTATCCGGATGGTGGACATGAAACCCTCAAGGATGCGATCGCAGAATACGTCAATGAATCAGCCGCCCTCCCGCTATCCAATACTGCTGCCAATATTTCTGTTGGAAATGGTTCTGATGAACTAATCCGCTCTTTATTAATCGCCACTTGTTTAGGAAAAGAAGGTTCAATTCTCGTTGCCAATCCTACTTTCTCTATGTACGGAATTTTGGCACAAACTTTGGGAATTCCTGTCGTAACGGTGGGTAGAAACGAAACAAATTTTGAAATTGACTTAAAAGCCGCACAGTCTGCGATCGAACAAACTCAAAATCCCCCCATTCGCGTAGTTTTCGTAGTACATCCAAATTCGCCGACTGCCAATAGCTTAACGACGGCAGAGTTGGCATGGTTAAGAAGTCTGAGCGAACATATTTTGGTAGTAATTGATGAAGCTTACTTTGAATTCAGTCAAACTACCCTAGTAGGTGAATTAGCGCAGCGCCCCAACTGGGTAATATTACGCACTTTTTCTAAAGCTTTCCGATTGGCATCTCTTCGTGTTGGTTATTGCGTCGCTCATCCCGAAGCGATCGCCATTTTAGAAAAAGTTCGCTTACCTTACAATCTCCCCAGCTTTTCCATAGCAGCGGCATTAGTTGCTTTACAAAACCGCACCCTCTTACTGGAGTCAATTCCCCAAACCTTAAGTGAACGCTCCAAACTCATCGAAATTTTATCCCAGCAACCAGAACTACAAATTACCACAAGTGCGGCTAATTTTATTTACCTACGCCTTAAACCCAATGGCTTAAATTCACAAGATACTGTGCTAAAAACTTTCCACCAGAAACTTAGAAAACTCGGCACTCTTGTACGACACATTAGCGGAGGATTGCGAATTACTGTTGGGACAATAGAGGAAAACACCCGCACGGTTACTAGAGTCCAAGCAGCAATAGCCGATTTGGAATTTTAGCAATTTACTCAATAATTAAATCGGCTATCCATCTCACTGCCCAAACGACGTACTAATCCTACCGTTTGTGGCAGCACACCTACCAAAAGAGCAAAAGCAACATCCGGCAAAATAGCCACTATTTCGGGTGGAAAGTATTGTTCAAATTGATCGAGAATTTTCTGAACTCGCTGCCCAGGTATTGGGTTTTCTGTAATTTGTTTGATCAATCGAATCCACTGTCGCCTAATCAAATAAGCCTTCTGGCGTTCTTCATTAGAATCGGGGGTTAATAAAGACAGATTACCTATGGGCAGTGCCCTTTGGCAATCACAGTCGTAATCCCCACCCACAGCAGCCCCAGGCCCAGCAAACTCTGCATGGTAGCGTTTAAAGAGGATTAATCCATTCCGTCTACGACTATTGACAATGAAAACTTCTCCACTGTGTAAACGTGTAAGGATATCCGAGCCTTGCGATTGCTCAGTTCCATCTGGCATGACAACAGAGTCAAGGAAACTAGTTTTAGGGTAATAAGTTGATACCATAGAGATTTGATAGCGTCGATGCTGTTCGCTATCCATGTTTTTTAAACTTTCAACGAATTTGGTAGTAGTATGCACTTCAAAAAGTAACTAACTTTGATGTCAAATCAGATTTTTGAATTCTTTTATTATCAAGAGTCTTTTGGTCAATTTCACTAAGATAGTAATAAATACACATTGCTTAGTAATTGAGTGATCATATTTTATGAGATATAACCAGATTTGTCCCCAAATTTAGAGAGTGTTTTATTAAAGTTTTTATAAAGATGAATATCTTAATTACAAAGTTATTATGAGGGATCGCTTATTTAATAAGGTATTTGTACATCTATATTCTATTGTAATCCATTTATTCTATCTATATAAAATACTCTAAAATGGTTGTTATTTAATGACAAGTTAAAATAGACAAATTGTAACACTTAATTATTTTGGTGAAGTTTTTTAGTGATATTATTTGAGAATAAATAATAAAAATCCCAATAAAATCTACTTAAACCAATTATCTAAAGCTATACATATCAACCTATTTAGCTAACATTGGCTAATTTTTTAATTAGGTTAATCTATACTTTGGTTGCTGATATTGATAATAGATTTTCTCCAAACTAATTAGAAAATAAAAATTTACAAAAATTCAGATACTGAAATTAGCACTCAGATGCTTGTGCAATAACATCTGGCTTGACCGTCCTAATAAAAATGTATTCCAATTCGATTCCACTTTATGTACCCGATATCCGACCTTAAAATAAAGTTGCCTTGCCTGATGATTATTTTCCAAAACGTGAAGATATAAGTCTTGAAATCCCCATTCGCGGGAAACTTTTTCACAGCTAGTCAGTAACCCTGAAGCCACGCCATGTCTACGGTATTTTGGATGAACCGCTAAATTAGATAAATAAGGAAAACTTATGCCAGCCTGACCCCACGAATCACTATAACGTACACCCAGTTCTACACTTCCTACTAAGTTGTTAGCCGCACCGCTAGTAGCTTCTAAGGCGACTAAACAAACATGACGGGGTGGAGGTGATGTCATCCGATGCCTTAAGTCTTCGTAAATACCCAGACGTAACAAAGGAAAAGCCCATCCCCACATACCTTTTTGGGAGTGAAAGCTTTCAGCAATAATTTGGGAAACACCGATCAAATCAGTAGGTGTAGCTGTACGAATTTGAAATTCGCAGCAAGCTGGATCGATTGGCTGTTGCTGGTATGGATGAAAAGACCGATATTTCAAGGCTAGTTTATAGTTTAGTATTGATTTTATTCAACGAAAATTTTCTCAAATATCCTCAAACACCCTTTTAACCGCATAAAAACTTTATATATTCCCAGTAGATTGAACTGACCTAAGACTGCTCATTTGCTTTTGCTTATAAGCATACAAAGTTTTACACTTTAGTTTGGGGCTTTATAGTCCGTCTTTTTGAAAGAGTCTTAGAAGTTACAGCTTCATAAAGCTACAATCTTAAGTTCAGTAGGATTAGATGCATCCCTTGCTTGAGATAGGGAGTATATCAGTCTGTTTACCACAAAAACATCTGTAAATCGTACAGATTTAGGTTAATAGGTAGATGTATAGCATAACTTACCTGTAGGCATTACCTACAAAATTGTTAAGTAAGTACACTAACAACAAACTTTGGTTGTAAACCATCTTTAAATTGTAATACTGAACTTATTTATGCAATTTGCGCTACACTAACAAGACTTTGCTGATAAGTAATAGAAACAGGCTGTACAGATGCTAGGCAGGAATATTGCAGATTCCTATCCCTAACTTCCTCACCAATACCACTTGTCTTAATGATAGTTCTGATTGCTAAATTAGAAAGAGGTATTTGTCTAATAGTATACTTTGGTTTTAAATCTTATTGTTTTAATTTTGCTGACTCTACCATGACTACCATAAATAAAATTTACGTGCAAGTGTTAGTACAACTGCTGCGGAGGGAAAACTTAATATGCAGCTTCATCTGGATTTTTCAGCTAGCTATGAGTGCTGTATGTAGTATTAGACACTGCTCGCAGGAGGTGAAGGAAGATTTGACTAGCAAGGATCGACTCTATAACCCTATAACTGACTATGAAAGCAATTACACTGCACTAAAGCAAACGGTAATAGGTATAAGCAATTGAAACGAATTACCGTGAGTAAACGCTCCTACACTCAGCAGTCATGTAGCCAAAGAGCCTTATTGGTGGAAATGCTCTGCTCTTACCTGACTCAGAAAAATCCTTCCCTGATCAGATTATTCTTTATCCGACTGCCGTTGCAGCAGGAAAGCGGTGCATGAAATCTCAAGCAAACAGTAAGCCTAAAATTTTGGTTGTCGATGATGAGCCAGACAACCTTGACTTGCTTTACCGCACCTTCTATCGCGACTATAAGGTGCTAAGGGCAACCTCTGGTCCTGCGGCCCTCGATCTGCTGGCTCAAGAGGGAGAGGTAGCGGTGATCATCTCCGATCAGCGGATGCCGATGATGAGCGGTACAGAATTTTTGAGCCTGACAGCAACTCAATATCCAGATATTATCCGGATTATTTTAACTGGCTACACCGATGTCGAAGACTTGGTGGAAGCAATCAACGCTGGTAAGGTCTTTAAATATGTCACCAAACCGTGGGAAGCTGAGGAACTTAAAGCTGTGGTACGCCAAGCTTTGGATACTCACAATGTCCTCAAGGCCCGCACCCGCGAACTTACACGTACACTCCGACAAGAGTCGCTGCTGAATACTGTCACAAATACGATTCGTAGTGCTTTAGACTACAGGCAAATTTTGCAGGCAATTGTAGATACAGTGGGTCACATGTTGGAGGTGGATGTCTGTCTGTTGCGTCCCTTCCAAGATGAGCAGTTGACGGATAAAGGATTTATTTATCAGAAAGCTCTTTCAGAAGAAGCAGGAGAATACACACCAGCAGAGGTGCAGGCAAATAATTCTTCTGCTGTGTCTCTCTCTCCCTCTACCCCTCTGACTATTTTGGCTCAGACGGTATGGGAAACTCGCGAAGTCCAGGTGATTCACGATGTAACCGATGATGAACGCATTCACGGTAATACTCCTGAACTGCACGAACGTAGGGAAGCTTTTGCTACGGCTAATATTTGTTCTAGTTTAGTTGTGCCATTGATCTGCCAACAAGAACTGATGGCAGTGCTAGCACTGCACCAGTGTTCTGTGCCCCGCTTCTGGGGAGAGGATGAGGTACAGCTAGTGTTGATGGTAGCAGATCAGGCAGCCTTAGCTTTGTCTCAAGCTTATGCTTACGAACAAGTACGTGCCCTTGCCAAGCGAGAGAGTTTAATTAATACGATTACTAGCGCGATTCGCTCTAGTCTAGACCCCCAAGATATCTTTGCGGCTATTACTCAACAACTGGGACAAGCTTTACAGGTCGATGGTTGCGTTCTGTCTTTGTGGACAGAAGAAGATGAGTTTGTCGAGTGTGTTGCCTTGTATGACAGTTTTCAACATTTGGAAAATTTACGTAGGCACAGCCCGCCGCAGGCATCGCCAACCCAAGACAATAACCATCTATCAGCCCAGAGATTACCCTATTCTCAATCATCTATACAAGAGAATCCCATCCTCCAACAAATGCTACAGACACATGAACCTGTGGTAATTGGGAATGTGAGCCATTCTCCCTCAGATATACAGGGTTTTAATTTGCCGTTAAAAATGCCAGCGCGATCGCTAATGTTTGTACCATTATTGGCTGATGGTAAATGTATTGGTAGTATTACTTTGCATGAAGGTAAAAAAGTACGCCAGTGGCTGCCATCTGATATCGATTTAGCGAAAGCAGTAGCAGCCCAAGCAGCGATCGCTGTGCAACAGTCACACTTATATCAAAAAACTCGCCAACAAGCTGAACGCTTACTGGAATTAGACAAGCAAAAAACCGAATTTTTCCAAAATAAGTAGGTAGGCATCAAAAAAATCCGGTATGTTAAGATATATAAATACTGAAAATGCATCTACAAAGTGATTTGTGTATGGGGGCACGTTTAAGGGTATTTCTGACGCATGAGCAAGACCAAACTT
>NZ_JADEXU010000024.1 GCF_015206895.1 Nostoc sp. LEGE 12450 | reverse complement strand
GAAAGACTTGTTTCAAGTTCTCACCTCTTGTCCCCTTGTCCCCTTGTCCCCCTGCTCCCCTGCTCACTCATCTCACGTCCTACCTTGGCGATAGTTATTCCAGAACAAGAGGGGTATACCTGCTGCGACAACTAAAACACCTGCAATTGCTCCCACGCCTGTATAAACCAAGCTGGAATAGAGCAAGTAACCGCAGACAGCACAAAAGAGCAATGGTGTGAAAGGATAAAATGGCACGCGGAATGGTCGTGCTATGTGGGGTTCACGGATTCGCAATACCAGCAGGGATATGCCAGAAAGCAAGAAAAAGAACCAAAATATTGGGGCGGTATAATCCACCATTGTTTGAAAACCTTTGCGGGTGAGCGTGCCTAAAAAAACTAGTGCTAAAGCGATCGCTGCTTGCAAGAATAAGGCATAGGTGGGACTACTTGGACGCTGTTTCCAGTGTCCCATAAAACCAAATAGCGAAAAATCCTGTCCCAGTGCGTAGTTGGTACGCGCTCCGGTAAAGATTGTGGCGTTGGTTGCTCCTAAAGTAGCGATCGCAATCAATACACTAATAAACAAGGCTCCCGGTGCGCCCCAAAGAGAGCGCATTAAATCTGCGGCTACTGCTTCCGACTGGGCCATATTTGCTAATCCTAGTCCCCGTAGGTAAGCCAAATTGATTAGCAAATAAATGGCTGTGATGATCCCAATACTCCACATTAGCGATCGCACTATATTGCGTCGTCCATCTTGAATTTCTGCGGAGATGTAAGCCGCTTCATTCCAACCGCCGTAAGACAACAACACAAACACCATCGCTAATCCCCAGGTTCCTGATGATGCAGATTCTAAAGGGGGGGCAGAATTAGGAATGGCGGTAAGCCCAAGAACCACTACCAGCAACAAACCCAGAACTTTTGCTGCACTTAGCAAGTTTTGCGTCCACTTCCCCTGCTGCAAACCGATGATGTTCAAAGCAGTTAAAAGTGCGATCGCGATCGCTGCATAAATAGAAGACGAAAACGTTCCTAGCCGCCATATCTGAGAAACATAATCACCAAAAACAAATGCCAACAGAGCAATGGAACCAGTTTGAATTACTGTCATCCGCGCCCAGGCAAATAAAAAGGCAACTCCCCGCCCGAATGCACGTTTCAAATAATAGTAAGTACCACCAACATCGGGATAGACAGTTGCCAACTCTGCATAGCACAGCGCTCCTACCAGAGATACTACACCGCCAATTAGCCAAAAAAGCAGTACAGCAATATTACTACCTGCTTGATTTGCCACTAGAGCCGGGGTTTCAAAAATCCCTGCCCCAATGACAATACCGACAATCAGAGCCACTGCATCTGGTAATGTCAGCGATGCCTTGGGTGTTGCTACTTCAGTTGTCGCTGTCTGCTGAAGCAAACTGTAGTCTTTACGTCTACTCACGTCACTTCCTTACTAGTATTGAATGTTGAGTGGGAACTCTCCGCTTTGTTTCATCTTTTTTTGCACTGTTTTACCTATATCTCTATGGTTAAAAACAAATGTGACTCAAAAATGACAATCATCAGTGATATGTATTCAAGCGGTAATATCCATCTCGCCACATTCAGATCAATGTACCTACAGCGATCGCTTCAATTATGCTTTTCAGAGCAAGGTGGGGAGAATATCAAATTAATCTAGAGAATGATTGACTAATAGCGGGTAATCATGCGTTGCTTCGATAAGCAGCTAGATCATCTAGCAATCACCTAAAATTTGAGGTTAGTAAAGATTAGCGAGTAAGAAATCATAAAAATCTCTTTTTACTCTTAATTTTTTAGTATCTACTACTGGGGAAAAGTAGAATATCGATTAATTCACCCACAACCAAACCTAATACTGCTATAACTGTTAAAATCCAAAATGAATCTAGCTTATTAAAGCCAGAAAAGCGCATTTCCAAATCAGCTAAAATCGTAGTTGCTAAAGGTATGATAAAAAGCCTTAATAATAGCGACCAAGTTGCTACAAAAGCAATTGATATACTTAAAAATAATATGACAGCTAAAGTTTGAGATCCAAATTCAACTAAACGCTCTAACCAAGAAGTACTCTTTCGCACAATAACTATAACCATAGCAGCAATAAAAGCTCCTACTAACCAAACAATATGATTAGCAGCAAGGTACCATCCCAGGAGAGTGTAAGCTAGCCATAGTAATACTAAAGGCATAAAAGGAATCCTGTTAAAAAATTCCACATTCATACTGTCAAGGCTTGTAAAAATACCAAGTTAATCTCTTAATTGTAGCCAAAGATACGCTTTTTTTATCCTCTTGATGTATCGATGAGGGGTGCAATTGCTGTGGGAGTCAGAATTAATTACCCAGACTTGATATGATGCGTAGTTTACCGCCGCAGGCATCGCTTCTAGCTTAAAGTTCAGATAATCAAGTTTATCCAGCAATAAGAATATAGCGGGTCTTGCTTGGGTGCAGTACAGTTTTTACCTCTCTCCTTTTAGGAGAGAAGCTTTGAATCTTACTCCCCTTCCCCTGAAGTGGCTGGGGGTTAGGTCTGTATTCCATGCAATTAGGAACCGCTATATCTTGATATACGTATGCCTTTTAAATGCAAGTTATATTTAGGACAAAAAAATGAATAGTCTCAGAACAGGAGTACTATATTTTAAAAATACTAACGATATATAAGTAAATGGATTTTGACTCTCAGCTATTTGCCATGAAATTTCATAGAGAGGTAGTTACGATTCACTGTGTACAACTTTGATAACTGTCCACAATACAGTTGCATGTCTCAAGCTCATGGTAATATTATTTTACTGTCAGGAGATATTATTTATACATCAAATTACGACGATGCTGAAACAGCTAGTTAGGCGTGCTACCTCCAAAAAACAAAAAGTTATTCAACCCAGCAAGGAAATCACCAAAAGCATCAATGTGCAAAGCACAGAGCTTTTGAAACTCTGCTTATATAAGATACTAAAGAGCTAAAAAAGCCCTTTTTTAGGAATCATGATAGCCAGCGAAGAAGGTATAAACACCTCTTAGCATCGGCAAAAATTTAGACAAGAGTAAATATAAAAGTGTTGACGCAATGTCAAGGGTTTTTTGTATACGTAAAAGTAACAGAAAGCACGTTTTTTGTTGCCAAGAAAACATTAAAATTGTGTCTTTTCTTTAGATACTGATTATCTTTGTGCTTAGTTACCTACTATATAAAATTCCTATTTGACTGGTGAAAACTTAAGCGACCTCGATCAAATGAGGAAAACACTTAAATTTGACAAATGGTTTAGGACTCCTAAATCAGGATTGATTTAGTAACGACTTGATTATTGACAACGTAAGTAAAAGTAACAGGTAAAACATGAATATCATTGTTCGTTTGATTGGAGCGATCGCTCTCCAAGTGTCTGTATTGGCTGCAATGTCTAGCATGGCAATGTCTGCTGACAAGCCCCTGCGCCTCCGTATCCAGGAGGCTGCTGCTGTGTCTCAACAGAAAACAACACAGAGGATTTGCTCTTTAGATCCCATTGAAGATTTATTACCTCCACCACAGACTAAGGCCAATAATTCTTTGCTTTCTTACCTTGCTGAACAAGGTTTTACCCAAAATCAAGAGGGTTCTTGGGTCTGTTATGCGAACGATCCGAAACAAGAAGGGCGTTACTTTACTCTGTTTAAGGTTAAACGAGTTGATAACAGGCTCATAGCAAGTTCTTTTCTAGATGAGGGCAGTCTGATTCAGGGGCAGGAAAATCGTAGCTTGGACTTCTTTATGATGCTGATCGAGCATCATCTGAATACTACTCAAGAGAACCGCAAAGGTATACGTAGATATTTAGAAGCCTTCGTTTCCTTGGTAAAGCAAGGGAAGATCAAACCTACACGTCGTGCGTTTCTTTTCGATCAACCAAATCGGGGAATGGTCTTATATCACACACTCTCATCAGGAAATCTCAAAGGTACCGGAATCACGATCAACATTTATTTACCTAAGAGTTGAATTTGGGAGTGGGGATTGGTGACTGAGGGTTGGGGACTGGAGATTGGGGAGAAGAACCAATACCAAATGCCCAGCCCAATTAAATTGCTGTCGTTTATTGGAGGTGCATCTTGCCTAAATCAATTTTTCAAAGAATTGCAATATCGAAGGCGGTTCGTTTTGCAACGATCGCATTCTCATCTCTTGCAGTAGGACTCACTACGTGTCAGTCTGCTTTTGGACAACTCAATATTGGACGCTATGGTATCCAACAAGGATTGGAGCCTGAGTATCTCCAGTACCAAATCAATAACCAGAATTTGAACCAGATGCGAGTCATTCCTGGATGTAATGTGGGATTTGGTCTGACCTGCAATAAAACTGGATCGGTAATCCAACGATTAGTGGAATTAAACGGTGGGAGTACTTATCAAAACCTCCTGATTCGAGCAGCCGGTGGGGAGAAAAATTTCCAGAATTTCGCTAGCTTTTACGGTAACAATCCCAATCTCTCTGCGGTGCCTTTCGCCTCTTTTTGGAGAAACGAATCCCCCGCAATCATGGATAGCTCTCAATACCTTCTTGGACAACATTTTGGTCGCAATCCAGTAGAAGGACTCGGACTGGTAACAAACCAGTTCTACTGGTCTCCATACTCAGGAGGCAATAACTCGGTCAGCCTCCGTGATGGACTACTAGACTTGAAATTCTCATACGGACGACTGCTGTTTGAAGAAGCCTCAAAAATTTCCAACATTAAGGAGCAAATTCAATCTTTAGGTCTGTCGCCAGAGATGACAAATTTTTATATAAATAAAATCTCTACAGGCTTAAATGCGTTGAATTCTGGAGATCCAGACCAACTCGAAAAGAGGGTTTTTGAGCTACTATCTTATCCATACTCCGAAGATGGTGGGGAACTCGGACGACCCAACAATGCGATTCCAGAAGAATTTAATCAGCTTTTGGGAGAAGATATCCCAGGAGATATGTTGGTAAGTGATAGTCCAGTACCTTTGGATGGAGAAACAATAGCCTTTGATATCCCTGGCTCTGAGGGAGATGTCGTCGTAGCAGATAGTCCTGATTCCTTTCCACTCTGGCCACTAGGAATTGGAGCTCTTGTTATAGCGATGATTCTATTAATGGATGGCGATAGTTCTTCAGGTCAACCATCTGTTTCTCAAGGAAATACACCTATACCTACACCTACACCTCCACCTACACCTACACCTTTGTCTCTCACCAGCAAAGGTGAATGCGATCTGACTCCTAGTGGTAATGGTTCCGATCACACACAGATCATTGAGATTCCGTGTAATGTCACTCCTAAACCCCCTACGGAAGTGAAGAAGGTAGTGGAGCCATCAATGATCAAAGCGCTTGTATTGCTAATTGTTCTACTATACATAGTTCGTTCTAAACATCGGTCTGTGAACTACCCACACTGACTTGGAGTACCAAGTACAGTGTTGGCTTCTGTAATCGCTTGGCTATCGCTGACCAACTCATAACTAAGTTTATGTAGAAAATCAAGACGGGAATTGCTAACTCGTTCATACACTTTGGCAACAACTTTATAATATTTAGAAAAACCTCAAATGTTCTCTGCCCTTACTCGGCTACGCCTCGTATTGGTTGAGAACGATTTCAGTTTTTCCCGCCTTATATCCCGCTACTGGAAACGGAAGTACCAAATTCAGTGGGGGACTTACGGCGAATAAGTTAAAAAATCCGTAATTCATAATTAGATATCTGGTAAAAAAGAATCTAAAGGGGTAGCAGTGCTATGAATAAAGCTACCTCTAGAGGTAGCTTTATAAAGATTTCTATAAGTGGTTTGATATCCTTGATGGTATGGCTAACGAGGTTGTTGTGATGAAAGTTGCGATCGCCTGTTAATCTGCGGCCAATTCACAACATTCCACCAATTATTCAAATACTCAGCCCGACGGTTGCGATATTTAAGGTAATAAGCGTGTTCCCATAAATCGTTACCCATAATCGGATAGAAACCATCCATTATTGGGTTATCCTGATTTGCTGTAGTAACAATCTGGAGTTGATTTTGAGGATTTCGTACTAGCCAAACCCAGCCACTACCGAACCGAGCAGCACCTGCTGCGTTAAACTGTTTTTTAAAGGCATCAAAACTGCCAAAAGTTTGGTTAATTTCTTGAGCGATCGCTCCCGTTGGTTGTCCACCACTGTCGGGACTCATCAGTTGCCAAAAAATCGTGTGGTTGAGATGACCACCACCGTTATTACGCACCTTTGTCCGAATATCTTCAGGTACGCTTTTCAAATCCACTAATAAAGCTTCAACACTTCTTTTTTGCAAATCTGGGTACTGCTTTAATGCATCATTTAAGTTCTTGACGTAGCTAGCGTGGTGTGCATCATGATGCAATTTCATCGTTTCAGCATCAATAGCTTTTCCTAATGCCCCATAACCATAAGGCAATGGTGGTAGCTGTGCAGGGAAAGCGCTTAGTGCCCTATTAGGATAAGCCACAGGGGGAAATGACCTAGCAGGCGTTGGTGTTGGTGTAGAAGATTGTGCCTCAGCTATTAGTACTGGTTGATGAGAAATTAGCAGAATTGCCAGCACAATTGTTGTAAAGAAAAAAACTATTTTTTTTCGCAAAAACCTTATCATAAACTGTAGCCTCAAAATCAATCTTATTGGCTTGCAATCTGATGAGAGACTATTCTTTGATAGCCCGCTTAACCCAGATATATATCTTACTTTATCAGGTAACTAGAGCAAAAAATTATCAAAATAATAGAATTAATCACTGCAAGTATATGGGGCTATTTAACACACCCCAAAATCTACATTGCCAGTGATAAATCTCTAATAAATAAATTTTTAATACAACCATCATTGGATTCAAGATTTTTATAAAAAAATAACTGGAAAGTGATACAGCTTTAATGTCTATAAAATTTTAAGAATATTTTTAGATTTATCTTAACATAGAAATATCCAGTTATAAGTCTATTCTCTAATTTCTTCCCTTGGGTATATAACTTAAAATAACAAGCAAAACTCTTGGCAGATATAGGCGAAGTCTTATTTTGCTAAACCTATAATTAAACCATTGTAAACATTAAAATATGTGCTACTGGCAGTTGTGTAGTGATTGTTAGTTAATTAAAATACACATAAAACAATCTAATCCATAAATACCCTTATTGTTCAAAGATTTTTGATATCTACATATCTAGCATGAACAAATATGGATAGTTTTTAAGTTTGTTATGGTTCTAAATTTCTAGTTAGCCGACTATCAAAAATCAAGTTAGTAAATACATATAGGAAAAGGTAAATAATATGTATCACGATCTAATTTTGCAAAAACGTGTATTAGCCAATAGTAATTTACATCAAGGAAACTTGAGTGAAGCAAGAAATGAACAAGCACAAACGCATGAATTAAGCATTCCCGATCTAGCGATATCCTTATCTCCTGTTGGCTTTCTAATTGCCTGGGTAGTTTTTTTTCTAATATTGCAAAAAATCCGGGCATTTTTAGATGATAAAATGGTTATTTCTATTAACGGTTTACACAAACTTCCTTGTAAAAACTGTCGATTTTATTCAAACAATCATTATCTAAAATGTGCAGTCAATCCTTCTATTGTTCTTACCGGAGAAGCTATGAATTGTTCTGAATACTCACCCAATAGCAAAAAAGGTTCCTCCAAAAATCCTTTTGACTAGGAATAATTTTGTAGCAACAATTTTCGTAATCTACCGAAACATTTTAAGATGGGATGTTACGAGTTTTCCATTTTCCAACTTATTTAGTGCTTTTAATCTGTCTGTAGATAGATGCAATATTGTGAGCATCATCAATGCCGCGATGATGTGTACCTTTCAATTCTATCCCTAGCTCATTGAGAGCTTGTGCCATACCAAATTTTTTAGATACGCCAAGATATTCTGAAAATTTCTCTTTGATATTTATGTGTTCTGAAGTAAAAGGATAAGGGAAATTATGAAACACGCAATCTTGAATAAATTGCTTTTTGTCGTAATTACCCCAAGAACAAAAAATATGATTAGGAAATGAATAAATCCATTCTTTAAATCGAGGAATTGCCTCAATGAATTTTGGTGCTTCATCAACATCTTGCTGCCGAATACTAGTCAGTTCGGTACAAAAATCTGTCAGTTGTGGATGTCTCACAGGTTGGATGAATTGCTGAAACTCAGAATCAATTTCCCATGTTGCTCGATTGAGCATCACCGCACCGATTTCAATGATTTCCATTTCGTGACGAGGAATAGTCTTCTTGTCACAGCACGTAGCCTCCAGATCGACTATCAAATAATAGTGGGATATTTTAGTTTGCATATTAGGGAAGAAATACTGGGAACGAATATTAGTAATTATTTATACTTATTTTTGAAAACTGATACAATATATTACACAAATAGTGCTTGTAGGCTAATTGTATTAAGCATACTACAAAATTGCAATGTTTCCAGCTTTTTATCTATTTGCGCCACAAACGCTTATAGGAAGGATTTCACATCTATATGCGACTAGTATACTTAGAGAAAGGAATTTAGATTGATGAAAAAGGTTTAACCCAACGGAGTTTAATCGCAAGATCAAGAGCGATCGCAGCAAACGCAAACCACAATAAACTTTCTGCCGCTAATACCAAAAAAGACCAAATTGTGATATTTGAATTCAACCCAAGCTCTATCTGAGTCAATCCCCGCACCAAACCAAAGGCCAGAACCCCACCAGTTTTAAGTTGGGGATTTTTATCTGAGCGGATGATATAGCGGTAAGTGACACCAAATAGTAAGCCACTAAAAGTTGCGATTGCACCACTCACCCACAAGTGCCAGTTAATATCACTGTGCAGACTTGCAAGGTTCTGAAAATACTTTGCTAGTACAAAAGTATTCAAAACACTGAGAAGTACAAAAGCAAAACACACAGAGAAACCTCCAACTATTCCAGCTTTGAAGGATTCTACACGTTCTGCCATTAATTGAGGATCTAAAATTTGATTCACTCTATATAGAAATTAGTGATTAGGTATTGGAGAAATTTTTCCTTGTCTCCAGTATGATAAATGCTAGAGCAGCTTTGTAATTAATTAAATGCTTCTATTCTATAGGAATTTTGATGGTAAATTCGGTTCCCTTACCTGGTTGAGAATTTACATCTAATACACCTTTGTGTTTCTCTACAACTATTTCATAAGCGATCGACAAGCCAAGTCCAGTGCCTTTACCAACGGTTTTTGTGGTAAACAACGGCTCAAATAAGCGTTGTTTAAGCCGTTCAGGAATGCCAATTCCGTTATCAGCAATCCGAATTATAACCAATTGTTCAGAATCTATTTCTGTTGCAATTTTAATCTCAGGAATTAGATTGCTCATTTTGCCTTGCATTATAGCTTCATCAAGGGCATCAATTGCATTTGCCAGAATGTTCATAAATACTTGATTCATCTGCCCTAAATAGCAGTTTACCTCTGGTAATACTCCATAACTTTTAATAACTTCAATACCGGGACGATCGCCGTTAGCCTTGAGGCGGTGTTGCAAAATCATTAGTGTACTATCGAGTCCTTGGTGCAAATCAGCAGGTATTTTTGTATCACTATCCGAGCGAGAAAAATTGCGGAGTGAATTAGAAAGGTTTTGAATTCGTTCACTTCCTAGCTGGAGTGAGTTTAAAATTTTTACCATATCTTCGAGAACGAAGTTCAGATCCAATCTTTCAATCGCAGTAGTAATTTTAGCTGTTGGGTTGGGATACTCTTGTTCATACAGTAGGAGCAACTCGGTTACTCCTGCAATGTATTCTTCTAAGGGTGGAATATTGCTGGAAATAAAATTGATGGGGTTGTTGATTTCATGGCCAATACCAGCGATTAATTCTCCGAGTGTTGATAGTTTTTCTTGCTGTACCAATTGGACTTGAGCTTGTTGCAAAGCCTTGGTGCGATCGCTAACTTGTTGTTCCAAAGATTCAGTCAATTTTTTGAGTTGCAAATGTACACGCACTCTAGCAATGACTTCCTCTTGTGCAAACGGTTTAGGGATGTAATCTACTGCGCCAAGAGAAAATCCCTTCGTTTTGCTTTCCGTATCCGCTAAGGCAGTGGTGAAAATAATCGGAATGTTTTGGGTGGCAGGATTGGCTTTGAGACGACGACAAGTTTCAAATCCATCAATACCAGGCATTTGTACATCCAGCAAAATCAACTCTGGCTGATTGCGTTCAGCCTGAGCGATCGCAGTTTCTCCATCCACTGCAACACGAAAACGAAAACCCTCACTATTGAGCGCTGCACACAGGACAGATAAATTTGTGGGATTATCATCCACAATTAAAATAAATCCGTTATTTAGGGGTTTGATCATGATGAATTGGAAATTGGAATTTAACTGAAATTAATTGATGTGTTTTTCAATAAAAGTTTCCAAACGTTTGAGTTGGAAATTACTAGCAAGCTGCATGAGTTGCTGGGAAAAGATGTTTAGCTTTTCATCAGATGCAGAAAGTTTTTCAGCCAGTTCTAAAATATTTTGAATGTCGCCGTCTTGTGATAGTTCGAGTAACTCTTGCAAAACATCTTTGCTAGGGCAAATCATCTCATTTTGTTGATTAGAACCATCTTTAGAGATTTTCTTAATAGCCTCTACCTTAGCGTCAAAAATCCATTCCAGTTGCAAAAACTGTCGTAGCATTTCCAGCATATTTTCAGCTTCTACAGGCTTTGGTAAAAAGGCATCTGCACCTACATCAATACTTTTGTGCTGGTCGACTGCAAACACACTTGCTGACGAAGCGATGATCGGAATCTCTTTGAATGCCCCAGACTGACGCAAACGACTAATTAACTCAAATCCATTCAATATCGGCATCACTAAATCAGTGATAATCATGTCTGGTTTGTGGGCTAGAGACTGTACCCATGCTTCCTGACCATTAGTAGCTTCTACAACAGTAAACCCAACAGGCTCTAGTAAATTTACAATTACCGATCGGTTTTCCCATTTATCATCCGCAATCAAAATGGTGCGCCTTTGTCCTTGATAACCAATAATAGTTCCCTGCTCAACTACTCTAGAAACTTTTGCCCAGTCTTTAGATTCTGACAAATTTGCCTCAAACCAGAAAGTGCTACCTTTGCCAAATTCACTTTGCACTTGAATTTGACCACCCATCAACAAAACAATTTTTTGGCTGATTGCTAATCCTAAGCCTGTACCTTCAGATTGTCGTTTCTGACTCCCCACTTGCTCAAAGGGCTGGAAGATTTTTTCGGCTTGTTCAGGGGTTATGCCAGTGCCAGTATCTACTACCTCAAAGCGAATTTTGTAGTTAGTTTTCCCATTAGTATTTGATTCTTGATTAATGACCTGAGTTTTGAAAGTGACACTGCCTTGATGAGTAAACTTCATGGCATTACTAAGCAAGTTAATCAATACTTGCCGCAAGCGTTTTTCATCAGCATGAATACCTGTTGGTAAATCAGGATCGATTTCAATGTGAAATGCGATGACTTTTTGTTCTGCCCTGATGCGGCAAATTTCAGTCACGCTATCTATAAAGGCAGGCAAGTAGAAATCAACAGGATACAATTCCAACTTCCGGGCTTCGATCTTGGAGAGATCCAGAACATCATTAATTAAGGTTAAAAGATGAGAACCGCATTGATAAATAATGCTGAGTCCTTTACGTCCTTTTTCACTTAAAGATTCTGTGCGTTGGAGAATTTGTGTATAGCCCAGGATGCCGTTAAGAGGTGTGCGTAGTTCATGACTCATGTTGGCCAGAAATTCACTCTTAGCTTGGCTGGAGTTTTGAGCAACTTCTTCTGCTTGACGTAGTTCTTTCTCAATACGCTTGCGCTCGACAATTTCTGTTGAAAGGACTTGATTAATAGCCTCTAACTGGGCTGGGCTGGGTAGTGCCAGAGCTTGAGGCATGAGGTAAAATAACGCAAATGCCGTGTATATAGAAATAATGGCAGTTAAAGCTTTTAAACCACCTGCAATCCAATAGTCTGGATACCAAAGCGTCCAAATATCTATTAAGTGTCCAGTACCGCAAGCAATGATAAAAGCACCAAATAACAAAAAAACTCCATTAAAAGGAACGTCTTTGCGTTTGGAAATAAAGTAAATCAGTAGAAAGGGAATAGAATAATAAGCCAGAGCGATCGTGGCATCAGAAATAATGTGGAGCCAAACTAATCCAGTTTGCCAGAGATAACAATGTCCGTGGGGAATAAAACCGTTGGATTGGAAAGGATAGTTGAAAAATGTTGGCATAATACTAGGGGTTGTTGGATTTGAAATATATACCCGTAAACCTAGTATTCCCAAACCATCTAGTAGGAAAGCGCGATCCCTATTTTTTTACATTCGTCTTTATTAATGCTTGAAGTGCTAGCTTATCAAGAAAAATGGTGTATATTTTGCGTAGGCGTAGCCCGCACTTCTCTACGAGACGCTGCGCGTAGCTTGCTTCTCCGAAGGAGTACGACAAGCTCAGTGACCATCGTAGACATCGCCAGCCAAAGTTACAATACCATTTATAAAAAAATCTCAGCCTGCCTAATCCCTGTATGATAAATATTAGAAACCTTTTGTAATTATTTGAAAAGCAGGACTATGGAGATTTTGACACTAGGTTGGGTATCACTGTTAGTTGTGTTCACTTGGTCAATTGCAATGGTAGTTTGGGGACGTAACGGGCTGTAGAGGCATTGTGGAAAGTCCATTTTTGAGTATTTTAACAATAGTAGCCGCAGTGCTACTCGTAGGAGTTACTGGTGGTATTGGTTATTTAACCGTGGCAGATTGGCGCGATCGCCGTCGCCGAGATGAAGAGAAACGCACCAGCCGCAGCGCCACTCCCAAGCGGCGATAATTTTCTCGTGGTTGAAAAATGTTCTTGTAGGGACACGATACTATCGTGTCCCTATATTGTTTTTTGGCATTCTCAGGAAAAAACTGTTACCTTTGCAATCGCAACGGGAATCATGAGATAGAAGACTTTCAATATTTAAAGTCCCACTGGGAATGGAAAACTCCTCTACTACTCAACCCATAGAACCAAATTCAAAACGGCAAGAATCTCATTCAGATGTGACATCCTCCTTGCGTCAGAATGAGCAACAAAAAGCCTTATCTGGGGTTATTGCCCGTATTCGGGAGTCTCTAGACATAGAAACTATCTTCAAAATTACAGTCACTGAAGTTCGCCAACTTCTGAAAAGCGATCGAGTTGGCGTATTTCGTTTTTATCCCGATTTGGCATGGGAAGGGGAATTTATCTATGAAGATGTGGCCACAGAATGGGATTCGGCACTAACAGCCAAAGTGCGCGACCACTGCTTTAGTGAGGAATTCGCAAGCTTGTATCAGCAAGGTCGTATTAGAGCAATAGCTGATATTTATCAAGTTAATGCTAGTGATTGCTACATCCAGATTCTAGAAAGATTCCAAGTACGTGCCAATATAACTGCCCCCTTGATAAAAGGTAAAAATTTATGGGGATTGCTGTGTATTCATCAGTGTAGTAGTTCTCGGCAATGGGAAGCATCAGAAATTGAGTTTGTGCAATTAATCGCCGAACATCTAGGAGTTGCTTTGCAGCAAGCAGATTACCTGGAACAAGTCAAATTACAATCTGCACAACTAGCACAAGCAAAAGCCAGAGAAAAAGCAGCCCAATGGCAGAAAACCATAGCCATAACCATTGAGAAAATTCGTCAGTCTCTAGACTTAGAAAGCATTTTCCGCACAAGCACCGTAGAACTTAGGCAGCTGCTAAATGCTGACCGCGTGGCTATTTATCGCTTCAATCCTGATTGGAGTGGTGAATTCGTGTTTGAATCAGTGGCAGCGGGTTGGATTTCCCTCATTGATGAACAATTGCAGCGGCCGGAATTAAGTGAAAATGTTAGTGAATGTAGCGCCAAAGATTTAGCTAAACCCCCAGTTGCTGATACCTACTTACAAGATACCGAAGGTGGTAGCTTTAGCAGTTGTGAAGTATACCGAATTTGTAATGATATTTACAATTCAGGCTTTAGCGACTGCTACATAAAAATCTTAGAAATTTATCAGGCAAGAGCTTATGTAATCATTGCCATTTACCACGGTCAGAAACTCTGGGGCTTGCTAGCAGTGTACGAGAACGCCAGAACCCGTGATTGGCAAAAAGATGAGGTTTACTTGCTTACCCAAGTGGGCACGCAATTAGGTGTGGCTTTGCAGCAAGCGGAATTTATTCAACAAATGCAAATCCAAGCAGCAGAGATTAGTAAAGCTGCTGAAAGACAAAGGGCGTTGGCGAACACTGTAGAAAAAATTCGTCAGTCTTTGGAAATTGAAGCCATTTTTAAAACCACAACTCAAGAAGTCCGTCGGCTATTAGAAGTGGAACGAGTGGCAATTTATCGCTTCTATCCTGATTGGAGTGGCGAATTTGTCGCCGATTCCATTGTTGATGGCTGGACACCAATAGTTAAGCCGCAGCCAGTGACAGAAGGTGTTTTTGTGCAAGGAAAGCAAGCGGGTAAGTATGCACGGAATGAAGCTTTTGTACCAATTTCTCAGGGCGAAAAGTTGTGGGGATTGTTAGTGGCTTATCAAAACTCCCAGCCCCGTTATTGGCAAGATGAGGAAATCAACTTATTGGCACAAGTTGGCGTTCAATTGGGGGTAGCATTACAGCAAGCTGAGTCTTTGAAACAGATGCAGGTGCAAGCCCAAAAACTGGCTAAAGCCGCCGAACGAGAACGGAAAGCAGCCGAAAGGGAGAAGGCCTTAGCTGCGACAGTGGAGAAAATTCGCCAGTCTCTTGATATTGATACCATCTTTGCCACTAGTGCAGAAGAAGTCCGACGGTTATTGGAAGTTGATCGAGTGACAATCTATCAATTCAGGACTGATTGGAGTGGCGAATTTGTTGCTGAGTCTTTAGCTCAAGGTTGGACACCAGTAAAGGAAATTTTACCTGTAGTTGCAGATGATTACTTGCAACAAACCCAAGGTGGAAACTTTGCTAATGGTGAAAGTAGTGCTATTAAAGATATTTACAGCGCCAATTATTCTATCTGTCATATTGCTCTGCTTGAGCTAATGGAGGCTAGGGCATATATAATTGTGCCGATTTTTCAGGGCGAGAAACTTTGGGGATTACTAGCAGCGTATCAAAATCTCAAACCGCGTGATTGGCAAGAAGATGAGGTAGATTTGCTGATGCAAATTGGTACTCAATTAGGGGTAGGACTTCAGCAAGCGGAATTACTTGAACAAACTCAACGTCAAAAAGAAGAACTTACCCAGACTCTTAAAGAATTACAAAACACTCAGAGCCAATTGATTCAAAGTGAAAAAATGGCAGGTTTAGGGCAGTTAGTTGCTGGTGTAGCACATGAAATTAACAACCCGATTAGTTTTATTTACGGCAATATCATCTATGTCACGGAACATGCCGAAAATTTATTTAAATTACTCCGTCTTTATCAGAAACAGTATCCTAAGGGAACAGGAGAAATTCAAAAGCAAGCAGCAGCAATGGATTTAGATTTTATTAGTGATGACTTGCCCAAAATTTTGACTTCCATGAAGATGGGGGCAGAGCGAATCTCTCAACTCGTCTTGTCGTTACGAATTTTTTCTCGACTTGACGAAACAGGAATAAAACCCGTTAATCTTCATGAAGGTATCGACAGTACTTTGCTAATTTTACAACATCGACTGCAACCACAGACTAATTCTTTTGCTATTGAGGTAATTAAGGAATATGGTGAATTGCCCCCAGTAGTCTGCTATGCAGCGCAGATGAATCAGGTGTTTATGAATATTCTCAATAATGCGATCGATGCATTAGAAAACTCAGCAACTTGTGGAAAAATAATTGCCGATTCTAAAATTTGGATTCGTACAGAAACAATCGAAGGGAATAGTATTCTGATTTGGATTGCCGACAATGGTTGTGGGATTCCAGAGATGATGCGATCGCGAATTTTTGAACCTTTCTTTACGACCAAACAACCTGGACAAGGGATCGGTTTGGGGTTATCTATTAGCTACCAAATTATTGTAGAAAAACACGGCGGTAATATCAAATGTGTTTCTGAACCTGGTAATGGCTGTGAGTTCTGGATAGAAATTCCGATAAAAGGGATAGTTGGTTAGGGAAGCATCAGGCGATGCATTCTCTACGAGAGGCTACACAGAGGATACAGAGGCAGGAGAAAAAGTGGGGATCGCACGCTGAAGATTTTGCAGGTGATCGCTTTTTTTAACTAACCGCCAAGATGCCAAGGAATCAGAGTTTAGGTGAGCGCATTTTGGCTAGTGTGTGGCGATCATTTTTTATATCACGCAAAGGCACGCATATTTGCTTAATTAGATAAACCTTCTTTTTTTAAGACAAATCCTATACCCAAAAATTCTATTTTTTCTTGTTCGTTTCCTATACTAAATTTCCATCTTTCTTCCATAAAATTTAGTAAATCAATACCTCTTTTAAGTATCTCTTTAGCTGTCCAATTTTCATAAGTCGCTACTTCATTTTCAGAAAAAGATCCATATCTATATCCAATAGTATTTATTTCATTATCTTTTTTTACAAGAAAAGATTTATTGCTAAAGCTAGAGTTTTTAGCTGATGAAAGAGGTAATAAGTTACCAAGAGAATTTTTTAATATATTTTTTTCTTTAGTTGTATAGTTTTTAAAAGCATCACGCCAATATTTATCTTTGTCAGTTTGTGGATATATATGTTCTACAGTTCTATAATCTTCTGTAGAATCGTTATTAATAAATTCATACCAATTTATCTTTTTTTGGTTATGTTTGGACAATGATTGTAGATGTAAATCATATTCATAAAGAAAATATTTTATTCCACGCCACTTATAAAAGTCTCGCGTCTTAAACTCAGACTTTATTCGTTTTAATGCTCCCTTTTCAAAATATACTTCATTAAATATTTCTTCCAATTCTTTTATTAATTTTTCTGCTGTCACTTTACTTTTACTTAGGTTTATTGCTTTTTCTAAAGTATTGAATCCTGTTATAGAAAATATTGCTTGAGATGGAAAACCAATTAATAAAGCAAAAAACATTAGTAATTCTAAAGCTTTTAAAAATCTGACTCTTTTATCTGTGTTAGTTTCTTTTTTGAAAAAAACCATTATCAAAGGAGGAACAACGGATGCCGTTCCTGTATTTACTAATCTGTTTAGTTTATCTAACCAAATTTTCTCATTTTCTGAAAAATCACTAAAATAAGGATTAGAAATTTTATGCCATAACACAACTGATTGTTGCAAATCTCTGACATAATCATTTATGAATTTAGTGTTTAACTTAATTGCATTATTGCTGCCCTCACCATTGTTTTCTTGAACAATATTTTTAGATATAAATATTTTTTCTAACAAAAATTTATAGTAATCAGCACGAATAACATAACGACTTGTATTTATATTGATACCAAAAGTTTCAACCGCAGATATTTCATCCTCAGTGCTTGTATCTTTTCCAAAATACAAAATAAAATGGTTAAAGAGAAATTTGTCATCATCTAGGGGATTATCTTTATTTTTACCTAAATTATGATATACAGTTTTCCATGCTTCATTTATACTATGCCTCAAATCTCTTTTTTCATAATCTTCAACATTAAGCTTTATAGTAAGATAGATTAATCTATTTTTCAATAATTCAAGCACTGAAAGAGGTTTTCCTCTATTGTTCATCGTCTCAAAAGCGATACAAACGTCTATATCATTAGAAATGGTAAACAAATTAAACAATAAATGCTGTGTTAATTTTTTAAATATATTTTCTCTCTCGGCATGAGACAATTTTTCTAATGCATCTCTAAAAAATATTTTAGCTATTTCGAGGTTATGAGTATAAATCGTCTCCTGCTTGTCAGAAATATTAAAAGAATGCTCGTCAAAAACCTTTGTCTTTAAAAATTCATAACTTGGATTATCTTTTTCATAACCAAAGATATATGATCTAGAAATGCTGTCATCTTTTGAATCAAAAATATATTTTTTGCGGATATCCTCAACAGTATTATAATTTAATTTAGTATTTTTCTCTGTACACTCAATCAATCCTTGAATGAGAATTATTGCAGTTGTTAATCTCTGTTGACCATCAACAATATAGTAAGCGTCATAACCTTTGGACTGTATGATCCATGAATCATTTTGCCACTGATTGATAACCTCGCTAGAAACTTCTTCTAAAGTTAAAACTCCTAAATAATGATTTTTTCTATCTTCCAGTTGTTCTAAATCATTCCAAAAATCTTTAAGTTGCTTCAGATTCCAAGCATATCCTCTCTGATAGTCTGGTATTCTATATAATTTTTCTGTAAAAATTTTAGATAGTGAATATAGTTCTTTGTCCATAAATTATTTATCCTGCACCAAAATAGGTAGTTAAATTAAGCTGCGGTCAGTCTGTGTAACTTTATACATATAAACTTAAAATTACTGTTTTGTCAAAGCCCAAGAGCTAATTTCGACTATAAAATTTTGTAAAACTATACTCAACACATGAATTACAGCAATTTTCAGGTAATTGAACTACAGACTCAGGTAGACTGAAGAGATAGCATTGTTTGAATAGATGCCAGTATCTTACTCAAAGGATTTGCGTGAGCGCGTGATTATGGCTTGGGAATCAAAAGAAGGCTCTCAACGCCAGTTAGCGCAAAGATTTAAGGTCAGTTTGTCATTTGTGCGAAACCTACTGCGCCAGTATCGGACAAATGGCCAAGTCGAGGCGAAACAACGTGGAGGATACCAAAAGCCGACAATAATAAACGAGCATCTATCACTGATCCAGTCTTTGGTTGAGGAAAAAAATGATTTGTTACTGAGAGAATTATGCGATCGCTATGCAGAACGCACAGGCATTAGTGTGAGTATCACAACAATGCATCGTGCGGTAGAAAAATTAGGCTTACGTGTAAAAAAAAAGTCTTTATGCTAGCGAGCAAGATACCCCAAGAGTACAAGAGCTAAGACATGACTATCGTCGGTGGTTAGATAAAATTGATGTCAGAAATCTGATATTTGGAGATGTTGCGGGATTGAATTTATCAATGTCGCGCTTGTTTGCCAGAGCAGTCAATGGCGAAAGAGCAGTTGGAAGTATACCCGGAAGTAAAGGTGGGAACGTTTCTTTGATTGGAGCTTTAAACCTTGATGGGCTGATTGCAGCAATGACTGTACCAGGTAGTACAAATACTGATGTTTTTCTCACTTATGTAACTGAGGTCTTACTACCTCAGTTATGGAAAGGAGCGATCGTGGTCATGGATAATCTCCGAGTTCATCATGCTGAACGTGTAAGAGTTGCAATTGAATCTGTTGGTGCAAAAGTCAAGTTTTTGCCTCCCTACTCTCCAGATTTATCTCCCATAGAACTGTGTTGGTCGAAACTAAAGCAATTTCTCCGTTCCTGTGAGGCACGCACCACCGAATCACTCGACCAAGCAATGGCTCTTGCTGTCAATTATATTAACGAAGATGATGCCTTCGGTTGGTTCAATCACTGTGGTCTATTTACCTGAAAATTGCTGTAAGCTTTGATTAGTACAAAATTAGTACGTTTTTATTAAAGTCTTCTTTATCTGAAACAATCTCCAAAAAAAATTGCTTCAGAAGCATCACACTCCCAAAGCAAGCCAACTTTCTAAATTCTTCCTCCGCGCCCTTTGCGTCTTCGCAGTTCGTTAAAGTTGCTTCACTTCCGAAACCAACTTCGCCACCATATCCTTCGCACTACCAAAAAGCATCGTCGTTTTATCCTTGTAGAACAATTCATTATCTACACCGGCAAAACCCGTACTCATCCCACGCTTAATTACAATCGTCTGCTTCGCCCGATCTACTTCCAAAATCGGCATACCATAAATCGGGCTATTTGTATCACTCCGCGCCGCCGGATTTACTACATCATTTGCCCCAATTACTAAAGCCACATCCGCTTGATCGAACTGGGGATTAATATCATCCATGTCGTACAACTGGGTATAAGGCACATTTGCCTCCGCCAGCAACACATTCATGTGCCCCGGCATTCTACCAGCAACGGGGTGAATGGCATACTTGACATCAACGCCCATTTTTTCTAACTGATCTGACAATTCCCGGACGCTATGTTGCGCCTGGGCAACTGCCATACCATAACCAGGCACAATTACCACAGAACGGGCATAACCCAACATCATCGCCCCTTCTTCAGGATCGATACTGCGGACGCTTTGATCGGTTGCACCACCACTAGCAGCACCACCACCAGAACTAGAACCTGTACCAAAAGCACTGAACAGCACACTAAATAAGGAGCGGTTCATCGCCTTACACATAATTTCGGTGAGGATTAAGCCAGATGCTCCTACCAAAGCACCAGCGATGATTAACAT
Organism: Nostoc sp. LEGE 12450; assembly: GCF_015206895.1. GTDB lineage: Bacteria > Cyanobacteriota > Cyanobacteriia > Cyanobacteriales > Nostocaceae > Nostoc. Next base: position 46,895 of record NZ_JADEXU010000024.1, on the reverse strand, counting down.
ATTGTTCATCACCACGAACCCAGCCGCCGCCGCCGCCACACCTGACAACGAGTTCAACAGCGAGATTACCACTGGCATATCGCCGCCACCAATAGGGATGACGAACATCACACCCAACACTAAGGAAACGCCAACCACTCCCAAGAATATGGGTAAGCTATCTGGTGTGATGATTAAATAGGCACTACCTACTATATAAGCACCCAAAAGCAAGAGGTTAAATGGTTGCTGGAATGGAAATGTAATCGGCGAACCGCTAATTAAACCTTGCAATTTGGCAAAGGCTAAAAAACTACCTGTGAAGGTAACACCACCGATTAACACATCCAATAGCATGGAAATGTTGACATCTAGGGGTATCGGCTGAGAACTATCTAATAACCGCCAGAATTCGGCAACGGCTACTAATGCCGAAGCCGCACCACCCAAACCGTTGAGTAAACCCACCATTTGGGGCATTTCGGTCATTTGGACTTTATAGGCAACGATCGCACCAATTCCCGATCCAATCGCCAAGCCCAACAATATCATCTCGTAGTTCAACACATGTTGATCTAGCATTGTCGCCACAATTGCCAGCAGCATCCCCACAGCCGCTACGATATTACCGTTTCTTGCAGTAGCCGGCGATCCCAGCTTTTTCAAGCCCAGAATGAATAACGATGCAGCGACTAAGTACGTCAGCTGAATGCCAGTTGGTAAAAAGTCGCTCACGCCTTAATCTCCTTCTTCTTGAACATTTGCAACATTCTGTCTGTGACTAAAAAACCACCCACAACGTTGATTGTTGCCAGTACCACAGCAATCAAACCAAGAATTACTGACACACTTGTGTCTCTCGCACCAGCAGCAACTATTGCTCCCAGTACCGCAATTCCAGAAATCGCGTTTGAGCCTGACATTAAGGGCGTGTGTAAAGTCGGTGGGATTTTGTTGATGACTTCAAAGCCGATAAAAGATGCCAAAACAAATACGAACAAAGCAGCAAGTAATGCCTCTGTCATGAAATCAAAACTCCTTATAGTAATTTGGCTACTAACCTGCTCCAACGCCGCTCAAAGCTTGTAGCGCATCGCGCACTCGTTGATTGCGAATTTCACCAGCGTGGGTAACGCAAGCTGCATCAACGATGTCGTCGCTAAAGTCCACCTGCAAAGCTTTGTCTTTAATTAGCAATTGCATCAACGATGTTACGTTCTTGGCATACAATTGGCTGGCGTGAATTGGCATCGATGATGGGAGGTTGATGGGGCCGATAATCGTTACGCCGTTCCAGACAATATCTTTACCTGGTTCTGTGCAGGCGCAGTTACCACCCTGTTCAGCAGCCAAATCCACAATCACTGAACCTGGTTTCATTTGCGCCACCATTTCTTCTGTAACTAGCCGTGGTGCTTGTCTTCCAGGCACTTGGGCGGTGGTAATCACCACATCAGAATTTTTGATGTGTTCAGCGACAACTTCTTGGGTACGTTGTTTACTAGCTTCAGAGATTTCCTTGGCGTAACCGCCAGCAGCGACGGTTTCTTCGTCTAATTTGACTTCAACGAATTTTGCCCCTAAGCTTTGCACTTCTTCTTTAACGGCGGGACGAATATCAAAGGCTTCTACCACTGCACCCAAGCGTCTGGCGGTAGCGATCGCTTGTAATCCGGCGACACCAGCGCCCATAATAAATACTTTCGCTGGAGCGATCGTGCCTGCGGCTGTGGTTAACATCGGGAAATATTTCGGTAATGCAGCTGCCGCAATTAATACTGCTTTGTAACCTGCTAATGAAGCTTGCGAGGACAAAGCATCCATACTTTGCGCCCTGGTAGTACGGGGAATCATTTCCATACTCAAGGCTGTAATTTTCCGATTTGCTAGTTGCTGCGCTACAACAGGATTTCCTAAAGGATTGAGGAAACTGACTAATACAGCCCCTTCCTTTAACAAATCAACTTCTGAACGTCCATCTTCTCGTTCTTGTGGTGGGCTGACTTTCAAAAGAATATCTGTTTCGCCCCATAATTTGGCAGTATCGCCAATTATTGTGGCTCCTGCGGCTTCATAGTCAGTATCACTGAAAAAAGATCGCTCTCCTGCACCCTTTTCTACCCAGACTTCCAAACCTTGCTTTACCAATCGAGCAACGGTGTCAGGAATTAATGCCACACGACGTTCACAAACTTCAATTTCTTTAGCAACTGCTATTCTCATGAAATCTCCTGAAGATAAATACCTAATCTCTGCCCAGTAAGTGATTGTCTAGATGAGGGATATCCCGTATTCATAGTACTTAGGCAGGAACATCAGCTATGACTTTTACTTGTAGATTGAACCTTGAAACTTTCCTCTCCCACTCTTAGGTGTCCAGGCAATGCCTGACTTTGCCGTTCGCAGATGTCATATTTTCAGATAGTTGCAAACAGGGTTACGTATTGCACATCCTAAATTGATTCCCAAATTTTGCATCTTTATCTTCAGCTTATTTTCGGGATTGAGAAATTTTGGTATTTCTGTCTTATAGAGATAATATTGACCCAATTTTGAAGGCTTTATAATTTCCAAATCAAATTTTAATGATTACGACTTTGATTCCAATCCAACTTATTTTAATCAATTTAGCCCAACTTAACTGGCGATCGCTGATGGCACGCCTCAATTTTTATAACAAAATTCTCAAATTTAGATACACTTATACACATTTAGAAACACAATCCAATCCCAACGGTGTTTCTATTGAGTTCCAAATTTGACCAACCTAGTCATCAAAACATTACTCTATAAGGGTAATAAAGTAAATTAATTGCATGTAATATTTATCACTAAGGAATTTTACTACCGTCTAAACATCAGGGAGGATGGCACTTTTTGTTGTCACTGAACGTCAATTGTCAGGAAGTGAGTAGTAAACTTTAGTAACGAATACTAACACACGGTTATTTTAGATAACAGATTTATTTTTTGGTAGAGGAAGCTCAATTATGCGACGTTTACTTTCCGCTTTAGCCGTGACTAGCTGTTTAGTGACTGGATTTCCAGCCCTGACTTGGGCACAAAGTTTACCTGGATTTACGCTGTTTAGTGGCATTAAATCCGAAAATCAACTGCCCTTCCGATTAGATTTTGGTGGACAAGCCAATGGTTGGGATCGATATATATTGAGGATTCCAGCCCAAAGAATGAAATTGGCAGTTGGTCAATTTGCCATTACCTACCCTGATTATTACAAAGGAACTTTCGACCAGCAAAAAATTGAAGTCCGAGTCAAAGGCAAAGCAGTTCCGCTTTCTGAGGTGAAGTGGGACAAAGAAGGTAAGCTAATTAATATTTTTCCCCAAGAGCCTGTACCAGCAGGTAGCGCAGTTGAGGTAGTCTTGTCTAACGTGAAAAACCCATCCTTTGGCGGAGTTTACTACTTTAATTGCCAAGTGCTTTCCCCTGGCGATGTGCCACTATTGCGCTACATGGGAACATGGATTTTGAGCATCAATTAAGAATGCTGATTGGGTGTAACCAATGCCCAGTTCCCAATTCACTAAAAAAGTGATACAATTAGAGATTGTGAGTTTTTATAAAAATCACCTAAGAGGAGAACAGTATGAAAAGAACACTAGGCGGTACTAGCCGTAAGAGAAAAAGAACCTCTGGTTTTCGTGCCAGAATGCGGACACCAGATGGTAGAAACGTAATTAGAGCTAGGAGAAAAAAGGGCCGTCACCGTTTGAGCGTTTAGGGCATATTTAAGCTAAAAGAGTATCTGTGGCTTTGCCTAAAGCAAATCGGCTAAAATCCCGCAAGGATTTTCAGGCAGTTTTCCGGGAAGGAATTCGGCGTAATGGCTCTTATTTAACATTGAGAGCCTTAAAGCCGTTGTATTCAAGAAAACCTTCTTTGGACACTGCCACTCAGACTACACAACCAATTGACTCAGTGCATATATCCAGCATACGCATTGGCATTTCTATAAGCACAAAAGTCAGCAAAAGGGCAGTGGTTCGCAACCGAATCAAACGGCAAATTACTTCTGCTTTATATAGTTTGCTGCCCAAATTATCACCAGGATGGCGATTAGTGTTCATTGTCAAACCTACAGCAGCAGAATCTAAGTGCGTAAGCCCACAATTTCTGCAAGAATTAGAGCAGTTGTTGGCACAAGCTGAGGTGTTCGATGGGAATTCGTGAAGATGTTTATTATGAAGGTGGTCCCCATATTGGGGATTTAATTGTCAACGTGCTAATTGGGCTAACCATTGTCGGGATACCATTAACAGTTGGGGCAATTGTCAGAGCATTGTGGCTGCGTTTCCGCATCACCGATCGCCGAGTTACCGTGATCGGAGGTTGGCAGGGGCGCGATCGCACTGACATAATTTACTCAGAAATTGTCAAAGTTGTCACAATCCCCCGTGGCATTGGCTTGTGGGGAGATATGGTACTAACCCTAAAAAACGGCAGTCGTCTCGAATTGCGTGCAATTCCCAAATTTCGGGAAGTCTATGACTACATTAATGAAAGAATTGCTGCGAAAAATCCCGAATATACGGTAGCTGCTAATAAGTGATGGGAGTAGGGAATAGGGAATGCAGAATTTGCTCAGATAAAATACAAAATTCAGAACTTCGCACTTACCAAAAAATACATACCACTCCCTACTTCCCTACTTTTGGCATGTGCGGCTATCCGTAGCTAAGGGTAGTCGCACATAATTTATGATTTAGATAAATTAGATTCAGTTAGTTTACAGTACCTCAGGTTGAATTCAGAATAATGGATTTTGGTATCGGCTTTCTCTCGAACAACGTGATGCTGCCAATCATAGATTTCTTCTATGGTATTGTGCCTAGCTACGGATTGGCGATCGTTGCTTTGACATTGATAGTCCGCTTCGCGCTCTATCCCCTGAGTGCTGGCTCAATTCGCAACATGCGGAAGATGCGAATTGTACAACCTCTGATGCAGAAGCGGATGGCAGAAATTAAAGAGCGCTATAAGGATGAACCGCAAAAGCAGCAGGAGGAAATGGTCAATGTCCAAAAAGAATTTGGCAACCCCTTGGCAGGCTGTTTTCCGTTATTAGTGCAAATGCCGGTCTTATTAGCGCTGTTTGCCACTTTGCGGGGTTCACCTTTTGCAAGTGCAAACTACAGTGTTAACCTGCAAATCGTTCCCTCAGAACAAATCGAGCAAATTCAACCGCAAGCCTTTGCGACTGCTCCTCAAAATATTTATATTGCAGATGGGGAACACGTTAAAGTAGCTGCAATCCTTCCCAGTGGTAACAAACTAGCGGTGGGAGAACAAACTAAGATCCAATATCAGACTGTTGAAGGCAAACCATTTCAGGTACTTTTAGCAGAACACCCAGAAAATAAGCTAACTCCTGATTGGAAAATAACCAAAGGCGAAGATCGCATAAAAATTGATGCTGATGGCAATGTAGAAGCCTTGCAGCCAGGAGAAGTTAGCATTCAAGGAACAATTCCCGGACTAGCAGCAGAAAAAGGCTTTTTATTCATTGATGCTTTAGGCAGAGTTGGCGCACAAGATGCAGATGGCACAATCCACTGGGATATTGTTGCCATGATTGTCTTCTTTGGAATCAGCCTTTATGTCAGCCAAATGCTTTCTGGGCAAAATTCCAGTGGTGGCAATCCGCAGCAAGATACAGTTAACAAAATCACTCCAGTCATATTTTCTGGGATGTTTTTGTTCTTCCCCCTACCAGCCGGGGTGCTGATGTATATGGTGATTGGTAACATTTTCCAAACTGCACAAACTTATCTTCTCTCTCGCGAACCTCTACCAGAAGAACTGCAAAAAATTGTAGAAACTCAAGAGAAAGAAGCAACAGTCATCGAACAAAAAGCATTGCCATTTGAACCGAAAAGTTCTAAGAAAAAGGCTACAGGGGGATCATGAGCAATATTTCGATGCAGCGAGGTCAGCAGTGGTTAAAAACCCTGCTGGAACTCACTGGAGTACCTGCTGAGATTCAGGGTCATTTAGAAACTCCCCAATCTCAAGACAGCGATTCCCCAGAACCAGATAATTACTGGTTAACAATCGATCAAACTAATTTGACGACAGAACAAATCCAGATATTAATTGGTACTGATGGTTCTGTGCTAGATGCGATTCAGTATCTAGCAAATTCAGTTTTAAACCTGAGCCAACCCCCAGAGGAACAAGCCTCTTACACTATTGAGTTGAATGGCTACCGGGTCAAAAGAGAAGCTGAAATTCGCGCATTAGCAGAAGCAGCAGCCGATGAAGTGCGCTTTTCTGGTAGAGAAGTAGAAATCAAATCCCTCAGTTCTGCTGAAAGGCGACAAATCCATACCTTCTTGAAGGAATTTGGAGATTTGGAAACCTTCAGTCGCGGTAAAGAGCCGCATCGTCATCTGGTTGTACGACCAGCTTCGTTGGAAGAAGTTAGGGGTTAGGAGAGACGTAATTAAGCTGTCGCGTATTTAATTTGCACAACCAGGGCGGGCAAGATGCCCACCCCACAAAAGATTCATTTTTTTGAGGATGCAAATTAAAATATTTTTAGCTTAATCGCGTCTCTACAGGAGTTAGGAGTTAATGAAGCTCATAACTAGATAATTTCAAAATTTCTCTTGTTCCTAAAAGCTAAAATAAAGATGTAGTATCAGTATTATTGCTGGTAATCACCATTAATTCTCGTGAGGATGTCTCACAAATCCTATGGACGCAATTTATATTCCGCAGCTAACTAAAGCCCCGGAGCGGACAGAGGAAGTTCAAGTTGAGGAATTTCTGCCTGGTCTGGAAACGTTAACACCAGTTCGCGGTCATGTGCGCGTGCAGCATCATGGCACTTACCTGGAAGTATCTGCTCAGGCAGAAACAATTATTACTTGTACCTGCAATCGCTGCTTGCAGCAATACAATCGCCGCTTAGGGCTTGATACCAAAGAAATTATCTGGTTAGATGAAGCTGCAAATCAAGTAAATGACTTGCCCCTAGAAAGGGAAGTGATTATGGAAGAGTTGCTTGAAACCCTGCCACCCGATGGTCATTTTTATCCCAATGAATGGCTGTATGAGCAGATGTGTTTGGCAGTACCTCAACGACAGTTATGCAGTAGGAATTGTCCAGGTATTCCTGTAAGTAATACAGTTGATAGTTCTGATAGTCCTGCAACTCCAGTTGATAACCGTTGGGCTTCTCTGGAAGCACTGAAAAAGCAACTTCCGGGACAATAATTTGGTAATTCGTCAGACTTAAATCTGCGCTTACACTAACTAAGCCTGTCTACACAGGCTTATTGTTTTATATTTTATTAAATACTTCTGGTAGGAGTTGATAGTCATATTTCTATCTAAAAGATATCAAAAATTGTTATATTTTATCAATTACTAAAACTAAGTCAATCGGAATGTTCAGAAGCTCTTGTCTGTGTAGCCGCGATTTCTAATCACCTTGGCTTTTCAAACAACCTCTAATATTTAACATCAAAATTTATCAGTTAATACTATTAAAGCTTATTTTGTTAAACTACTAATTAGTTAACTTTAAATCAAAAAATCACATAATGAAGGCTTTTGACTGGGAAAGTCGTATTAGAGAATGGAGCCGTCAGCAAATAGAAGCACTAGAAGAGTATGAGCAGGAAGAGTTATCTCCAGAAGTTATTGAATCTGGATTTTTAGGCTATCCAGGCGCAACTGAAGAGCAAATTTCTGCTGCTGAAGCTAGATTAGGTGTAACCTTTCCGCCTTCTTACAGAGAGTTTCTCAAAGCTTCCAATGGGTTGCACTCTACTTCAGAGTATGGCATCAGATTTTATTCAGTTGAAGAGATTGAGTGGTATATTCTAGGCCAAGAAAGCTCTATAGATAATTTGATAGAACTGCACCAAGATTTGGAACCAGTACCAGACGAAGAATATTTTATTTACGGTAATGAGCAATCTTATATACGTGTAGAACATCTACAAACGTGTCTAGAAATTAGTACTGAAGAATATTTTATGATTTTTTTACTTAATCCTAAAGTTATTACAACTAATGGTGAGTGGGAAGCTTGGTTCTTTGATTCTAAATATGGAGATGCACAAAGATATCCATCTTTTGGTCAAATGATGGAGGAAATATTAAACGACCCAGAATTTTTAGGATGAACTACGCAAAACCCAACCCCTTAAGCCACAAGAGGAGAAGTTTTCCAGATATTGTGAAAAGTCAAACCTATTATTCAGTTTGGTTAATTTCTTCTTTCATTTGTTCTAATAATGGACGAAATGAAGAATACGAAGTATAACCATTTATATTTACTCCTCTTACTTTTAACGTCTGCAATAGTTTCAACCGAGTGTGAAATTCTGCTGTTTTGTCTATCTGAATTAAGGCATTAATTATATCTTTATTCCACTCACTAACATTTCTAAAAGCGTCAACACACAAGTTGTGAGTATATTCATCGGAACTTTTTTTTATAGATTAAATCAATTAGAGCATTAACAGCCTCTCTATTACCTTTTGCAATAAATCCTAAACTATAAGCAACATACTGGCGAGTATATTCTTCTTCAGTTATTTGTGCCAAATTTATTAGACTAGTAATTGCATATTGATTACCAACAGCAATTTTTGCCAAATTCTGAGCTGCTATCCTGCGGGTAGGTATACGAGCAGTGTTGAGTTGCTCAATCAGAGTTTGGATAACATCATTATTATCAGTACCAATTTCGCTCAAACTTTGAATTACTGCCCAGCGTGTTGGTTCATCAATTGTAGTACGTACTACATGAATCAAGGCAGCTATTACATCCGGGTTATTAGCACCAATAAATCCCAAATGTTTAGTAGTCTGTTTGAGAACAGCGTTATCTTGACTTGTGCATAGTTGCTGAACGAGAAAAGCAATATTGTATTGTTCTGGCTGGTTACTCATTGGCTTTCTGAACCAAGAAAGTTGTACATTGCGTTCAAGAGAAACTAACCAATAACAGCTATATATGAACTTCCGTGAAGAGTTTAAACTGCTGCTACGTGCCCGCTACCCTTTAATTTATATTCCCACTTATGAGGAAGAACGGGTAGAAGCAGCTATTCGGGAAGAAGCAACCAACCAGGGTAATCGCCCAGTGTATACTTGGGATTTTGTCGATGGCTATCAAGGGAACCCCAATGATGTAGGGTTTGGGCGACGTAACCCGTTGCAAGCTTTAGAATTTATCGAAAAATTACCAGCTTCCGCGCCAGCTGTATTGATTTTACGAGATTATCATCGCTTTTTAGATGATGTTGCGATCGCCCGCAAACTCCGCAATCTGTCCAGACTCCTCAAGTCGCAACCAAAAAATATTGTCCTATTGTCGCCGCGTATCGCTATTCCTGACGATTTAACCGAAGTTTTGACAGTCGTCGAGTTTCCCTTACCCGCCGCCCCAGAAATTAAAACTGAGATAGATCGTTTGTTACAAAGTACTGGTAACTCGCTTTCTGGCCAAGTTTTAGATGACTTGGTGCGCTCTTGTCAAGGGCTTTCGATGGAACGGATTCGCCGAGTTTTGGCAAAGGCGATCGCTACCCACGGTGAATTGCAACCAGAAGACGTGGATCTCGTTTTGGAAGAAAAGCGCCAAACTATCCGCCAAACCCAAATCCTGGACTTCTACCCCGCCACTGAGCAAATTTCTGATATTGGCGGACTCGATAACTTGAAAGACTGGCTGATCCGTCGGGGAGGCTCATTTACTGATAAGGCCCGACAGTACGGATTACCGCACCCCCGTGGTTTAATGTTGGTGGGTATTCAGGGAACTGGTAAATCATTAACGGCAAAAGCGATCGCTCATCACTGGCATTTACCCTTGCTACGTCTGGATGTGGGAAGGTTATTTGGTGGTTTGGTGGGTGAATCAGAATCTCGAACTCGGCAAATGATCCAAGTAGCCGAAGCCCTTGCTCCCTGTATTTTGTGGATTGATGAAATAGATAAAGCCTTTGCCGGAATTGGTAGCAAAGGTGATGCCGGAACAGCCAGCCGTGTATTTGGTACTTTTATCAATTGGCTAGCCGAAAAAACTTCACCCGTGTTTGTCGTCGCCACTGCCAACGACATCCAAGCCCTACCGCCAGAAATGCTTCGCAAAGGGCGATTTGATGAAATTTTCTTTGTGGGATTGCCCACCCAAGAAGAGAGAAAAGCAATTTATGATGTTCATTTATCCCGATTGCGCCCCCATAACTTGAAAAGTTATGACATCGAAAGGTTAGCTTATGAAACGCCTGATTTTTCCGGCGCAGAGATTGAGCAAACTTTAATTGAAGCGATGCATATTGGATTTAGCCAAAACCGCGACTTTGCTACTGACGATATTTTAGAAGCCGCGAGTCAGATCATCCCCTTGGCGCGAACTGCTGTAGAGCAAATTCAGCAACTCCAAGAATGGGCGGCGGCTGGGAGAGCGCGTTTAGCGTCGAAACATAATCCTTTAAGCGAACGCCTCCGGCGCACTACGTGAACGCTTTAACAGTAGCTACAATAATTGATCAGTTAATAATTGCTGAGTCAATAGTCAACAGTTAATCATGAATTACTATTGACTATTGACTATTTACCACTGGCGATCGGGTTTTAACTATGTTGTCTGGCTTAACAAAATTTATACTTGGGATTTTCTTAGCGATCGCTGTACTAATAGGTGGCGGCGCTGCAATTGCACTCTATTTTATGAATCGCACCGGCATACCCCCTGCCAAACCTGTTTATTCCAACGATAGTCCCTCGGTGAAAGCCCAAGCTCCAAAAGGAACTGAGCTTGGAGGAGCTAAACCCAGCCTGACACCTGGGACATCTACTACTAAATCGTCTCCAAGCTCAAGCCCTACTCCCACAGCATCACCAAAGGCTACCCCATCACCAAAAGCATTGCCATCGGGAGCTTACCGAGGACGTGTTAGTTGGGCTGAAGGCTTGAGTTTGCGATCGCAACCAAATCTAGAGGCTGAAAAAATTGGTGGGGTTGCTTTTAATCAAAAAATTATTATTTTGGAAGAGAGCGAGGACAAAGGTTGGCAAAAGATCCGTTTGGAAGATAGCGAACAAGAAGGTTGGGTGAAAGCAGGTAATACTGAAAAAGTTGATGAACAAAAGCCTGAAAAACCAGAGGATACAGAAAAAACAGAGCAATAAAAATTCCATAAATAAATTTTGTTGCTCTGGAACCGTCATGGCTCTTTTAATTTTTTCTCCTTTGTTCAGAGCAGTTCCCCTACCTCCTGTTTCTTCTAAAAAATTACTTGTAAAGAATCATACAAATAACAAACATGACACAGAGAAAGCAGTATAATCTTGTATGGTCATAACTTGAAAAAAAGCAAGTGAAAACAGGGGTAGATAGCTATTTAACCAAGCTTGCCTCAGTCTATGAGGCATCTGAAAGCGTCAAGGTTGTTCCTACCGTAGCTAATTTCAAATTTTTGAATTGGAAAAAGTTATCTAGCGGTGCGACGATGCGTCTTTTGTCTGCGGCAATAATTACGGGGCTTCTGAGTATCGCAGGGCAATCTTTAGCACTTCAAAAAATCGGAAGTAATGGGCCAGAAGTTAGCAGTAGCCAGAGGTGTTTAAAAAAGTTAGGCTACTTTAACGGTCCAGTGAGTGGTAAGTTTGCTAGTCTGACTCAAAACGCTGTGATCAAATTCCAGCAAGCGAACAGAATACCTGCTGATGGGGTTGTGGGTATTAATACGCAACAAGCATTACAACGAGCATGTCAAAGTAGGAATACTAGCAGTGCATCGCGGTCAAGTGGTCAATATCCCGTTCTCTCTCAAGGCAAAACTGGTGCAGCCGTGACAAGGTTACAACAACGTCTGCGGCAGTTAGGCTACTTGAATGCTACTCCCAATGGGAATTTCGGCCCAATGACTAGAAATGCCGTGATTAAATTGCAGCGAAATTATCGCATAGCTGCTAACGGGATTGTGAATCGACAAACTTGGAATGCACTACTAGGTTCCTCTCCAACTCAAGCTAGATCGTCTAGATCGTCAAGTCTTTCTACTCAACAAGTGAAAGAACTACAAGGGCGTTTGCAGCAGCTAGGTTATTTTAATACTAGTCCTACTGGGACTATTGGCCCAATAACTAGAGATGCTGTGAGCAAATTCCAGCGAAATTATCGTCTACCGGTTAACGGCATTGCCAATGCTCAAGTTTTAGATGCAGTGCGTAGAGTCTCAACGGGTGGATCTATTACTCAACAACCGAGCAGAGATTATCTGACTGTAGGCGATCGCGGAGATAATGTCGCATTAGTTCAAGAGCGTTTATCGCAGTTGGGTTTCTCTAATACCAATCCTGATGGATTTTTCAGTGATTACACTAGAGCATCCGTAATTTCATTCCAGCAAGATTCTCGAATTAATGTTACTGGAAATGTAGATTGGCAAACTTGGCAAGCATTAGGGTTAGATAGCTCAACTGGGGGCAATTATACTGAGGCTAATGGCTCTGTATTACCTGAAACTCGCTATCTAGTACCTGTTAATACTGGCTATGCTACACCTGAAAATAATCGCTATGTATTACCTCCTGCCAATGCCTATGCTGTACCTGGGACTAATGGCAACACATTAGTTGCTAGTAATCCTTACAGAGTAATAGTGCCAATTTCGAATAACGATACTCTGAGTAAGGTGCAACAATATATACCCAATGCGGTTACAGAGCAATCCCATCTAGGGGATTATGTGAATGCTGGAGCATTTAGCGATCGCGCACAAGCCGAAACCCTAACGAAAATGCTTCGTTCCTATGGTCTGGATGCACGGGTAAAATTCAATTAAATTGACAAACTCAACTGCGAACCTTCTTGAGTTTTATTCACTTCAATCCTGGCTTGGAAAGCTTCTTTGAGGTGGGGCATGTGGGTGACAGTGAGGATGCAGGCAAAATCGGAGGCGATTGCATTAATCGCTGCAATCAAGCGATCGCATCCTTCGGCATCCTGTGTACCAAAACCTTCATCTACAATCAACAATTGCAAAGCCGCCCCTGCCCGTTGTGCTAATAATTTTGCCAGGGCTAAACGGATGGCAAAGTTAATTCTAAAGGCTTCTCCACCAGAGTAAGTTTCATAAGATCGCGTTCCTCTAGAATCGGCGATTAAAATATCTAGGGTGTCTATCAGCTTGGCATTTTTCTTAGTTGATTTAGCACTACGCCCAGCTTTTTGAGTAATAAATTGTACATGAAACTGATTACCACTCAGCCGCGAAAGTAATTGATTTGTCTCGGCTTCTAGTTGCGGCAGCACATTCTCAATCATCAGTGCTTGGATGCCATTTTTACCAAAAGCTTGCGCTAATTCCTGATAAACACGATATTCCTGCTTGCAAGATTGTAATTGCTGCTGCTGTTGTTCGTACTGAATTTGCAGCGTTTCCAGTTGAAGCGCCAGCTGTTCCAAACGCCCCAACTTGGCTATTTGTTCATCGAGTTGCCGTCTACGGATTGCTAACTGTTGCTCTAAAGCTTGAATTTGGGCAGATGGGTTAGCTGTTGCTTGTAGTTGCTGGATAATGCTTTCGATTTGTCCGCCAAGTTTTTGCCGCTCCCTTACTCTGGTGCTTCTGGATTCCTCTAACTCTTGCAATCTCGTCTGGAGTTGGGGATACTGCTGCTGGGCTGATAGCAGTTGTTGATACCGCAAATGCCAAGATTGAGCTTGGCGAACAGCCAGACGTAAATTATTGTGCTGCTCGGAACTGTAGCCAATTTCAGTAATGTGACGTTCAAGAGCCGCAATTTGTTTAGCACATTCAGAATCAGTCTGATCCTGCTGGATTCTGACTTGTAACTGAGCAATTTGGGATTTTAATTCTGGTTTTCGGGCTAATAGTTGCGCTTGTCGCTTAGTAGCATCTTTAATCTGCCCTTGTTTAATTTCTGCCCATCGCCACCGCTCAACTTCACTCCGGGCGAGAGCGTGGTCTTGTTCATTATAATTAGCTTGTTGCAGATATTGGTCTAGCTGTCGGAGTTCGGCTTGTTTATCGGGAGCATAATCACCAGCTTGGAGCGATCGCTCTAAATGTTGTTTTTCAACAGCAATTTGTTGTAACTGTTGTTGGACATCAGTTGTCGCTTCTAATTGTGCTGCCAACTGTCCCCGTTGTTCGCGTAAACCATCGTAGCCCGCCAATTGTTGCGAAATTTCTCGATATTCCTGCCTAAGTACCTGAATTTCTCTATCAGACACAGCCATTTGTTCCCGCACTACCCAAAACTGCCCTTGGGTATCCTCTAACTCAGCCTGGGTTTTTTCCACCACCCGGCTCCAATGATGTTCGTCTAAAGGGCGTTCGCACAATGGACAAAGTGCTTCAGGATTTTGCAGCATTTGTAATTTTTGCTCTAATTCTCCCAATAGCTTTTCATAGTCACGTTGATGAGCTTGCAGACGTTCAATAAAGTGTCGCCTTTCATGCCCTTTTTCCTGGACTCGTTGCAGATAAACCCGCTTTTTCTCCAGTTCCTCAATCTGGATTGCTACATCCATCACCGCTTGTTGTAGTTGCGGTTGGCGGTGCTGCTGGCGTTGCAATTGGTTCTCAGTACTTTGGAGTTGTTCGAGTCGCGCTACTAAACCAGCATGAGTGCGATCCAGTTGGCTTTGTAAAGTTGCTCGTTGTTGCAACAACGGAGTAACTTGCATTTGCAGTTCATCTAAGCGAGCAACATGGTGACGAGCTGCGGTTAATTGTGCCAAAGCAGCTTCGACTTCACCTGATTTAGTCAAAGTTTGTTGAATATCTCGCTCTTGTTGCTGCAAAGCTTCTAACTGCGCTTGGGCTTGTTGCAGTTGCCGTTCGATTTCATGAATTTGTTTGGTAAGCTGTTGTTGCTTTTGTTGGCGAGTTTGTTGAACGCGGGTGTATTCTTCAAATTTGGCAGCAAAGGCTTCTTCTTGAGATTGGAGACTTTGATATTGGGCGTACCCAGCTTTAATTTCAGCTTCTTGGTGTAGTATTTTTTCTAAATCTGATAACTGAGAGCCAATAGCTGATTGTTCTTGTTGGAGGCGATCGCAATCTTGGGTAAGATTTTGGTATTGCTGCTTTACAAAACTGAGTTGTTGTTCCCAATTTTGGCGCTGGTGCTGGACAACTTGCAAACTTTGTAATTGAATATTATCAAATGCTTGTACCTGTTGCAGTTGGTTGAGTTCAGCTTCTAACTCGACTCTTTGCGCTTCGGTTCTCTCACGTTGTTGCAGCTGAGTTTTAATCGACTCCAAAGAACGCTCTAACTCTACTGCCCGTGCTTTGAACTGACGAGAAGATTCCTTTGCTCGTTCTTCCAAATCATCATACTGATTGAGTTTCAATAACTCCGCTAAAATTTCTTTGCGTTCCGTGGGGCGCTTGAGCATGAATTCATCGGCACGGCCTTGACGTAAATAAGCAGAATTAATAAATGTATCGTAATCGAGCTTGATATGTTCTAAAATCAAATCTTGGGTTGCTCTTACCCCTTTGCCAGTAAGTGAGCGAAACCCAGATGGGATTTCTATTTGAAATTCAAGAACGCTAGTACCTCCCCGAATTCGGGTACGAATCACCCGATATTTTTGCTGGTTACTTTGAAAAGTAAAATCAACCCGAACTTCTTTAGCGCCAGAATAGATGACATCATCTTCAGCAGTGGCGCGGCTTTCACCCCAAATTGCCCAAGTGATTGCTTCCAGAAGCGAAGATTTACCCGCACCATTGGAACCCGAAATACAAGCCGTATGCAAACCACGAAAATCTAAAGTTGCATCACGGTAACTAAGAAAGTTTTTGAGGATAAGTTGTACTGGGATCATTCACGCTATAGCGCCACATCTACTTTTAATAATTAACAGTACAGATGCACTGTTTGTTAGTTTAGCTATCTAGATATCAGGTTTCTAGTCTTGAAGACATCAATTTTACAAAAATTAATAATAAAATGAGCAAATTTCTCTTGTTGGATGAAAAATTTTTGCTATTTCCGGAGAAAAATGAAACTTCCGTGGAGAGCGATCGTTATTTCTCCCTGTCGTCTGCGGTGAAAATATTATGATGACTGTGGCGAATTTTCGAAAGACGATGAGCGATCGCACCAAAAACAATCTTAAGCATTAAGTCTCATTTTGGCTTATTTACAAGCTAAAGGGAATGTACGCGAAAGAGGAACTTCTAACCTGTCTGAAAAATATTGGCTGCTCACACCTTACTATTAAGAACATAAATTTACCAATCAACTGATGATCGAGGAACGAGAAAGAGCTGATAACGATTCGCCGTGGAAAGAAATCTTAGAAGCCTACTTTCCCCAAGCAATGCAGTTTTTCTTCCCCCAAACAGCAGCATTAATTAATTGGGAACGTCCCCATGAGTTTCTCGATAAGGAATTTCAACAAATAGCACGGGACGCTGAACTTGGTAGAAGATATGCAGATAAGTTAGTCAAAGTCTGGCAAATTCAAGGAGAGGAAATTTGGCTGTTGATTCATGTCGAAGTTCAGGCCAAACCAGAAGATACCTTTGCTCAAAGGATGTTTTCTTACAACCTGCGAATTTTTGACAAATTTGCTCAACCAGCCATTAGCCTAGCAATTTTGTGTGATGCTGACTCTACTTGGAGACCAAATCAATACAGTTACAATTATCCCGATTGTGGTCTGAATTTTAGATTTGGAACTATCAAACTGCTGGATTATCAACAACAATGGACAGAGTTAGAAAATAGCGATAATCCGTTTGCAACGGTGGTAATGGCACATTTGAAAACCCAGCAAACTAGTAAACAGCCAGGAGAACGGAAAAATTGGAAATTTAGCTTAATCCGGCGATTATATGAACAAGGGCTGCAAGAAAGGGATATTCGCAACCTCTATCGTTTTATCGATTGGGTTATGATTTTACCAAAAGCGTTAGAAGCAGAATTTTGGCAAGAATTTAAGTTATTCGAGCAGGAGCGTACCATGAGTTACATCACTACAGGCGAGCGCATTGGCTACGAGCGAGGAAAGGAAGAAGGAAAACAGGAAGGAAAACATGAAGGAAAACAGGAAGGTGAGCAAGCACTTGTCTTACGACAGCTACAAAAACGGGTAGGAGATTTACCCGACGAAGTTCGAGAACGGATTCAAAGTCTTTCTCTAGAACATTTGGAAGCACTGGGTGAGGCTTTGTTAGATTTTAGTGCGATCGCTGATTTGCTTAATTGGCTACAAGCTCATCAAACAGTTTAGTGCGATCGCACCTTTCATTAATTTATGAAGAGTAGCCCACACTACTCCCCACATCATGAGTGGGGTTCTCCAAGCAATACAATTGAGCATTTCAATTCTCGAATTAACTGCGTTGTCACTTCGCTGACGGCTAATCCGCCGGCTGTGCGATAACGAACGGAACGCAACACCGCTAAATCAAACGCCTGAGCCTCCCGAATTATCACTCTAGCAACGTCATCACCCCTGATTGTTTGGATATTTGTATTCACCTCTAATTGGCTTTTAGAGGTAATATCAGACAATTGAGATACAAAGTTTTCTACTCGAGTCTGAGGTGTTTTGCGATCGCATACATGTAACAGCACAACTTCAGCCTGATTAACATCAGCCAAAATTTGGGCTAACCTTAAAGCACCGATGGTTTGGCGTGTTAAGTCTCCAACTGGTACAAGAATTCTTTGGATTGTTTTAGGACTGCTCAAGAGACGTGTTACTGCTACTGGACAGTGAGAAGACCAGAAAACGCTATCAATTACACTACCAAATAAGCGGGCACGCAAACCTGTTGTCCGCGACCAGCCCATCACTACTAAGCTAGCGTTTTGTTCTCGACTGGCACGGCTAATTCCCAACGCTGCATCATCATCAATTCGAATTGCTGGCGATACTTCTACCTCAAATTCTTGACTGATTTCTTTAGCTAAATTCAATCTTTCTCGACTTTGATCAAGTGCTGTTACTAACTGCGGGTCATCCATCTGAATATGCGCTCTAGTAATAGCTAATGGCACAATCCTTCCAGATTCATGACTAGCCAGTAGTGCTGCCATTTCTATTAAATAGCGCTGGGTTTGGGGGTTGTATATTGGCACTACTACAGTAAATGGATATTGGTTTTTCTCGACTAGCTGACTTTCATTACCTTGCCACCAAGTTGTCAAACTATCTGTTTCCAAATCTGTCTGAGAAAGCTGTAGTGAAGGAGCAAATCGTGCTGTTATTATGGGGCCCAGAATTGCAGTTACCAGCATGAGGACAATCACGCTGTTTAAGACAGCTTCACTGATTAAGCGCTCACCAGCAGGATTTTTCGTTTGATAAGCAACCAAGGTTGCTGCTAGTGTCGCTGCTACCTGTGGTAGTGACAATGACCACATCGTTAGCAATTCTGCCGTGTTGTAGCGATACAATAATTTGGCTAAGAATGCTGCTATAAATTTGCTGCCAATCAAAGCTACTACAATTACCAGAGTCAGCCAAATTGAACTGAGGGTTTTGATAAATGCAGGAATATTAATCAATAATCCCATGTCCACAAAGAAACAAGGGATAAATAAAACACTACCAATAAACTCGATTTTTTCTCTGACTGGGCTACGTCCTAGAACATCGTTGACAGCTAAACCTGCTAAAAAAGCACCAACAATTTTTTCAACTCCAATTACCTGCGCTCCGACAGATGCCAAAAATAATGCTAGTAATATAAACAAAAACTGGTTACTTTGTTCATCCCCAGAACGGCGAAAAAACTCTTTTCCTGCCCAGTCAAAGCCAAACAGGACAACAGCAGTGTAAATTGCTAATCCACCTAATAAAATCGCTAAACTCATGGCGGAGAATTCTCCTCCGTGAATTCCAACACAAATCGCTAATACTAGCAAAGCACCTGTGTCAGTAAAAATTGTGGCACCAATCGTGACGGTTACAGCTTCATTCGTTACCACTCCCAGACGACTCACAATTGGATATGCCAAGAGGGTATGAGAAGCCAGTAAAGAACCAATTAGGAAGGAGGCATTCCAACCAAAATTGAATAATCGTCCTGTAGCAATGCCAGCAATCATTGGAACTAAAAATGTTAAAATGCCAAACCCAATTGAGCGATTTCTAGTTTTACGAAACTGCTCTAAATCAATTTCTAAACCTGCCACAAACATCAAATAAAGTTTGCCGATATCCGAGAGCAGATTGATAGTTTCAGACTCAGGGTTTAATAACTTTAGTCCATTTTGCCCTAATAATATACCTGCAACTAACAACCCCACTAATCCAGGTAGCTTTAATCGTTCAAATATAGGAGGTACAGTAAAGATTACTGTTAAGAGAATTGTAAATGCAACAATAGGACTGTCTGTTAGCGAGTTCAGTGCCATGTTTAATAATTAAACCTAAATAGGAAATTTACAATTAACATAAGAAATTTTACTTAAATTTTTTGCTTTTTCAGTCTTATTGGTTACAAACAATAAAATCTTTCACAGCATAAATGCTGCGATCGCAATTACGATACTACCTTAAGAAGGGGTTATCTACATCTCCAGGGTGAAATAAGAATGGAATTTATAGTAATGAAAATAATGGATGAATAAATAGTAGAAAATGGCTCATACCGCTTATCGTTTGAATGATTAGAGGTGCAAAGATGTGCTAACTTACTTCTGTGCGCCATATCTATAAAAATCTGGAAGACCGTTATTATGGGTTCCTATCAATGATAATTTTAAGCATTGGGAACCCCTAAAATCAAAGTTTATGAACGCAGCCGACGATAAAACGATTGTTCGCGAGTATTTCAATTCCACAGGGTTTGACCGTTGGAAGCGAATCTACGGCGATGGCGAAGTCAACAAAGTCCAACTAGACATCCGCAATGGACACCAGCAAACCGTGGATACAGTCCTCGGCTGGTTGAAGGCTGATAACAATTTACCAGAGCTATCAATCTGTGATGCTGGGTGTGGTGTCGGTAGTCTCAGCATCCCCCTAGCGGTAGATGGTGCTAAAGTCTATGCCACCGATATTTCTGAGAAAATGGTGGAAGAAGGCAAGGATAGAGCTAAACAAACTTTGGGAAATGCTGAAAATCCAACTTTTGCCGTGCAGGATTTGGAATCATTGAGTGGTAGTTACCATACCGTTATTTGCTTAGATGTTCTCATTCACTACCCCCAAGAAAAAGCGGATGAGATGATTTCTCACCTCTGTTCTTTGGCACAGTCGCGGATAATTCTCAGTTTTGCACCCAAAACCTGCGCCCTGAGTATACTCAAGAAAATTGGCAGTTTCTTTCCCGGACCAAGTAAAGCGACTCGTGCATATTTGCATCGTGAGGCTGATGTGGTGAAAATCTTGGAAAGTAATGGCTTTTCATTGCAACGAAAAGCAATGACGAAGACTCGTTTCTATTTTTCCCGCCTACTTGAAGCTACACGCAACTAAGTTTATAATCGCAGCAAGATAAATATTATACCTCTGCTGCGATTTGAAAATCTCTCTCAAGGTTTAACACTGGTCAGTATTATAGTTGGCGCTAAATTCTGCTTTTGATCTCGATGATTGCTCTGATTGGGAGCATGAACAATTAATTATTATAGCGATCGCACACCCATACTCAAGTAATAAAAGCAAAAATTATACTATTTTTGACATTTAATCTGATCGCTTTCCTCCGTGACAAATAAACAATGGGAGAACCGTAAGCGCCTAGATAGATATCGAGAAAGGACTCAAGAAGATAGAAGAAGCGCTGACAAACCTATCGTCAGGAGTAGATTGATATATTGGAACCTTTGCGAAAGTAAGGTTAAAATCGCTAGCAAAGTGTAAATCTAAAGTGGAACTATGAAAACTGCTGAAAAATTGGCCGCAGCTTGGCTACTGACAATGGGATTCATGTTTGTAACTCTATCAGCAGCAGAGGTATTTAATAAAACGACTATGGAAGAATCAATCACGCTACCCTTAGCTTGGGATGGTTCGATTGAGTTCTCAACAACAAATACTCCTGTAATTGATAATACTGCCGTAGAACGTCTAATTTTTGGTATTCCTACCCTAACACTGGGTACATGGTTAGCATTGGGATTATACCGTCAAAGCCGACAGGAGAAAAAAGCTCTTAATCAACAAGTTAGCGATCGCCTGCAATCGATTTTTTATGGGATGCTACAAGAAAATCATGGGCGTGTAACTGTTTTAGGCTTTGCAATGAAGTCACAACTACCCGCAGCCCATGCTAGGCAGTATTTAGACGAAAAAGCTAAAGAATTCAATGCAAACTTTAAGGTGAACGAAGAAGGGGCAGTATCATATCATTTTGATGTCTAATTGTCATTTGTCAATAGTCCTTTGTTATTCACCAATGACTATTTTACCAACTTACGGCTAGGTCTAATGACGCAGATTTTTTTGAGCATAGCTGCCATTTTAGGCGGTTTATCAGTTGCTGCTGGTGCTTTTGCTTCTCATGCCTTGCGTGAAAAAATTAGTGAGCGATCGCTAGAAATTTTTGAAACTGGCGCTCGTTACCAAATGTATCATGCTCTAGCACTTTTTCTAGTAGCAATACTAATTAGTCGCGCCCAGTCCCCTCAACCCACTCTCATCGCTAGTGGATGGCTGTTTATCGCTGGCATTGCTATTTTCTCAGGTAGCTTGTATGCCATTAGCTTAACTGGTATTAAGTCCTTGGGAGCGATCGCACCACTAGGCGGGGCAGCCTTTCTCGCTGGTTGGGGTACCTTAGCTTTTGCTGCTTGGAATTTGAAGTTGTAAAAAAGTTAGAAATTAATAGTTAAGGAAATACCAAAAAATAAATTATCCGATATTTGTAGGGTGCTTTTAGTTCACATATCGCGGTGTATTACCTCTTCTATCTAACACATCCTACAAATTGGATATTTTTTTATTTGGAAGTCTTAAAAGCAAGAACAACATTTTTAAACAGGATTTGCAAATAAAACTTATTACCGTAATTTTACATTAGTTCTCAAACGTACTAGCAAATTATGTAAAGCCGCATTCGCTGAAGGTACTTCAGGTAATAGACTAGATTCGTATGCTTCCTGCAACTTATGACGCAGACGTTCATATTCTATTTGATGAAAATCTACATTAGCATTTGACACAACAGACTTTTCTTTCCCTGCTAGCTTTTGGTTAATTAAATCATGAATATACGGTAAATTGAAAACCTCATTCAATTTCATTATATTAGCTTCAACTATACCTGTTTGCATCAAATAAATCCCTGTCAATAAAACCCGATAAATATAAAGTAAAGGCTTTAAGCGATACGTGTGTTTTTTTTCAAAAAGCTTCCATTGTGTTGCTGCAAAACCAATATAATGGTAATAATGGTTACGGGTAATGCAACCTTTGGCAATAAATTTTAATTCCTCGGCTTCGGGTGAAGTTGTTAATACTAAAGGTGAGTATAGTTGTTCTAATACGTAGCCATTTTTTTTAAGCAGCATTAAAAAGAATTTTTTGACATCATGAGTTACTAAATCAATTTCTAAAGCTTCACGAATTTCTGAAACTTCAATAGTTTCATTCCCAGTTTCTAATCCTACAACTTTTTCAATTGGTAAAATATGCACACCACGCAAGTCATAATCAGAATCAGGTGACGGAAAACCATATAAGTGGGAACCACTAATGATGGCGAATAAAAGCGGGTAAGGCTGTTGCCCAATAATTGTGTTAATAGAAGGTGGAATATTCATCATGTCCCGTTTACTTGCTTACCTTGGTTCGCCTGTTTCTTTAGAGCATCTTTTGTATAAACCAGAACACTCACTCATAGTTCAGGGTTATAAACCGCGCGAAATGACTTCTGGGATAGTAAACGCAGATGGTTTTGGTGTGGGTTGGTATCATACCCAAAAAGATATCGAACCATTTACCTACAAAAATACCCTACCTATTTGGAATGATATAAACTTACCCAGTCTCAGCCGTTACATTGAATCCAAGTGTGTGCTTGCTTATGTCCGCAGTGCTACATCCGAACAAGCTGTAGATTTTGCTAATTGTCAGCCCTTTAAACATCAACAACACCTATTTATTCACAATGGAAGGATTGAAAATTTCCATAAAACATTACACAGAAAAATTCGCAGCACTTTAACTCAAGATTTTTACGAAGAAATTAATGGTAATACTGACTCTGAACACATTTTTGCATTGTTACTTTCACAAAGTCAAATTAACAAACATCGGCCTCCAGAGTATGCTTTACGTACTACATTATTAACACTATTGGAGATGGCAAAGCGCTATCAAGTAGAAGCCTCAATTAATGTAATCTTTAGTGACGGACATCGCCTAATAGCTTCTCGATTTGCTACAATTTCTCCGGCTCCATCTCTTTATTGGATTCGAGACGATCCGACTTTTTCAAATTCTGTAATTATTGCATCTGAACCTCTATTTATAGGTAGCTGGAATGCTTTTCCAGAAAATAGCATAATTACTGTGAGAGCAGACTGTGAGATACAAATCGAGCGAATTTAGGAAAAAAGAGGCTATTTTTCAAACCTTATTTAAGCTATCCCCTGCACTATCTACTGATTGATGCGTGTGCAGGTATGTTGGAAAGTAGTATGAATCAGCTATTAGGGGATTATCCTTCCTTTCAAGGTGAATTCTGCACTAGTTCAGACTATCCCACCGAAATTTCCCGCAAATTTGACCTCGATACTATTAAGTAGTAACTGACTGCACAAGGTTTATTACCTCTTCAGGTATAAACAGATCAAAATCAATGGTTTGGTTTATTGCTTTGTCAAATGCAAGCATTAAGTAAAGCAGGGTATGCCTAAAATATATAGCGGTTCTCAGTTAAGTTCAATATAGACCCTAGCCCCAACCTTATTGTGTTGAGAGATAACACTCAAATCTTCTCTTCTTTTAAAAGAGGAAAATGTAAGTGAAGTCAGGGTATATTGCATACAAATGAGAACCGCTATGGATGAGATTCTTCTCACCCCAGCAAAAGAGAAAAATTAGAATCTCTGTTGCTGGAGTCATATTTTCACTAAATAAAGTTGAACATCCTGTAAATATTAGCCGTTGATTATTGCTGCATCGAAGGTGTGGGAAAAATTCTGCTGAATATAGGAAGCCGTGGCTTTGGCTTCGTTGCAGTTATATTTGCATTAGCAGCAGAAGAGTTATTGCTTACCTCAGAGAGGATAGTTGGTTTGTTATTAGTAGAATTGGCCGAATCACTCAATGGAATAGCCGAAGGTGAATTAGAAGATACGGAACTAATATTCTCAGTATTTTGATTGTTGGGCTTTACCGGAGTTTGACCTTGACATGGAGTAATCATCAAAGTCGAAGTTGTTCCTAATGCCAGTATGAGTATATGAGAAAAATATTGTTGCATGGAGATTTGCAAAATGGGTTAGTAAATATTCAAACTTTCAAGGAGTTGTGCTTGCTCCTAGTTATAAATAAACCGTAGCTTTAGGATGTAAATCATGACAATTTTTCCTACAAAACCTGCTTATCGGGTTTCATAAGTGAATGAATACTAGCACTTACTAGTAAATTAACTATCTGAAAAAGCTTAAGCGTACCGAATTAAATACCCTATAAATTAAGGGTGATGTAAATTTCTCTTTAATAAAAAGAGAATAGCTATTTAAAGACTGCTGAATCAGTCTGTTAGAAAGTTAGCAAATAGATACACCTGAAATAGCTGACGTTTTTGTTATCAACTAAGCCAGCACAACCATTTATACTTTAGTTGTATTTGACCTATTACTAAAAGAGGAATACTACTGATTTTTTAATAAAGCTAGTTTATAGGAGATCAACTCTAAACTCGCTTATTTAAGTAACTAAAGCGGCAGGTATATGAAATTTTAATAAAACCTGAGCTTTATGAAGTAGCTTATTTAAAGAAATATGTGTATACGTTAAGTAATAGATACTATTTCTTTATCTCCAGGCACCCTAAAGCCGCATCCCGTTCACCAGCCAACAATCAACTGATAATTTTTTGAGCTTATATCGATATTTTAAGCTTTACGATCCCACCTGAAACTTTCAGAGCATCTGGGGATTCTTACAAGTTAGACTAGACTTCTCTAGTTAGGAATAACGATACCCATGCCCCTATTTTTCTGGAAATATATGAAATTTAGAATCTTCAAATATCCTTTCGCACTCATGCTAGCCAGCTTCAGTTTTTTGCAGGCAGCTGATGGTCAAACTCCTGTAGCTGAAATCTCCAAGCTATCTCAAGAAGTTTCTGTACTTCGGAAACAAGGCCCAAGCGGGTTACAACTATTTCTCAAATCTCATAGGAATACGCTAGATATTAATTCTTCAGATGCAGTTCTACCTTCTTCTGCACTCCGGGTAGCTTTAGACGAACTCTGTCAACAACGAGATTGTTATGCCTCTCGCCTGTACTGGTACACTGACATAGAACAAGCCAAAGCTGCTGCTAGAACTAGTGGTAAACCTATTTTATCTCTGCGGTTGCTGGGCAGACTGGATCAGGATTTGAGTTGTGCCAATAGTAGGTTTTTCAGGGTAGCGCTGTATCCGAATAGTGAAATTTCTAAGCTGCTTAAAGACCACTTTATTTTGCACTGGCAATCGGTGCGCCCTGTACCCAAAGTAACTATTGATTTTGGCGATGGACGCAAGTTGGAGCGGACAATTACAGGCAATAGCATTCACTATATATTAGATGCATCGGGTCGTCCAATCGACGCAATTCCAGGATTATATAGTCCCAAAGCATTTTTACTTCAGTTACAGCAGGCAGAAGTAGCGGTAAAAAATTATAGCAAACTTGCAAAAAGCGATCGCGAGGCTTTTTTAAGAAAATACCACAGCGATCGTTTAAACTCTATCCAAGCCCAATGGGTTGCAGATTTATCCCGTCTGGGTATCCAGTCTCCCCCTAAGTTGGTGAAAGTTCCGAGCAACCCCAGTCAGCCACCTACAGCAGAAAGAGCAAGTTCTTTAGCAGTTTCTAAGATGAGAGTTGAAACGCCAATGCTGAGTGCTTTTCAGTCTGATGCTGAACGGAATCAAAATGCTTTAGCTGAAATTACCGACCAGGAAGTTTGGAACAAAATTGCTCAACTTTATGCCGCCGATGTCAAGCTAGATCAAAATAGTATCTCTTTAATCAGAGCTAAAAAGTCTCAGCCTGCCAACACGAAAGAAGATAATTTGCCGATAATAGTGAAAAAATTTGAAACCACAATGGCTTTAGATACAGTCAGAAATGAATATATGCTACACAGCCAAATTCATCAATGGTTTATGCAAGGAAAGCAAACAAGCAGTGTAGAAGCCCTAAATGAGCAAGTATACGCCCAACTATTTTTAACTCCTAGTTCTGACCCCTGGTTAGGGCTTTTCCCTAGCGATAGCTACAGCGCTATTGATAATGATGGCATCCGTTAAGTTAATACAGTAGATTTTATGTATTTACACCACGACTGAGACGAGGAGTTGAGAGTAGGACAGTGCAGTTCAATAACTTGAAAAGCACTGTAAATTGAAGCAAATAAAAGGGAGTGACGAGATTTTATAGTATTGACACCTCACCCATCACTCCTCATAACTTGCGCGTTGATTAGCTGTTACGCATTGTTAAATTACATCAGCTGACTGCTTCATTTATCCTCTAACTAAAGAGGCGGATAATTGTTAAGTTGTTATGTGATTTCCTATACGCATATTTTTAAAATACCAAACAGAATTCAGTAATTAGAATTCTTTTTGGTATTTTATATGACTGGCGGGCCTCAGTTTTCCTTTGCCTGTGCTAAAGAATTCCATAATTGATTTTAAGATCGAAAGACTTTGATACCTTACTTTTTACAGAAGGTTGAAAATCTTGTTGTGAAATTTGTTACCAACAAATGTATTCATAAGCACAAATAAACTTAACTTAGATTATATGTCTTTGGTAGTAGTGGCTTGATTCTTGTGATGGAAGTTAGGGAAAATATTATCAGTTATTCTAGGTAAAATTGCAAACAATTATCATTAACACTAAATCATTCATTGGGGGAATGACAAAGTGGCTTAAACAATAGTGATAAATTCAGTTTGGGAACGGGGTTTTTACGGTTATGCTGTCTTATCCAATTTGTCTGCTAGTCATAATTTTTACTGGCTTATTAGTTTGGTTATAAATGAGCATAATTTTAGGTCAGCAAGTTTGGCGCTCCTATTGATCGTATTGGCTGATTTTACCGAATTGTCCCACCAAAGGTAGACGTAATAACTAGCAAAATACCGTAGCCTTAATTGTAACAAAGCATCCGAAGGTATGGGGAGCGTCCACTTTTGGAAGAAACATAATTATTTGGTGCCAAAAACCCTACTATATGGTTGGTCTAAAAAAGTCGATCTGCCAAAAGTGGATGCCCCCAAGGTATGTAAGTGTCAATAGACACTCCATAATTTCTTACTAGTAGATTTTTTTTGCTAAACCTCTGCAAACAAGTAGCGGTGATTTCAGGTGAACATAGAAAAATTTATCCAACGTACAGAAATATTGCACAAGCGTTTAGCAGATTTATACCAAACTGCTAGTGTATTACCTTGGATTCCACCGGATCTACAGCCGCAAGCTTTAAAGGAACTTTATAACACTTTAAAGATAGTACAGCTAGCGGCACAAGAACTGTATCAGCAAAATGAGGAACTATTAGAAACACGAAATTGGCTAGAAGCAGAACGCCAACACTACCAAGATTTATTCGAGTTTGCGCCGGACGGCTATTTAGTGACTAATACAGAAGGAATCATTCAAGAAGCTAACCATACCGCAGCGAGGTTACTCAATGTTTCAAAGCATTTTTTGGTGGGTAAACCAATGATGAACTTTGTTCCTCTAGGAGAACGTCAACAGGTTCGGTGCGAACTCATCCAGTTATCTGAATCAGACAGAGTTAAAGAGTTATTGGTACGCTTGCAAAAACGTCATGGTGAGCCCTTTGATGCAGCTTTGACAGTGATAGTTGTCCGCAATCAGCAAGGTAAGGCAATCTCTCTGCGCTGGATGGTGCGTAATATTAGTGACCGTCAGTATTTAGAATCAGGAACAGTCAAGAATGACGACGACTTGTTCAACGATGGTCAAGTGCATAAACATTCTAAAGGAGAAACTATTCCCCTCAATCCACTAGTAATTTGGTATGTTTCTCAGGGTTTAGTCAAACTCAGTACTTACTGTGAAACGGGTGAAGAAGTGTTGATAGGATTGGCAACAGCAGGAATGGTTTTTGGCTCTAGTTTGACTTCTTTAAATATCTACCAAGCAACAGCCTTATCTGATGTAAAGTTAGTATCAATTTACGCGGCAGAGATAGAGGCTTCTCCAAATCTGAGCCATACGCTTTTACCAAAAATCAATCAGAGGTTACGGCAAACAGAATCTTTTTTAGCTATTTCTGGAAGGCGACGAGTACAAGAGCGCTTGCACTATCTATTGGAACTTTTGAAACGAGAAGTGGGTGAAACTGTGCCAGAGGGAACTCGCCTAAGTGTTCGCTTTACTCACGAAGATATTGCTAGCGCCTGTTGTACTACCAGGGTAACAATTACACGATTGATGGGCAAATTACAAGAAGAAGGTATTATCAGTTTTGACTCCAAAAAACACATTATCTTGAAAGATTTCCATTAATTACAGATGGGTATCTGGTGAGAAAAGATGACCTAAACTAAATGTACACAAAATAATGTATATGTGATTTAATACGCATTTCTAAAATCGCGATGCCTAGGTTGGGCTACGCCTACGCAGTATGTTAAAGCAGCTATGCACACACTTGGCAACACAACTCTATCATCGGGCTACATCTTAGCACTAGACTTAGGTACAACAGGCAACCGCGCCTTTGTGTTTAACGCAGACGGTAAGATTGTTGGGCAGGCATACAAAGAACTAACTCAGTATTATCCTCAGCCCGGTTGGTTAGAACATGACCCTCAACAAATTTGGCAAGATACCTGTTGGGTCATAGAAACCGCCATTAAGAATGCCCAGATTGCTCCATCAACGATCGCAGCATTGGGACTAACTGTACAGCGTGAAACCTGCTTGATTTGGGACAAAACTACTGGTAGACCACTCCATAGAGCGATCGTTTGGCAAGATCGTCGCACTGCTCCCCTTTGTCACGAGTTAAAAGAGCAAGGCTATGCTGATGAAATTTACGATCGCACTGGATTAATCATTGATGCCTATTTCTCTGCTACCAAACTTAGGTGGCTATTAGATAAGTTTACAGACGTTGACCTAAACAATGTTTTAGCAGGTACTATTGATACCTGGGTGCTGTGGAATCTCACAGGTGGGAAAGTCCATGCTACTGACCACAGCAACGCTAGCCGGACAATGTTGATGAATCTCAAAACCTGTGATTGGGATGAGAATTTACTAAATCTGTTTCAAATTCCGGCTCATATTTTGCCCCAGATTCAGCCTAGTTTAGGAGTATTTGGAGTTACTGATGCGGCTTTGTTGGGTGCTGAAATTCCGATTACTGCGATCTTGGGGGATCAACAAGCGGCTTTATTTGGTCATGGTTGCGATCGCCCCGGTTTGATGAAATGTACTTACGGAACTGGTAGCTTTTTGGTAGCTCACACAGGCAATCGAATTGTGCGATCGCACCATCAACTTATTTCTACGGTGGCATGGACACAAGCAAATCCAAGCGGAGCATTGGATGTAGGTTATGCCTTAGAAGGCAGTATGTTTACCAGTGGAGCCTGTATTCAATGGTTGCGCGATCGCCTCAAGCTGATTAAAACTGCTGCTGAAAGTGAAACGATGGCAAATCAGGTGAAAGATAATGGCGGAGTCTACTTTGTGCCTGCATTTAGTGGACTGGGCACACCATATTGGGATATGAGTGCAAGGGGAGCCTTTTTCGGCATTACCGCCAGTGTCCAACCAGAGCATCTAGTACGCGCCGTGTTGGAAGCGATCGCATATCAAGTTTTGGAAGTAGTACAGGCGATTAATTCATCTAGCAGTACTCCAGTTGGTCGATTAACCGTAGATGGTGGTGCTTGCGAAAATAATTTCTTGATGCAATTCCAGGCTGATGTATTAGGTATTCCAGTTGAACGGCCGATAATGCGCGATACGACCGTTCAGGGTGCAGCATTTGCAGCAGGTTTAGCTATAGGATTTTGGGAGAGTTATGAAGCGCTGGTGCAGCAACGGCAAATTGAGCGTGTGTTTGAACCCAGGAGCGATAAGCCATTATCTACCTTTGATACTTGGCAAAAAGCAGTGAAACGCACTCTGGCTTGGGAGGAGTAAATGCTTACTGTTCAGGCAAAACTTCAACTGAATGGTTATTAAAATTTTGTTCCAGATAACGGGGGTCGCGCACTCCTACGTGCAAAACTAGTGCTGTAACTAATCCACCTATAGCTGCTACCAAGAAGGCAGTTCTATAGTCAATATTATCCACTATCCATCCACCTAAAAGGGGAGCAAGCATTGTGGCAGGGGCAACAAGGGTATTACCAAGACCAATATAGGCTGGTCGTTGACGCTGATTACCAAACTCTAAGGTCATTACCGCAGCAATATTTTGCAGAGCGCTCATACCTATTCCCGCTCCTATAAATACCAAGTAAAAACAGTTTACATTTGTTGCTAGCCCAGCTAGAACCGCGCTGAAAGCACAAACAACAGAACCAACTTCCAAGACCAACTTGTTACCCCAGCGATCGCCTACCCAACCCAAAACCAATCCAGCAATAGTTTGCGTTCCCATCAGCACGCCAGTAATTAACCCAATAGATGCTTCTCCCATACCTTGATGATGTACGGCATAGAGTGTATAGAAGGGAAGTGGCATTAGTGCTAATTGTGAAAGCATACGTGCGATCGCAAAGTAACGGAAATTCTTATCGCACCGGAGAATCACATTAAGACTGTCCCAAAATTCACGTCTAGTTTCAATGGTCGATAATGAGTTGTTTACTGGCTCTCGCGTCCTAGACATAAAAAACCAAGATAGAGCCATCGCAACGCTGGCACACAAAAAACAGAGAACAAAGTTAAATGGCTGGGCAATTTGCTTGAGCAGTAAACCAGCACTCAAAGCACCAATGATACTCATCAGATTAGCAGCCGCAGCTAAAGCACCGTAAAAAATGCCAAGCCTTCCCGATGGAACAATTTTAGCAACCATACTTTGCCAAGCAGGAGCGCTAAATCCGCTACCTAGTCCCTGCCAAATGAGGACGGCGAATGTCAAATATAAGATAGTTTGGTGATTGAGTTTTAGCTCTAACAAAGCAACCAGTGCTAATCCTAAAAAAGGAAGTTTCTGGTGAATTGTCAACCACATTACAGTTGGTTTGTAATACTGTAATCGAGCTATTCTATCAGCTGTTAATAGCTGAGGTAGTTGCCAACCTAAACGCGGAATAGCTGGGATCAGACCGATGAGCAATGCAGAATTGGTAAAACCACTAACAAATAGAGGGATAATCGTGATATAGGAGGCAAAACCAGCTCCTAAACCAAAAAATGCACTTTCAACAACATTGACGGTCAAGTTATGACGAAGGTCTTTTTGAATTTTAGAGTTAGACATTTTTATAGATACTGCAAGTGTAGGTAAGTTTTTATTCCATACCAAAATCCGGCTTGAAAAATCCGCATTTAGAGTGTTAAAAATTGGGAAAATAAAGCTATGAGAAATCTATTTCTCAGTTGAAAGAGCGATAAATATCTGTGTTATTTATTACTATTTTTAGTTAGATTCTTTCGGGTATTTTTTCTCTAAAATAGGATAAATACTTTTAAAGTTTCTAGTTTTTTACTCACGGGTGATTTTGGTAAACTGGGACAGCATTTTAAACAGGTTTATGTTCTTTTCTTAAGCGCTTAGTAAGTGCTAAGTACCGAACAAAAATCTGAGTTCCATAGATTGTTCCCAGATGCCGCACTTAAATCATCAATTGGAAAATATTTTTGTAAAAAATCTCAAATTAGGAATCTGCAAGGTTTTTAGCAATTTACACTCCAACAATTTGGAACAAATACTGTAAACCGCGATTGTACTGAGAGATAGGGAGAATAAGTCAGGTATTGTGCAGGTGTATTTAGCAGTAGGATGAGGGCAAAGTAGAACTTGGAAACAGATCATCCAAGGGTTGAATGGCACGCTTGGTAAGCTGAAAGCCTTGCATAAACAAGGCTTTTGGGAATTATTCCTGCTGAAGATGAAGAATCCGCCAAGTTGAGGTGGTACTCATACGTGCGATCACAAAATATAGAAAGCGATAAAATACTGGTGTAAAGCCCAAGTATGGGAAGAAAGCGTGACTTCTTAATGCCAAGTCTGCGGAGTTTTTCAGTCGGTAATTATCTAATTTTTTACCACTTTATAAATTAAAGGATTGAAACCATCCGTTTTCTGCATAGGAGAAGAGACACTTAAAGCCTTTTTGAAGATCCTTCAGAAAGTGCAGAGTAAACAGTTGCGAGTCAGAGTTCCCCAGAACTATTGCGTGGTAAGTTTGATTTGGGGTGTAAATTCCCATCTTAAACTTTGATAACTGATAGCTGTTTTAAAATACTACTGACATCTAAGGATACTCCCCGCATGATTACTAAACCTAAGATTTTCATTGATGGCGAATCAGGAACCACAGGCTTACAAATTTATTCACGTCTTAATCAACGGGATGATATCGAGTTAGTTAGCATTGAGGCATCTAAACGTAAAGATGCAAATGAGCGAGCTAAACTAATCAATGCCGTTGATGTTATTATTCTCTGCCTACCTGATGATGCAGCCCGCGAAGCTGTTAGCTTAGTAAGTAGTACTACGGTTAAAATCCTTGATGCTAGTAGTGCCCATCGGACAGCTAATGGCTGGATATATGGGTTCCCTGAACTCAATCCAGGACAGCGAGAGAAAATCGCCAGCGCTCAGTTTGTCAGCAATCCAGGTTGTTATCCCACAGGATTTTTAGCCTGTATCCGTCCGTTGATTGCTAAGGGACTTTTAAAAAATAATTTTCCCATCACCGTGAATGCAGTATCAGGTTACTCAGGTGGCGGAAAGAATCTTATCAAACAATACCATACCTTCCATGAACAGCAAGCCGGGGGCGAGTCACTATATCCTTATGGAATCTACGGTTTGCAGTTTGGACATAAGCATGTCAAGGAAATGCATTATTATTCAGGGTTAGCATCGCCGCCACTATTTGTACCTTCAGTAGGGGATTTTGAGCAAGGGATGCTAGTTCAAGTGCCTTTGCCGTTAGGAACTTTGGATAATCCACCATCAGGTGAGGTAATCTATGAAGCGATCGCTGATTACTACCAAGGTGAAAAATTTGTGCAGGTTGCTCCATACCAAGATTCTACTCTGCTGCGAGACGGAACATTTTTGGATGCGATCGCAGTGAACGGCACCAATATTGTTCAGGTTTTTGTATTCGCCAATGACACCACCAAAGAAGCATTGCTAGTTGCTCGTCTCGACAACTTGGGCAAAGGCGCATCAGGAGCCGCAATCCAAAACCTAAATATTATGTTGGGTTTTCCAGAAGAATTGGGATTGTTATAAAAAAATGGGGAATTGGGAATGGCGAATGGGGAATGGGGAATAGGGAAGAAGCAAGGGAGCAGGGAGATTAGTTTTCCCCTCTACCTCTTTTCAATGCCCAATGCCCAATTCCCCATTCCCATTATTTTGATTCTTTTTTCAGTTCATTAAGTAATTGGATTACATGATTCTCAAAGCCTTTATTTCGGTTCTGAACTGATTCAACCAAAGGTTTATCAAAAAGATTAATAACATATTTTCCTAATTGAATACCTAAAGGTTTTAAATGTCCACCTTCAAGAGTTTGCAGAAATTTTTGAGGTGGTTTTTTAAGAGTATTAGTAAACCATTCACAGGTTAATTTAGCAATGTTGTCAGACCGGAAGCAGACTAAACCCATGATATTAAATAGCCCACTATCCTTGATTAAATTCTTGGTTTCTTCAGGAGTTGGTTTCACACCCCAACCAAGATTATCAATGATATTCGCTAAAAATCGAGGGCGGATTGCGCTGCCTGTATCGCTAATATCAGGCGCTAAGAGAATAGAAACTTGCCCTTTAATAAAGACACTATTAATTTTAACTTCCCGATTTACATAAGTGCAAATTAGTTTCTGATCTTCTGCAATTTTTCGTTTAAGCTCCTCAAACAGAATGTTAATATCTGCAATAACAGTTTCTATCTGTGACTCATTTGAAGTATAAGCTAGCAGATTCCGAATAAACTTTTCCCTTTCTTGAAGCTCTGGAGGTAAAGCAGTAAATCCTTCTAACAAGGAGATATATTTACAGCCAAGGCTATGTCCAATCCAAGAAAAGTTTTTATCATCTAGATAGGCTTCATAATCATATCCTTCAACAGTTGCCATCCTCACAAGCTCTGGCAGAATTTCATACTGCTCTCTCATGAGAAAACCCGCTTCTACATAATGGTCAAACGTAAAATTAAACGGTAAAAGAATAATAGTATATCCCTGCTCAAATAGAGATTGAAGCAGATGGCGATAAAAAAGCATGGGTGCAAATGTACCAAAGAAAGCCCCTGCAACAAATTGAATTACTCCTTTAGGCTGTGGATGCAGAGCAACCCAACTGTGAGAAACGGGTTTAAATCTCAGTTTTAAATTTGTATTGACCATGATTTAGCAATGAGTCTATCTGATTTTGGTAACTGTATGCTTAATCTCCAAACTGAAGTTGCTGCTTTTCGGATTATTTAAAAGATATTTTTCCAAAACTGGGATGCTCATCTCAACCAATAAACTTTACTTATATGGATTAAAAGAGCTGGCATATTCACCCTGAGTATAAATATTTAGATTACCAAATTCAGGCCCCACTTCACTTGCAGCTCGTCAAAATGTCGATCAAAATCTTGCCCAAATCCGCGCTGTCCTCAAACAGCTAAATTTAGAAGCTTCTACAAATATTTTTGTGACGGCCGATCACGGTTTTTCTACCATCAGCAAGGAGAGTAAAACCAGCTATTCAAGAACGCTTGATTATCCAGATGTGATGAAAGGATTTTTGCCACCTGGTTTTCTAGCTATTGATATTGCTCATGGTTTAGGATTGTCTTTGTTCGATCCAGATAAGCAAAATACTGCGGTTGATCCAACTCAAGGTAAGTTTTCTAAAAACGGTTTGATTGCTAAAGAAGCAAATAAACCTGATGTATTAGTGGCTGCTAATGGTGGTTCAGATTTGATTTATTTACCTAATAGTGCAAATAACAAAGCAATTGCTAAACAAGTTGTAAATATCCTCTTAAAAGAAGATTATGTTAGTGGTTTATTTGTAAATGATAAATTAGGCTCCATTCCAGGTACTTTACCCTTAAGTGCGATCGGGCTTGATGGTAAATCTCATCTTCCTAGCCCAGCAATCGTAGTAAACTTTCGGACATTTGATACTGGTTGTGGCGACCCAACTGCTTGCGGTGTGGAAGTTGCAGACTCTTCTTTGCAGCAAGGACAGGGAATGCATGGCTCTTTTAGCCGTGCTGATACTTACAATTATATGGCTGCGATCGGTTCTGACTTTAAGAAAGCTTTTGTAAACCGAGTACCAGTAAGTAATGCTGATGTGGCTATTACCTTGGCTAAGACTTTAAATTTGAATATTCCCCATCAAGGAAAACTTATAGGTCGTGTTTTACATAAATCTTTGGTCAAAGGAGTTAAAAAAGTTTCTTTTAAATCTAATACTTTGACATCCCAACCAAGTACTAATGGATTAAAAACGATCTTGAAGTATCAAATTGTTGGCTCAACTCGATATTTTGACGTTGCTGGTTTTCCTGGTCGGACACTTGGTTTAGCAAAATAGTACGCCATTGGTATATTTAACTCTTTGAAACTTTCAAGATTATTTCATTCTCAGAAACTAAAGAAAATGTAGCAATCAACATCAGTAAGTTTCTTCTTGAGAGCTTCTCAACAACTCCAACTTTCCCTTACAGTCTGATTCTTCAAAGCTAGTTACAACGCGCTTTGAAGTGATTAGCATCACCATTTTTTTGTTCATACTCTTGACATAGTTGATGACTAAAGGTTATAAAACTTTTAAGAAAAATAAATCAGTCTGCCTAATCCACTAAATTCCCAACAAACATTTGTAAAGGGTAAACCGGAGCGGAGGAACCAAATCTGGGGCGTATTTTGAAGAAAGTTAATAGTTAATAGTGAGGAGTTAAAAGTTACTAAACTCATAACTCATAACTTTCTTAAGAAGGACATCTCTCAGTCCTAGCCCGTCAGCTAACTTCGTCGGCATTGAGAAGAGACTGAACGAGCAGCATTCTTAATAAGTAATGCCTTGTTCTCGTCAGTGTCCTTTGGCTGGTAACTTTGCGGTTCGTTGTACCTGCCCTCGGCCTTGAGAGAGGATAATAATATCTTGATTTCTGGCGTTTGAGGCAGGATTATTTGCCTTGAGGTGAAAATCAGCTATGTTCCAGAATAAGAAACATCGCATTGCCCTAATTTCTATTGATGGCGACCCGGCGGTTGAAATTGGTCAAGAAGAGGCTGGAGGTCAAAATGTTTATGTGCGTCAAGTAGGTTATGCCTTAGCCCAGCAAGGTTGGCAAGTGGATATGTTCACTCGTCGTAGTAATCCTGAACAAGCTGCGATCGCTCAACATAGCCCAAACTGTCGTACTATTCGGTTAAAAGCTGGCCCAGCCGAATTTATCGGGCGAGATAACTTGTTCGACCATTTACCTGAATTCATCGAAGAATTCCAGAAATTTCAGCAGCGCCAAGGGTTTCATTACTCCTTAATTCATACCAACTACTGGTTATCATCTTGGGTGGGTATGGAATTGAAAAAACAGCAACCCCTGATTCAGGTACATACTTACCACTCTTTAGGAGCCGTTAAATACAGAAGTATTGGTGATGTTCCCGTAATTGCAGCCAAACGATTAGCTGTAGAAAAAGCCTGCTTGGAAACTATAGACTGTGTAGTTGCAACCAGTCCACAAGAACAGAAACACATGCGGGTACTCGTTTCTAGCAAAGGGAACATTGAAATGATTCCCTGTGGCACTGATACTGACAAATTTGGGGGAATTCAGCGAACTGCGGCGCGAGAAAAGTTGGGAATTGCCCCAGATGCCAAAATGGTTCTCTATGTTGGTCGTTTTGACCGCCGCAAAGGAATTGAAACCTTGGTAAGAGCCGTTGCCAAGTCTAGTTTAAGGGGTGAAGCTAACCTCCAGCTAGTAATTGGCGGTGGTAGCCGTCCCGGTCAGAGTGATGGAATAGAACGCGATCGCATTGCTAGCATCGTGACTGAACTCGGATTAGAAAATTGTACAACCTTTGCTGGTCGCCTAGATGAAACTGTTCTCCCCTTCTACTACGCCGCCGCTGATGTCTGCGTAGTCCCCAGCCACTATGAACCTTTTGGTTTAGTTGCTATTGAGGCAATGGCTAGTCAGACACCAGTCGTAGCTAGTGATGTTGGTGGGTTGCAGTTTACTGTTGTACCAGAAGTCACAGGGTTACTTGCGCCTCCTAAAGATGAAGTAGCTTTTGCCGCTGCTATAGACCGTATTCTTATTAACCCAACTTGGCGAGACCAATTAGGTGAAGCGGCTCGACAACGGACAGAAATTGCCTTTAGTTGGTACAGTGTCGGATTCCGACTGACTCAACTTTACACTCGTTTGTTGGCTCAAACTGCATCCAATACTCGACCCCGGATTGCAGCTTAATTTTTACAGATTTGTGCGCGGAACTAATATCATCAGAGCGATTTTGCCGCGCACAAACAGCCAAACACAAACTACCCAACCTAGTTAATTAGGGAGTCAGAATTATGTTGAATATCGGGGATTATGCTTTGCATCAAAGAACAGGGCAAATTGGTCAAGTTTTCGGTTATGGACATCAGGTAATAGATGGAGTGTACATAACCACCCTCAAAGTCAGAGTGAGCAAGCATAAAGGAACTCGTCGTCAAAGCAGATTTGTCGAAGATGCTTACTCCGGATGGATGCTGACAGAGGCAGAATAAGGCACTTAGAGTAAAAAAACATCCCATCTCCGGATAGCACAACTGTGCGTACATACAAGTAATTTGGGATAATTTATTTTTTGGAAGTCCTTAAACTAATAGATTTGTTTTTCTATTAAATGCAGAAAAACAAATTTAATAGTCTGTCAAGCCAACAATGCTTGGTTATACACTTCTTAAACATCTCTTTTTTTCTCTAACTCTGTGTTCTCTGTGCGGCAGTCGCTCATGCGGGAAACCCCCTTGGCGCTAGCCTCTCCCTTTGGGAGAAGACCGCGCTGCCTTGCCTCTATGGTTCGTTCCTTTTACCCTTCAAACTTCGCCTAACAGACTAGTAGTAGCATTGTCAATTTAATTGTCTGCGGTTTTGGCAGCATTTTGAAGATAGCGGGGAAAGTTCACTCAACTTTCCCCGCTTCAGTTTAGCTAAAGACTTTTTTTGTCACATTAACTCGATCGGTTAATCAAAACAAGCATTGCCCGATTTAGGCATTGCAGGCAGCGATTTGTGCGTAATAAAGCTTGTACAATTATCAAGGCGGTTTTTACTGCCAGAAGACTTCTCAGGTGTAAAATTTATCGACAGCAAAATTTTTATATTTTATGTTTTTCCATCCTTCACTTATGGCAAAAATGCCCCAAGTTAGGCACTCATATCTTGCAATAGATAACTTTTACCCTTATGACTGGAGAGCAAAATCTTGGGAATAGAACTACGCAGTTTCGTATTTCTCGACAACCTGCAACCTCAACATGCAGCATATATGGGAACAGTAGCCCAAGGCTTCTTACCATTACCAGGGGATACATCACTGTGGATTGAAATCTCTCCTGGTATCGAAATTAATAAGATTACAGATATAGCCCTGAAATCTGCCTCTGTCCGTCCGGGAGTACAGGTAGTTGAACGACTATACGGACTATTGGAAGTTCATTCTAGCTCCCAAGGTGAAACGCGAGCTGCTGGTCAAGCAATTTTGGCGGCACTAGGAGTCAAAAGAGAGGAATGTCTGAAACCGCGTGTTATTTCTAGTCAGATTATCCGCAACATCGATGCTTATCAAACACAACTGATTAATCGCACGCGCCGGGGACAGCTACTACTAGCAGGACAAACACTATATGTATTAGAAGTGGAACCTGCTGCTTACGCCGCACTGGCTGCCAATGAAGCGGAGAAAGCGGCGAGGATTAACATTCTTGAAGTTCAAGCTGTAGGTAGCTTTGGACGACTTTACTTAGGTGGGCAAGAACAGGATATTCTAGCAGGTGCGGCGGGAGCTTTAACGGCCATTGAAAGTGTAGCTGGCCGAGCAAATCCTCTAGGTGGTCGTCAGGAGTAAAGGAGAGAAAATGGCAAATCGAGAGCATCTAGCTTTACTGAAAGCAGGTGCAGTGACATGGATTGAATGGAGAAAGAAAAATCCTCAGATTGAACCAGACCTCAGCGCTGCAAATCTGCAAGGGCATAACCTTAGAGGCGCAAACCTCCAGGGGGTAAATTTGAGAAAGGTAGATTTAGGTAATGCTTTATTGGTGCGAGCAAACCTCAGTGGTTCTGACCTCAGTAGTGCCAACCTCAGCAAAGCGTTCCTCATTGAAGCTAACTTGAGTGATGCTAGCTTGAGTGTTGCTAACTTGAGTGGTGCTATACTTACGCAGGCAGATTTGAGCCAGGCTAATTTGATTGGAGCCGACTTGAGTGAGGCGAATCTGAGAGGCGCTGCGATCGCTCATGCTAATCTAATTGGAACTGACCTAAAAGGCGCTAACTTGAGAGATGCTGATTTAGGTGCAGCGAAGCTAATACGGGCGAATCTATCTTTTGCCAACCTGATTGAAGCTAACTTGATTGAGGCTGACCTCAGCGAAGCAAGCTTGTACGAAGCGGAAGTATTGGGGGCTTATCTTTATAAAACTGACTTATACAAAGCTAATTTGAATAAGGCTCGCTTCAGTGGTGCTTACCTGTTGCGGGCTAACTTAAGTCAAGCTGACTTGAGTCAAGCTGACTTGAGTTGGACTAACCTGAGAGGCGCAAATTTGGCAGGGGCAAATCTCAGAGGAGCCAACCTAAGAGGAGCCGACATGAGGGGAGCTAACCTCAGTGGCGTAAATCTTCAGGAGGCAATTATGCCTGACGCTTCAAAGCACGATTAGTTAGCCACAAAAGGTAATTGTGTTGATTGTTACAAGGTTTTCAGTAAGGGTAAAGCTCAGTCACTTCAGTACTGAGATATAAGCGACGTGAGCAGTAATAAAAGCAAATGAAAAATCTGCTTCCCTCCCCTTTACAAAGGGTTTGGGGCTCTATTGGGCGTAAGCCTTACTTCTTCAAGAAATCGCCTCTGTGAAAAGTCTCTTACCAGGAAATTTGCGATCGCTCTTGCACAACTCGCTGATATACTTCTTGAGTTTGCCTAGCTAATTTCGGCCAGCTAAAGCGCCGCTCTAAATCCTCATAAGCGTTATCCACCAGCCATTGTCGATAACCTGGATTTTTCAACACTTCCAAAATTCCCCAAGCTAAAGAGTCGGAATTGTTCACCCAAGTAACAATACCTGTTTTGGTATGTTGCACCACTTCGGGAAAACCACCTGTATCAGAAACCACTACAGGCACGCGAGAAGCAAAGCTTTCTAAAGCTACAATTCCAAATGGTTCGTAAAGGCTAGGAAAAACGGCACAGTCAGCAACAGTCTGGAATTTATCTAAGTAATCATCAGAGAGAAAACCTGTAAAATAGCAATGATGCCAAATTCCCAAATCCCAGGTTTGGCGCTTGAGATGGTCAGTATTGCCGCCACCAACGATGACAAATTTAACGTTACCTCCCATTTCCGAAAGGATTTTTGGTGCAGCATTAAGTAATATAGGTACACCTTTTTCGTAGGTCATGCGACCGAGGTAGTAAACGATTTTCTCATTGTCTGTAGCAAATTGGCGGCGAAAATCTAGCGCATGAAAATCTACGTGATGCTGTTTCTTTTCGGCTCTGATACCGTTATAGATAACATCGATTTTGTCCCAAGGGCTGTGTAATGCTCGTTCTACCTCTTGGCGCATATAGTCGCTACAAACGATAATCCGCCAAGCATTATAAGCCAGCAAGGTTTCTTTGCCATTTATATAGCCTTGGATCTCTGTGTGAATACCGTTATAGCGTCCGTATTCTGTAGCATGAATTGTGGCAATTAGTGGTATTTTAAAATTATGCTTGAGAGCGATCGCAGCATCTCCAACTAACCAATCGTGGGCATGAATTAAATCAAAGGGCCCTTCCTCCAAGATCAACTTACCACCGTGATCTCCCATACTCAAGTTGAGATTGACTACCCAGTGGAAAAAGTCGTTACTATGTGCCACTGGCACCCGATGTACCTTTACTCCTTCAACCACCTCATACATCGATGCCTGACCAAACTCCGCCGTAATCAGGTGGACTTCATGTCCTAGCTTTACCAGTTCCGGGTACAACTCCGCTACATGCCTCGCAATTCCCCCAACAATCCTTGGTGGAAACTCCCAACTCAATACCAATATCTTCATCTGCTAGACTCCCCGACACTTTACAAATATCTAAACAACTACATTTACCTAAAAATACAAGTCTGGCGAATGTAGTGAGTACTTTTACTAGATTTTTAGATTTTTTAACAGTTATTTTGTTAAAGCTTATCAAAGGTTATCAACTGTATGCTATCGATAAGAAGCAAGGTATAATACAAATTCTTAATTTAAGACAATTGAGTACTCGTTTTGTAACTCAGCCTTTAAGAAGGCGTAACGACGCAAACAGTATGAACTCGATCGCGTCCTTGCTGTTTGGCTATATAGAGTGATTTGTCCGCAGCATTAATCAAGTCTTGCGGTGAAGTTTCGGAATTTGGCACAATGCTAGCAACACCCAGACTGACCGTAACGCGATCGCACACACTAGATTGAGCATGGGGAATAATCAAGTCATAGACTGCTTGTCGAATAGTTTGAGCTAAAGAGATTGCTCCTTCAATCTCTGTATTAGGCAGAATCACAGCAAATTCTTCGCCGCCGTAACGGGCTACTAAATCGGCTGGACGCTTAATAACACTTTTAAGCGCACTCCCTAATTGCCGCAGACAATCATCTCCTGCTAAATGCCCATAAGTATCGTTATAGCGTTTAAAAAAATCGACATCGAACAATATTAAAGACAACGGCATTTGCTCGCGTTTGAGTCGATGCCACTCATTCTCAAGATATTGATCGAATCGGCGACGATTGGCTATTTGAGTCAAGCCATCTAAAGTGGCCAATCTTTGCAGTTCTTCATTGGCAGCTTGTACTTGCTGGTAGAGTACTGATTGATGAATAGCGATCGCTACCTGACTGGCTAACTGCTGCAACAAATTAACTTCAAATACTTGCCAGGAACGAGGTGCGCTACACTGATGAGCAATGAGTAAACCCCACAGATGATCCCCATTCAAAATCGGTACTACCATCGCAGCCTTGATTTGATAGAGTTGTAATAACTCAAAAACATCGGCTGAAAAATCAGACTCCTGAATATTATGCAGGACTGTAGGTAATCCCTGGTAATAGTAGCTAAAATCTCGTGTTCTCGAAAATGGATGCAGTGTCTGCTCTAATCTCTGCGGGTAGTCATCACTCAGCGATTCTGCCGCAAAATAGCCATTTCCGTCAGATTCCAACTGGTAGATTGCTACGGAATCTGAACCCAAACACTCTCGAATACTGTTGACTGTTGTATTCAGAACCTCCTCCAAATTCAGTGATTGCCGAATCTGTTGAGTTACTTCAGTAATTAGCCGTTCCCCCTCTGCCTGTTGTCGCAGCAATCCTTCAGCTTGTTTGCGAGTGCTAATGTCTTCTACCGAGCCAAGAATCTGTATTGGAGTGCCGCTGGCATCTCTGGCAAATACGACTTCTCGTGTATTCAGCCAAAGCCACTCCCCATTTTTGTGTCGGAATCGGTATTCGGTGGAAAGAACTTCATTGTCGCTAAGGTTGACGAAGCGACTTGGTATGTCATAGCAGAGGTGCTGGTCGTCTGGATGAAAGCAATTTAGGAACCACTGCGGATCTGCGTTACAAAATTCCTCTGGAGAGTAGCCTAAAATGCTAAGACTTTTTTGATTAAGATAAATGCTTGTCCCTTTTAAGAGGTCAAATAAATACAAAATATGCGGTACGGTATTAGCAACCTTTTGGAGAAAGTCTTGACTTGAGCGCAATGCCTCTTCAGCTTTTTGACGTTCGCGCAGCGCGGCTTGATATTCACTAATATCTCGTCCCTCAGAAATAAGTAATGTTACACACCCTGTTTCATCGAGTATGGGACGTAGTGAAAAATCAATCGCGATCGCTCCATCGTCTCGACCTAAAACGTTAACTTCATAGTGGATAGATTCACCATTAGCAGCAGCAGCGATCGCAGTTTTTAATTGTGCTTGTGTCTCTGAAGAAATTGTCCACCATTTTGCTTCCCAAAATGGCTTACCGACTACTTCTTCTCGAGTAATCCCAGCAAAGTCAAGCGCTGTTTGGTTAGCCTCTAATACAATTCCATTGGGCTGAAGTAATCCGATAAACTGATTGGTTTGATTGAAAATCGCCCGGAATTTTTGCTCATTTTCACTTAATGCTTCTTCTACCTGTTTGCGGTCAGTAATATCTCGTCCAACAGATTGAAGTTCTACAAGAGTACCCTGGTCATCAAATATGCCTCGAATAATCCACTGCGTCCACCGCACGCCAAGGCTTGCTATGACCCGATTTTCAATGGCAATCACGGGATTTTCGGAACTAATGGAATTTACCAGACTAAACACCCGTTCCCGGTCTTCCTCAAACACAACAGGTTCGTAGTGTTGGGCAATAATTTCTTCTCGCTTCAGTCCAAAAAATCGACAGAAAGCTTCATTAACAAAAGTAACAATACCATCTGGTGAGCCTCTAGCAATCAGTTCCGTTTGATCTTCGAGGATGGCACGATAACGCGTTTCACTCTCTTGCAATGCGGCTTCTGCTTGTTTGCGTTCGCTAATATCAAACACTAAACCCTGAAGTACCTGAGTTTCTCCATCCGCA
The DNA here is from genome assembly GCF_015206895.1 of Nostoc sp. LEGE 12450. Lineage (GTDB taxonomy): Bacteria > Cyanobacteriota > Cyanobacteriia > Cyanobacteriales > Nostocaceae > Nostoc. The sequence continues at coordinate 2,680 of NZ_JADEXU010000024.1, read as the reverse complement.
CAGAGAACAAGATTAGCTTGATCCCGCACCCAAATTGTTCCACCATCGCGCCTCATCATTCGATACTCGACCCTCAAAGGCTCTCCGGTGGCGATTGTCGTGTTTACAGCTTGCCAATAGCGATCGTGATCGTCTGGATGAGTGTAATTTAACCAACTATTAAAAAAACCGTGATGCCAATCTTCGGGAGCAATGCCTAACAATTGTTGCAGTTGCGGACTAATATAAGCTTCTTGAGCAGTGCTATTAATCGGTAAAATATAAACAACGCCCGGAATTTGTTCTACCAGAGTGCGGTAATTTTGCTCTGCCTCAGAGAGTTCTTCTTGGGCCTGCTTGCTACTCATGATGTTTTGAATTTCTACAATAAATATATTTTGCTGTTAGAAATCCTGCATTAGAGGCACGCTCAAGGATCTTTGAGCCAATGGCGAGTTAGTCTCTGGCTTTCTGAAAGCTCTACCAGCAGCAGGCTGAAACTCTTACGCTTGAGGCTGCTGTTGACAGCCTTTGTAATTAAAATTAACGGATGTTGAAAAAGAATTCAGAATTCAGAATTCAGAATAAAAAATTTTGGTGGGGGACTGAAAATAGTAGATTCAGACGCTTTTGCTAGCTTGCTACTTTGCAGGAGTATGCGGACTCGCTTTGCGTAGCGATATCCGCCATTCGGACTCAAATTCATTCTGACTTCTGACTCCTGACTCCTGAATTCTATTAGCTTTGATCCAAGCGCAGTACTGCCATAAAAGCTTCCTGGGGTACATCTACAGTACCTACAGATTTCATCCGCTTTTTACCTTTTGCTTGCTTCTGTAAGAGTTTCTTCTTCCGGCTGATGTCACCACCATAGCATTTGGCTAGTACATCTTTCCGCAAAGCGGGGATGTGTTCGCTGGCAATAACTTTACTACCAATAGATGCCTGAATTGGGACTTTGAATTGATGGCGGGGAATTAATTCTTTGAGTTTTTCTGCCATTGCCCGCCCAACGTTGTAAGCTTTGTCTCGATGCACAATCATCGCCAAGGAATCCACAGGATCGCCGTTAATCATGATATCCAGCTTTACCAGAGGGTTCTCACGGTAGCCTATGAGGTGATATTCCATACTAGCATAACCGCGCGATCGCGATTTCATCTGATCGAAAAAATCAGTTACAACTTCCGCCAAGGGTAGCTCATAAGTAAGGGTGGTTCGTCCTTGGGCGAGATATTTCATATCTTTGAAGATGCCCCGGCGATTTTGTGACAACTCCATCAAACTGCCGACATAAGTTTCCGGCGTAATCATCTCTACTTGGACGTATGGTTCTTCAATTCTTTGGCGATCGTTGGGAGAAGGCAAACGGCTAGGATTATCGATGTACAGTTCCTCTCCTTTGAGAGTAATCACCTTATAAACCACCGAGGGGGCTGTAATGATTAAATCGAGATTATACTCCCGCTCTAGGCGTTCCTGGACGATTTCCATGTGCAGCAAGCCTAAAAACCCGCAACGGAAGCCAAACCCCATCGCGCTCGAAGTTTCTGGTTCGTAATGCAGGGCTGCGTCGTTGAGTTCTAGCTTTTCTAATGCTTCCCGCAAGTCTTCAAATTGGTCAGCATCAATGGGGAACATCCCACAATAAACCATTGGGTTCGCTTCTGCATAACCTGGTAAGGGTGACTCAGCTTTTGCCTTACTAAGGGTAATTGTGTCACCCACCCGTGCATCAGCTACTGCTCTAATTGCCGCTCCCAAATAGCCTACTTCGCCAGCGTGGAGTTCTTCAACTTGCTTTTGAGTGGGAGAAAGCACACCTAACTCATCAATTTCAAATTCTTTACCGGATGCCATTAAATGAATGCGATCGCCTTTTCTGACAGTGCCATCCATTACCCGGAAATACACAATTACTCCTCGGTAACTGTCGTAATAGCTATCAAATATTAACGCTCGTAAGCGTTCATTTATGGTATTGGGCGGTGGCGGTATCCGCTCGACAACTGCTTCTAAAATCTCATCAATACCAAGTCCTTCTTTAGCAGAGGCCAGAATCGCACCACTGCAATCTAGACCGATAATTTCTTCAATTTCGCCAATTACCCGTTCTGGTTCTGCCCCAGGCAAATCAATTTTATTCAAAACCGGAATAATTTCCAGGTTATTCTCTAAGGCTAAATAGACATTTGCCAAAGTTTGCGCCTCCACACCTTGGGAAGCATCTACTACCAATAGCGCTCCTTCACAAGCAACAAGAGAGCGGGAGACTTCATAAGAGAAATCTACATGTCCAGGAGTATCAATTAAGTTCAGCACATACTGCTGACCATCCTTCGCTGTGTAGTTCATCCGGGCAGCTTGCAGCTTAATCGTAATGCCGCGCTCCCGTTCCAGATCCATGTTGTCGAGAAACTGTTCCTTCATCTTTCGGTCTTCAACAGTGCCAGTTGCTTGTAGCAAGCGATCGGCGAGGGTTGATTTCCCGTGGTCGATGTGAGCAATAATACAAAAATTGCGAATGCGAACTGCGGGAACGTCAGTCATATACTATCTTTGCCTTAGCAGCAACCAAAGTTAAAAGAGCAATTTACTTAATGTATTTTAATGCTTTCTTAGCCAAGACGCTCCGTTTTTAGTGCTGAGTTCCGAGTGCTGTTAGCGGATAGCTAAGGTTTAGCCCGTGCTGAGTTAGGAG
>NZ_JADEXU010000249.1 GCF_015206895.1 Nostoc sp. LEGE 12450 | reverse complement strand
TGTAATCAATGGCGTTCAAGCTAGAGGGGAAAAAAGCAATTACAGTACACGACGTGTAAAATTTAATTCTAAAAACTCTGGTTAAAATTCTGTTACATAGCGGAAAATTTTAGCACCCACTTACTTAAGTCTCGATAAGGATTAATAGTTATGGTTTCTTCAGAAAGCCTCGAGTATTGCAAATGGCAAATTCCAGATGGCTTTCATATACGTTTAAATCTACTCCAAGAAGAAGATTTGGAATTGCTACACTCTTGGAAAAGTCAGATTGACATTTCATACTTAACGTCTAAAGCTATCGAATATATTTCTTTAGAAGAGCAACAACAACAATTTAGGCAGAAAAGACCCTCTATATTCGCAATTAGGCGAATCACAGACGGTCAACTTTTAGTACAAATTCGCATATATAATATTAATCCCAAAAATCGAACTGTAGCAATTGGTTACTTCACTGGAGCTAACTATCGACGACTTGGCTACACCAAAGAGGCGTTATGCCTTTTGATCAATTATTTATTCAAGGTAGTTGGGTTAAATAAGGTAATGGCAGATACCGGGGCATTTAATCAAGCCTCGATTGCTCTACTAAAATCTTTGGGCTTCAAACAAGATGGATGCCTTCGACAGCATCAATTACTTGATGGTATTCTGCATGATCAATTACTTTTCAGTTTGCTAGCCTTGGAGTGGAAAAAAGATTGTAGATTGTTAGAGACTAAAATGTAGAATGATTACTCCAGGAGGGTGCAAATGGACGACAATTAATCGCTCTGCTTCAGCGATTAATTTAGGGAAATAGAGGTGATTTAAAAGGCTAAAGGCATCGTTTGAGAATAAAAAAGAAAGGTTGGGATATGTTTTTATAATCCATAATTCCTAACACAGTATTTTCATCTACTTTTCTAAAAGAATCATTGATTGGCAAATAATCATAAATCATTGTAGCAGTCACTTTTTCTCTATACTCCATCATCCGCAGTCTGGCTTGACTTTTCTCTGTTTTAAGTAAAGAATTAATTGAGATCAGCAATGGTTTGATAGAATTATTTTTAGGGATCGGCAATTTTAAAACCCAGTTCATTAAAGTGGGGTTAGGCGCAACCTGAAAAATTTTTCCCTGACCATCTAAAAATAATAAAGGATGAACATTTTCAGAATCTATAAATTCCTTCCCATACCAATTGGAAATTTCCAATAAACCATCCATTGGATGATTTGTATGCAGTCCAGATCCTTGCCAACGACCAAACATAAAGCCTAAATTTACGGGTTCAAGGGTGTCAAACAATTCTAAAGCTTTTTCTGTCGTAGTTTTACCCGTTTCCAGTATCAACTGATAATTTCTTAATGTTTCCATTGTTACTGTCCTTATATCTATAATCTTGCCGACACGAGCTTTTAATGCTCATTTTTTCTTTGTGCATTGCCCTACTCTAATGGAAAATGAGTATCATGATAGGCTCACTAATCTCATTTTAGTAAATAATTGCTACAAAGTTTCTTACACATGAATAAAATTTTTCTACATTTTTATTTGACATAAATATATTAAAGCTGATAATTCTAACTGGATTAAACTCCAATATCATCTGAAAGCGGATAATTTTATTCAGCAATAAATTAGGGCGGTCGCATCATGTCAAAAACAAGAGATTATTCAGCAATAAATTAGGGCGGTCGCATCATGTCAAAAACAAGAGATTATTCTCAATAAATTTAAAAGTAGTCGCAGCGCTTCGTAGACATCGTTTTGCTTTGATTTCAATCAATGAAACGAAATTACCTAACACCCAATACGGTTCGGTTAAAGGGGAAAGGAGAAAGGTTTTGAATACATCCTTTCCTCTTTACCCCTTACCCAGACAACAAAGAAAGTAAAAAATGCTTATCCGAACCGTATTGACCCAACATCTACCCGATAAAGGGTGGTTTTTGTTTGGGTATTGATCAAGTTGTGGGGCGGGGTTATGAAAAAATTCAGAAATTTGGTGTTGGAGTTGTGAATCTATATAATGCTTTAACACTACATCGAAATGACATTCATTTCTCCACATACAAGATTGGAGAATAAAGAAATTGGGGTACAGACCGTGAATAACAATAATCGGTGGTTTTCGTGGTTGATTTGGATTCCTGTTGCGGTATTAATGGTGTTCTGGTGGGTGTGGTGGATATACTTATCTCCTCTCCCCTACACGAATCCCTGGCGGAGCCTCGGACTGCATGGCGCGACTTTGTTAGGATGCATTTTGGTGTGGATTAGTAACTATTACCGTCGTGGGAATGGCCCAGGTCGTTGGTGGTTCTGGGCGTATTCGGTCATTGTTGGCTTTAGCATTCCAGGCGTTATTGAAGATATTTTTCATGTCAATCATGTGAGGACTTTATCAACCGTTGTGCGAAAATGCCCTTTTGAGCTTTGGATTATTGACGGCGATTGGGTTAGGCTTCCTTGCCCAAAAAAGATGATACAGAGCCATTGAAAGCCAGCTTTCAGAAATGGCAATCCCTTTATTTTTAGCATCTTTGAAGAAACTACGAGAGCAATATTAAAATTATACAAATCATGGATTTGACAAACAGTTACCCACAGCTATTGCAGATTCATGGACACTTGTCAAAAGTTGCATTGATTTCAAAGAGGGATTTATCTCTTCCCATAACATAGCTGTGTTGTCAGTACCAGAGGATGTTCGTAGCAGTTGTTACTCGTTAGATGCTTCTTTGGTAAGAATCCGCACATTCATTTAATGAAATTCTCTGGTTGTGCAATTCCCCCGCAGGCAACGTAAAAAATCGGGCATTGTCCCCAAGTTTGAAATGTACGCCCATCATCGATATCTAGCTAAATGCTTATTTAATCGATCGCAAATGCAACTTTAAGCTGATTTATATTTGCAGCTAAAGATTGATGCTGGCGTTGTCAAAACTTAATATGCTTTAACTATTAGTTGTAGCAATTCAATTGAGGAATGTGATTGTGAAACGCTTTAATGTCTCCAAAATTTTAGGAAGTACTGTTCTAGCTCTAAGTTTGGCTACCTTGCCCACAGTTATGCCTGCTTCTGCTCAGACAACAACAGCTCCTGATGGTACTGCTACAAATACTACTACAGACCGCGCTGCTAGCGATAGAAATTATCAAGATGGGGATTGGGGTTTGTTGGGCTTGCTCGGTTTATTTGGTTTATTGGGTCGCAAGAACCGCAAAGCTGATGATAATGTAGCTTATCGTGATCCTAATGTGGTCGGTTCCCCTGGCTCCCGTTCTAACTATTAATAATAAGTTGCATTCTAATTTTGCGTAAGTCTTAAAAATTATTACGGGTAAAGCCTGCCGATGCAGGCTTTATTTGTGTGTTTACATAACTCCAACCGTTGGCTCAGTTGTTAATTGGGATTTCCCAAAAATAAAATTTGCCAACAAAACAGTACCAGAATACTTGCAACAAAAAACTATTGACCTTTTTTTATTAATTTTGGATACAAGCCCCCACTAATAGCGCAGCATCTTGTAAAGAAGCGACTTGAAATTTCTAATTTTAGCCAGTTTCGTGCAAGCTTAGTAAAGTTACTTAGTGGTCATTAGTTATAATTTAAATAAAAATGGAAGATTCAGTATTTATTATATTTCTTTCCTTTGGATTTATTTGGGTTTTGATGGGAGTTGTAGGTTGGATTGCATTTCTAAAATCTGAGGGTGAAGAAATTAAGTTTGGTAAATGGGGACTGATAGTTGCTATTCCAATCTTAATTCCAATAATTTTTACTTTGATTATTGGTGTTCTTTATCAAAGGTAAAAACTGTAATTCTATCGTAATATTTATGTTAATTGCAGGTAAGCCTAAGTAGTTCACTTGTGAATTGCACCCCTGACCAAAATCACTGTACTTTCTACACCAGAGGCGATCGCTTCGGGAATATTACCTTGAATTGCCTGCTGCAATAATCCCTCGCGGGATGCTCCCAAAACTACAACATCGTAACCTTCGGTTTTCACTAGGTTAATCACACCTTCAGCTACTGAATCAGCTTGCACTGGGAGCGCAACTACACTACTAGATAATTTTCGCCGCCGCATCAACTGACGGATGGCTTGTTCTGAAATTGACATATCTGGCTTGAGTTCAGATGGATTAAACACCTGTGTCAAACGAATTTGCGGATCATTTCCCAATGTAATTAAAGCAGGTAACAACTTAATCGCTAGGGGGGAATTGGGGCCACCAGCCATTGGAACTAGCCAACGGTTAAAGGAGTGCTGAGTGGGGAGTGGGGAAGGTGGGGCCCCCTCTGGGGATAACGGGTAATGGGGAGTAGTGCCTAATTTTACTAACACGACTTCGCAGGTGGCTTGGCGAATTATGTTGTCTACAACGCTGCCAAAAATCCGACCAGGGGTAGATGTGTTACCTTTCCATCCCATTAAAATTAGGTCGATGTGTTGTTCGTTGATTGTCTCTAAAATTGCCTGGGCTACATCGTGGGTAACTCGAATCTGCGTGTGCAAGGGAATTTTCCACTTTTTTGCTAAGACTTCTGCCTGTCTTAACAAGCGGCGACTTTTTGCCGTTCTTACCTGTGTTTCTGATGGGGAACTGTGGCGGGGTATGAGCATAACTTGCACGCAATCTATTTCATAATGACGATCGCGGGCAATAGCTGCTGCCATTTGTAATAAAATACCTGCGGTATCGGGATTAGCTACTGGTACTAATAATCTACCGCTACCGATGCTAGGCGATCGCGTTTGGTAAACTATATATGAAGGTTCTGGTTGTAGCTTAGGAGTTCCATTTCCACAATTGAGATGATCTGCTTCCGCCCGAATAATATCTGCACGGGTAATAATCCCGATCAGTTTCCGTCCATTCACCACTGGTAAGCGACTGATTTGATAGCGATCGAGTAAATACAACACATTGCCCAGAGTGTGAGTTGGTGTTACCGTCATCGGGACAGGTGTCATAATTTCTTTTAAGAAAATATCGGCTAAATTGCGATCGCGGAGCGTGTGCTTTGCACTCTCGCGAATTTTCAGCAAATCTGATTGCGTCACAATCCCTACTAACTTGCTATCTTCTACCACAGGAAAACCGCGATGATGGGAACGAGCAAAGGACTGCATTGCTTCTTCTAAGCTCATCTCTGCATCCAGAGTTTCCACTCGTTCTTGCATCACATCTTTTGCAGTTAACTTGGTTAATGCTCCCTCCATTGGAACTTGTTTGGTCAGAGTAATACCTTTTAACTCCAAAAGTTTCTCATAAAGCGAACCAGGGACTACCTTATCCGCAACCAGATAAGCTGCTACAGAAACAATCATTAAAGGTAGTACCAGATTGAAATCTGTAGTCATTTCAAACACAATCACAATTGCTGTGATTGGCACTTTGGAAACGGCACTAAAAAATCCCCCCATCCCCGCTAGGGCGTAAGTAGTCGGAGAACCAACTCCAGTGATATATAACTCAGCTACACCGATGATATGTCCTAAACAAGAACCCAAAATCAAACTGGGAGCGAATAATCCCCCCGGCGCTCCCGAACCAAATGCTATGAGTGTGAGAATGAATTGGGCGGCAAAGGCGATCGCTGCTACTGTCGGTTGTGAACCTCCAGTAATTAAGGACTCCCGTAATCCTGTATTATCCCGGAATGATGGAGGCAGCATAGCCACGACAACACCAGAGATAAATCCAGCTAAAGCCACTCGCAAGGGTAAGCTGATATGTAATTTTCTATAAAATTTAATACTAAATATTAAGCCCCTATTAAACAATGCACCCAGCAACCCTGCCAAGATGCCTAACAGTACGAAAAAGGGAATTTCTGGGATAGAAAATTGGCTGGAAGATTGCGTTAATTGCAGGTTAAGGTCAAAAGAGCCACCACCTAAGAGTCGGGATATCACCCCACCAATAAAGGAGGCGATAATGGCAGTTCCTAGAGTCAGTCCTGATAAATCCTGAAGTAACTCTTCAACGATAAACAATACACCTGCGATCGGGGCATTGAAAGCAGCAGCCAAACCCGCACCTGCACCTGCTGCAATCATTTGCCGTCGATGATCTGGGGAAGTGGGAACCCAACGACTCATCCCTGCTGCCAAACCTGCCCCCACTTGGACAGTAGGGCCTTGTCGTCCTAGAGTCATGCCTGAACCAATGGCAATGATGGCACTGAGTAACTTCACACCTGCCACCCGCCAGGATAAGTTCACAGGCACATTGGCAAGAGAAGCTTTGACTTGCGGAATACCGCTACCAGCAGCCTCTGGTGCCAATCTATCCACCATCCATCCAGCTAGAAATCCCAGAACAAGACCAATTACAGGTAATACCAGCCATGCCGGAAAAAGGTGGGTAGTATGCACTCGCCATGTCCCCAGCCATCCCGATCCTACTTTCAGGAATACCGCAGATAGGGCAGCAACCAAACCGATAACACAAGCTTCGGCGATCGCTAAACCTCTTCTAGGCTGCCACCAGGTGCGAAAACGCTGATTCATACCAATTTTGGATTTTAAATTTTGGATTACAAATCTTTCCTAAAAAGCTGTTTAGTGGAATCTTAGAGGATGGTTTAAAAGTCTATCTCAAGGCTCAGATCCCCGGCTTCTTTAAGAAGTCAGGGATCTTGTTATTCACAAATAATTTAGGATCGCTATACAAAAGCACTCTCCCCAATTACGAATTACGAATTATTTAATTGCTTCTCCCCGTGGTAGATAGCCCTTCTACTATCAGAGATGGAGTATAACAAGAACCATTCCAGTCACCATCGTTGCCCAGTGCAACCAATTGCTTCAGGGCTGTGTAAACATTACCTGCAACCATAGTATCCTTAACGCGCCCAATAACTTGACCATTTTGGACGCGGTAGCCTAAATCCACGTTGATCGAAAAATCTCCAGAAATACTGCCACCATCACCCAGCATTTGATCCACAATCAAGCCATCATCTAGTTGTTGAATCAAATCTGGTAGCGATGCCGAACCTGGCTGGATGAGAAAATTAAATAAACCAGGAGTGGGATAGCTGCCTAAACCAGGGCGAAAACCATTTCCAGTAGTGTCAGTACCCAATTGGCGGCCGGTGGTGCGATCGCTATAGAAATGCTGTAAGATTCCGTTTTGGATAAATACTAAAGATTGAGTCGGAGTACCTTCATCATCAAAAGGGCAACTGTAAGGGCCAGCTTCTGGATCTTGGTAAAGAGTGAGACTGGGGGCAACAACTGGGTTCCCTAAACGTTCTGCCCAAGGTGAAGATACTTCTAAAACTTGCTTGCCATTCAAAGCGGCTTGCACAGTACCCCAAAGCATATCAGCAGCTTTAGAAGTGAACAAAATCGGGACACGACCAGTAGGGGGTGAGACATTTTCTCTAGCCCAAATTAACCGTTGTAAAATTTGGTTAGCTAATCTCTCAGGGTGAAGTTCCCCCCGCTTAGTTTGACCATCAGCAACACTTAAAAAATCATCGCCACGTACCCATTCTGCTGATACATAGCAGTTAAGGGTAGTATCAGTGTAGTAACAATCTAAACCTTTAGTGTTGACTATTCTGGTAGTTTCAATATCACATTCCCAGTCACCATTGCACACAACATCGGGATAGACATCGCGGATGAGTGCGATCGCTTCTTTGCCCCAGTCTACCAAAATCTCTATCGGTACACTTTCTCCTAAATCTGGGTAGGAGGGCTGAAAGTTAGAGCCTAATTCTACAGTTTCCGGTTCATTCAGGTGGCTTAATGCCAGAGCTTTTTCCACCATCACTTCGGCTAAGACAGAACCGTAAGCCACCGTCAGCCCCGGACGACCGTTTCGCCAAAGCCGTAGTGCTGTACCTTCAGATTGGTTGGTTTCTAGCTGTTTGAGCCGGTTTGCCTCAAAAAACACTGGACGAGAAAGCGATCGCGACTGATACACCTCAGCAGCTTCTGCTCCAGATTTTATAGCTAGTTCCAGCAACTGTTCGGCTAGTGTATCTTGTGACAAATTTTCAGAACCCATGACCCTTAGTGAATTGTGGATTTTGAACCGCATATCAACGCACCTTGGAGAAAGTGCGATCGCTAAAAACCAACGATCGGGCTTTCTGCCGATGGACGCAGATAACTATCCAAAAATCATCAGCGTTTCCTTACAGTTACGATTTGGAACCGCAGATCAAAACTGATGGACGCAGTTAATTATCCCAAATCATTGTCATGTCTCAACGGATCTAGTCATTTGTCATTGGTCATTTGTCATTTGTTATTGGATATGGTTATTCTGCTTTTCTATCTTGTCTCTCGACTCCCCAATTCCCCATTCCCAATGCCCATCTTCAAAGATTAACCTCTTGCAATAGCCAAAAACCAGCAAAAGATTCTGCTTTGGGATCAGACTGTATACCAATAAAATGCACTCCGTTAGCTTTTTGCTTGGCTTCTTCAAAACCTTTAGCCTCTGCCAAGACTTGAGGTTTTTTGATATTTGCCACAATCCAGCTTTCATTAACACCCGTTTCTAAAAGCAATCTCGCCTCTTCACTGGTGTCAAATCTTAAGAAAGCCAACTCCAAACCAGACATCCAGCCAGCCAAGGGCAAGGCTCTCGGTGAGAAAATCAAAATACCAGGAATACGGGCTTCGGGTGAAACTTTTGCCAATTCTAAAGGGAAAGCTTCACCAAAACCAATTTCCCACTCTGGCATTTCAGCCAAATCCGCAGCGTCCAAGGTAACAAATACCCACTGTTGCCCTTCCAAAGCATCTGGTAAACGTTGCGGTAAAGGTTTCTCCAAGCGGACTGAGGGATTAGTCCCCCCTTGATACCCTGGTTCTTGAGGATAGACTTCCTTCATACGTTCTTCTAGCCATTGGTTAAGAACCAAAGTGCGGCGACTAGGCTGGGCGGGAATGCCTACATCTTGGCAGGCTTTAGTAATCATGTTGTTCATTTGGCGGCGGAAAAAGCGGATTTTAATTGGTGCTTTTCCAGCTTGGGTAATAGCCTCTTGCAATGCTGTCCGCAACCAGCCCGAGTTTACCTGGGTACTGGGACAATATTGAGCATAGCGAAACAAAGAATCTGGTTTTGTGCCAATATCCAAGGGGCTTTCGCAGACTAAGACTTCCCAAATTTTTTTCTGATTATCGTCCAAAATCGGACGGGAGTAAAAATCGATTTCCCAAATACTGCCCATGTTTTGCGGTAAAAATCTGGCTGCTATGTTTTCCTGATATGTTGATCATACGAGTGTTGGGGCAGCATTGGGCATTAGGCATTGGGAATTGGGAATTGGGAATTGGGAAGAGAACTTGGGGATAAGGAGAATTGGGGACAAGGGGAAAGAC
>NZ_JADEXU010000248.1 GCF_015206895.1 Nostoc sp. LEGE 12450 | reverse complement strand
CATCTTGCCCGCCATATAGACTGGGCGGGCAAGATGCCCACCCCACAGGAGTTAATTTGAATATTTTTTTATTTGGAAGTCCCTCAAGCGGAAACTCTAGCAAATTGAGCTTGTAAGTTGTCACAAAGTCCTTGGTAAACGACGCGTCCAGCATCTAAGACGATCGCTTGCCCTGCGTATTTTTCTGCGATTCCCAAATCGTGCAGAACTGCGACAATAGTCATACCTTGCTGAGTGTGCAATTCAGATAGAGTTTCCATGACTTGTTGGGATGCGACAACATCTAAGCCAGTGATGGGTTCATCAACTAAGAGAATTTGCGGTGATTGAATTAAAGTCCGAGCGATCGCTACTCGTTGTTGCTGTCCACCACTTAATTGACTGGTTTTTTGAAAAGCTAACTCTCCGAGTCCTAACTGTTCTAATAAATTTAGTGCCAACAAGCGATCGCGTTTGGAAAATCCCAACAGTGTTTGCCAAGTTGTTCTTTTACCAAGGCATCCGCATAAGACATTTTCCAGTGCTGATAACTGCCGAATCAATCCTCCACCTTGAAATAACATCCCAACATCGCGCCGAATTTTTGGCAGTGTTCGGGAATTCATCTCAACATTATTGACGATGATTTGTCCTCTGGCTGATGGCACTAGTCCAACTAGCGATCGTAGTAATGTAGACTTACCAGCACCGTTTAGCCCCAGCAAAACGACAAATTCACCGCGTTTAATCTGGCAATTAATCCCGTTGAGAATAGGACGATTGAGAGAAGCAGTATAAGCTGTTTCTAGGTTATGACACTCAATAACATAATCATTCATAGAAATTTATCAAGAAAGGCAGATAGCGCAGCGTTAGCGAGTCCGCGTTCGCGCAGCGTCTCGTAGAGAGCGTCGGGCAGAAGGCAGGAGGCAGATCGCGCAGCGTCTCGCAGAGAAGGAATACTGCGTTCTACCCTCTGCCCGTGACCGGATCTGACCAAAAAAGCAGATAGCGCCGTGTCTCCTAGAGAGAGTCAAGATTGGTGAGTTCTGAATTCTGAATTCTAAATTATGGTTCAATGCCAGCAATTTGCAGAGCGTTACGGATAGTTGCTAGGTGACGATCGTGGTCAATTCGCACTAATTCTGTGGAATTATACAAGTCGGTTAGCAATTGATTATTTTGCGACTGATTTAATTTCAGTAAAGCGTTGATGATTTTTTCCCGTGTTGGGGCTGGAACATCATCATCAATGGCAATACCGTGGGCAGGTACACCAGTAATTTTGTGCAGAACCCGTAACTTACTCTTCTCTTCTGCGGTGATATAAGGTGGATTGAGAGCATATTCTGACACAACAGCCACATCAGCTTGACCGCGCACAACTGCTTGCAAGGCTTTGCTGTAATTGCCGCCGTAAGAAACTTGACCAAAGAAATCATCTAAGCGATCGCGATTGGGTACAAATTTTTGTTTGACCAACTCAGCGACAGGGATAATAAACCCAGAGCCAGAAGTAGGGGAAGTAAAAGCCATTTTCTTGCCCCGCAGTTGTTCTAAAGTGGCTTTAGCGGAATTTTGAGTTTTTAGGGGACTATTCTTAGGGACAACAAATGTTGAGCTATAGGTGTATCTTCCAGAATAAGTGGAACGAACTTCGGCTAGATACAAGCTGGCGTTTGCTAATTGTTTCGCTTTCAAAGCCGGACGGCTACTTAAAAAAGCGACATCAGCCCGATTTGCTCTCAAAGCTTCCACAGCAGCTGTATCATCACCAACTTGGGCGACGACTGGAATTCCTAACTCTTTCGATAAAAAAGCTCCTACCGCATTTGCCTTATTTTGCAAGTCTGTAGAATCAGCACGACTGGGAAAAACTATTGTTAAAGTCTTTAGGCCTTGGGCAAGTAAGCGTGGTGTCTGTTGATTAGTGGTGGGGTTAGCGATCGTTGCCTGCATAGCCCCTACTGTGCTGACTACTAAACCTGTAAGTACTGCAAATGCCGCACCAGCACCCAATAAGCTCTTTTTACTCACACTCATTTGCAACTCTCCATTAGGAAGTTTTATCAGTTCTTTTGCTAATTAATTGCAATTAACTACTAAAAAATATTTATAGCTTTTAAGAACAAAAGTCAATAACAAAGCCTAGTTTGTTTGGAGAGTTGTAGGCTTCTTTTGTGAGTGTATTGGCACTAACCGCTAATTACAGCGATCGCATCAATCTCTACCAACACATCTTTAGGTAAGCGCGATACCTGAACACAAGCCCGCGCTGGGGCTGTATTTTCCGGGAAATATTTAGCATAAACGGCATTCACCGCCGCGAAATCATTCATATCAGCTAGAAATACGGTGGTTTTCACCACATCTTGAAAAGTTGCACCGGCTGCTGTGAGGATGGCTTCAAGATTAGCTAATACCTGCTCAGTTTGCTTTTTGACATCATCAGTGTAGACGACATCACCAAGGCGGGGATCGATGGCAATTTGTCCAGCTATGAATACAAATTGACCTGAAGCTGCGATCGCTTGATTATAAGGGCCCACTGGTGCGGGTGCGTTATCAGTATTAATTACTTTACGGGTCATAGATATTACTTTCTCTAACGATGTTTCCTGTTTACCGATTTCCGCTTCAGCTGCGATCGGTTTGTAAACTTCTCCATCTGGCATTATCGCACCAGTTAGGTCTGCATCTTTAAAGGTTGCTCCATAGATATTTGCTCCAGTTAAATCAGCCCTTCTTAAATTTGCACGATCAAGATTTGCCATCATCAGGTTTGCATCTGACAGACAAGCTCTTTCTAGATTGGCGCCTTCTAGACATGCTTTATTAAGGTTTGCTTGTTCTAAGGAAACCCTGGCTAAATCTGTCTCAGCTAAATTCACCTCTGATAAATTACATTTCTCCAAAGTGACTCCTCGGAGTATGGCTTTCTGGAGATTTGCCCCATGAAAATTTACTTCAGTTAGTTTTATCTGAATAAAGTTTGCTCTAGTCAAGTCTGCCCCACTCAGATTTGCATTACTCAAATTTGCACAACTTAAGTCCGCATCACTCAGGTCTGCCCAACTCAGATTGATTGAAGAACCCTCTATCGCACTCAAATTTGCATTTGTTAAAGATGCTCTACTGAGGCTAGTGTTATTAAGTTTTGCCCTAGTTAGGTTTGCGTCACTCAAATCTGCTCCATTCCAATTTGCATTAGATAGGTCTATATCACTTAGGTTTGAACCTTTAAGGTCTATGCCTTGGCGATTTTTAGTAAACTGCCGTCCTCCTGCTGCGTATTTCTCCAACAGTTCCTCAGCGTTCATAATGCACCTTTGAATACCACTGACACAGTATAATCACAAAAACTTTGTGTCATAGGTATTCCTCTCTTTTCTTCCTTCGCGTCCTTCGCGCCTTCGCGGTTCGTCCCTCTTACCCCAACCTCGGACGTATCCCATAATGCCGATACCGCCAATAATCGCGCAGAATGCGATCGTGGTCAAAACATAAGTTACCAGGCACACGCCAATACTCAAAAACTCCTACACCCTTGGCATCATCCCCAGCCTTTGGTTCCCCCGTAGCTGTCGCCAAAAACACAATGCTAATCGTATGCTGACGCGGATCGCGATTGGGGTCAGAATACACCAGTAATTGTTCAACTAATTCCACCTGCAAACCCGTTTCTTCCTCAGCTTCTCGCCGGGCCGCCACTTCCACGGCTTCTCCATAATCTACAAACCCACCAGGAATAGCCCAACCTAAAGGTAGATTATGTCTTTCAATTAACACTATTGGCCGATGAGGTCGATCTACTAGTTCAATGATGATATCAACTGTCGGTGCAGGATTTCGGTAAGTCATATTTATGAGTCATTGGTCATTAGTCATTGGTCATTAGTCATTGGTCATTAGTTATTCACAAAGGACAAATGACAAAGGACAAATGACACAATCAAAATGAGTTTACTTGATTTACCGTGCAAATACTGTTCCGTGATAAATTCGATGCGTTGGCTTTGCCACTGCCCCTTGGGCGATCGCGTAGCGTGTGCATCAAACAATTGCTCTCTCTCATAATTCAGGTTACTTATGCCTTTTCCTAGATCCAGTGGTATTTTGCTGCATCCTACATCCTTTCCTAGTCGATTTGGCGTTGGAGATTTAGGCTTAGAAGCCTATCGCTTTATTGATTTTCTCAAAGATACCCATCAACAATATTGGCAAGTTTTACCCCTAGGCCCCACTGGATATGGTAATTCTCCATATATGTGCTACTCGGCAATGGCAGGAAATCCCCTGTTGATTAGCCCAGAAAAACTGCGAGATGAGGGTTTGCTATCTGAAGAAGACTTTGCTAATTTACCAGGATTTCCGGTAGAAAAGGTAGACTTTGACCAGGTTGTGCCAATTAAGATTGGGCTACTTAAAAAAGCCTGTGAAAACTTTAAAGTGAATGCTACGGACATCCAAAAAAATGAGTTTGCAGGTTTTTGCGACAGTAAAGCTTACTGGCTAGAGAATTACGCCTTATTTATGGCGCTGAAAGATTCCCATAATGGTGCAAGCTGGCATACATGGGAAGCCGAATTTGTCAAGCGTAAACCCGAAGCATTAGCTCAAGCAGAGGATCGGCTCAACGGAGATATTTTTTATTACAAGTTCGTCCAATTTGAGTTTTTCCGGCAGTGGTCAGACCTGAAAAACTACGCCAATATGCGCGGTATTGACATTATTGGCGATATCCCTATTTACGTATCTCACGATAGTGCTGACGTGTGGGCACATCCCGACATCTTTTGCTTAGACGAAGAGACAGGAGAAGCTGCTCAAATGGCGGGAGTCCCACCAGATTACTTTAGCGCCACCGGTCAATTGTGGGGCAACCCAGTTTATAACTGGGAGGAATTACAGAAACAAGACTTTAAATGGTGGGTGCAGCGCTTTGAGGCAATGCTGGATTATGTAGATATAATTCGCATTGACCACTTCCGGGGCTTCGAGGCTTATTGGTCAGTACCCAAAGGCGAAGAAACCGCCATGAATGGCGAATGGGTGGAAGCACCTGGAGACGCTTTTTTTGCAGCGATTAGGGAGAAGTTGGGCAAGCTACCCGTCTTGGCAGAAGATTTGGGAGTAATTACACCAGAGGTAGAAGCGCTCCGAGACAAGTATGAATTTCCTGGAATGAAGGTTTTGCAGTTTGCCTTTGGTTCTGATCCCGGTAATCCATTCTTACCATTCAATTACCCGCGAAATGCTGTAGTTTATACCGGCACTCACGATAATGACACAACTGTAGGCTGGTTCAATTCAGCTAATGACAACGAAAAGCATAACTTATGGCTTTATTTAGGTTCTATTAGTCCTGAAGGCATCCAGTGGGATTTAATTCGCCTAGCTTTGAGTTCTATAGCCAACCAAGCGATTATTCCCTTGCAAGATGTTTTGGGATTAGGAAACGAAGCGCGGATGAATTTTCCTAGTACTGCTGAGGGTAACTGGGGGTGGCGCTATCAAGCAGAAGCGTTGAGAGATGAATTACGCGATCGCTTAAAAGTTCTTACTAGACTTAATGGACGCGCGCCGCAAGAAAATTAAGGAGTAGAGAGATAAGGGAGACAAGGGAGACAAGGAAGAGGGAGGTGTAAATGCCTCCTTGTCTTCCTTGTCCTCCTCATGCCTCTCATCTCCACTAGTCTTTTTATTGTCTGCGAAACGTTGCGCGTAGTTTGCTTCCCTATAAGGGTAAAATTTTGAATTTATTTCTCCCTTATCTCAAAACATTAGGCTTGGCAGCAATCCTAACTTCTTCCTCTTTCCCTGGCTCTCCCATTTCCTTAGCTTTCTCCTGATTGACGCTCATCAATACACCACCAGCATTATCAGTTTTCACTGTAAGTTGCTCTTGAGCTTTCCAAATCCGGTGAGTTCCCTCTGGAAGAATACCCTCAAACTCGGTTTTACCATCGGCTATGACGCGAATCCAAGATGACGCTTTCAAAGTGACACCAATTTGTACAACCTGTCCCTCTTGTCCCTCGTCATTGGGATTACTGACAGGTTGAACTTTTAGGGAATCTTTTGGTTGGGTTGGCTCTGGGTTAACAAGGGATTTTTGTTTTGGGTATATTTGGTTTTGGCTATTACTTGCTTGTAGTACCGCGTTATTTAGTAACTGAGACAACCCATTTACAGAGCATACGATTAGCAATATGTAAAGAAAGTAAAGATGAATCGGACGTAGTTGATTAATGGGTGAAGTATTCCCCATACCTTGAGGATTTAATTGTGCAGAACTGATCGGAAAAGTGCCAGAAAATTCTACTCCATTCAAGCCTAGAGCATCTGCAAATTGCCTGATCAAACCCTGAATATAGACTGGTTCTGGGAGATCGTTTATATTACCTTCTTCGATCGCCTGTAATAATCGTTGAGGAATTCTGGTTAATACAACCACTTGCTCTAGAGATAAGCCCTTTTCTTGACGCAAAGCCAAAAGTTGAGCGCCCAACTCTGCCAACTTTTCGGTTCGTTGTTGCTCTATTGAAAGCGATGGCTGGTGATTATTCTTCTTTCTTAGCCATTTCATGCCTACTGACACTCCTTAACTCCACTGAATCTTTAATAGGTTGCGTTATCTGATCTTGCAAAAAGCGAATTTCACGATCGTTGAGGGAACGATATTTACCCTCTGACAATAAGGGTTCTTTTGGAGTTTGTAATTTAATTGGGCCGATAGCAGTTCGATGCAGCTTGATTACTGGGTATCCTAACTGTTGAGCTATTCGGCGGATTTGGCGATTTCTTCCCTCCTGCAACACTATTTCTAAAAAGCTTTGTTCGGCACGATGTTCTATTAGGTGTACCTTAGCAGCTCTGGTTTTTCTACCCTCTAACACCACACCCTCACGCCACATTTGGAGTACTGCTTCTGGGGGATGTCCTTTGACCAAAACATGATATGTCTTGGAAATGCTGTGGCGGGGATGGGTTAGTCCAAATGTCAGATTTCCGTCATTTGTCAGGATTAATGCTCCTGTAGAGTCTGCATCTAAACGCCCAACCGGGTGAATACCTGAACCCTCCCGTAATTCTTTCGGTAATAAATCCAGGACTGTTTTTCTTCGGTGAGGGTCGTAGCAAGTCGAAACCACTCCCGCAGGTTTATGTAGCAATAGATATATTAAAGCCGGACGCTGCTTTTCGGATACAGTTTTACCATCAATTGCGATCGCATCTTTTTGGGGATCAACCTTTTGACCCAAATGTGCCAATTCCCCATTGATTTGCACCCGTGAGTGCCTAATCATTTCTTCAGCTTCACGACGTGAGGCGATGCCCCATTGAGCAAGAATTTTTTGTAACCGTTCCTCCATCTGGAATTACTTATTTACTGTTAACAATTAAATGATATTTGCATTTTGTAGCGAGTAGGCATAAATGTTACATTTAAGACTTGTTTAATTTCTGTCCAGCTGTTGAGCAAATACTCATAAACAGATTGCTTAGATGCCAGAGCAAAATTCTCAAACGACAAATGCAAATAAAAGCCGCATAATTACGCAGATACTCACAAAAGCCCTAAAGCTCTGGTTAAGAGCGCAAGTGAGCCAAATATCAGAATTAGAAGTGGAGATTAAAGCAAGCGATCGCCAACTTCTCTCTGGGCGTATACCCTTGGTATCTATTTTTGCTACTCATGCAGTTTATCAAGGTCTCCTAATTACACAAATTCAATTAACGGCAGAAAATATTCAGATAAACATTGGTTCCGTACTTAAGGGAAAGCCATTACGACTGTTAGAAACAGTACCAGTGGTTGGCAATTTGATCGTAGACGAGAATGATTTAAATACTTCTCTCTCATCTGAATTATTATCAACTGCTTTGAGCGATTTGCTGGTTAAAGTTTTACCAACAAATTTCCCCAAGCCACAACCAATAAACTGGCAAGAAATTATCCTTGATAACAATCAAATTATACTGCGAGGCTTAAGAGTAACCAATACTGAAACAATGCCTCTAGAAATTTGTCTGGGCGGCTTACAGTTACTCAGTGGGCATGAGTTGCAACTGACACAAGTAAAAATTAAGCCCCACGAGGGAGATATATTAGACGACAATCATGAGTACAATCTGGATCTTGGCTCAGATGTCGATATCCAAGAACTAACGTTGATCCCAGGCAAACTGGTGTGTCGAGGGCAGATTAACGTTAATCCTTAGATCGTGAAAAATTAAAAAATAGTAATACCCTATTTAAAATGACGTAGCGCATCTCAGGGGATGAGGAGAACAAGAGCAAAAGGGTCAGGGGACTCATACCTAGGGTGAAATTTCATACATAAATGAAGGGGCTTGAAAGCCTTGTGGAAGGGTTAATTGCAACATCTTTCCCCCTGCTCCCTGCTCCCTTCCCCCTGCCTCTTTTGAACTCAACCCAAAAGCTTATAGTAGCGGCAACAGTAGTGTCACAAAATAATAAACCAAAGGTGCTGTGAAAATATAACTATCAGTACGGTCTAAAATACCACCGTGACCGGGAATTAATTGTCCAGAATCTTTGACTCCAGCATCCCGCTTGAGCATAGACTCGGTAAGATCCCCTAAAAGACTAGCAATGCCAATCAACAAACCCAATGCTAAACCAGTCAACAAGGATCTGGGCAAGTGGAGATAATAGGCTCCTGCTATGGCTACAGCAACACTTGAAGTAATGCCAAATACAGCACCTTCTACAGTTTTCTTCGGGCTAATCTCAGACAGACGGGTTTTCCCAAAGAATTTGCCAATGGTGTAAGCACCAATATCAGCTGCCCAAATACACAAAAAAGTCAGCATTGTTGCTGTAAAACCTTGTGGTAAAGAAGCAGAACCTGCCTTTTCCCAGAAGTCTACCCAGGTTGTAGGCCAGTAACCCCCTAAAGGTAGATTGCTAAAAACGGCACTATCAATTGCTCGTAATCGTACCCAGTAACTCGGCAAATAACCTACGTAAAATAGCCCCATTATAGAAGCAGAAACATCAGCGATCGTGGCAAATTTGGGCTGAAATAACAGGTAAAAACAGATAAGTGTGCCAGCTAAGGGCATCACAGCGTCAGCTAAACTGCCATCAATGGTACAAATTACTAGCAAAAATAGGCTGACAGCCATAGTGGTTTTAGCGGCGGGAGCGATGCCTCTGGCTCGCACCAAATTAAAATATTCCTGTTGACCCAAAAAGATGACAACCGCAAACATGATGGTAAAGTACCAGCCACCCAAAAGGGTAACAGAAAGAGCAAGAGCGATCGCAACAATTCCACTAATAATCCGAGACCAAGGCATAGAAGTATTAAATATTGGGCATTGGGCATTGGGAATTGGGAATTGGGCATGGGGCATTGGGAATGGGGCATTAGGCATTGGGCATTGGTCAATAATCAATACTTCTTCTTCCCCTGCTCCCCCTGCCTCCCCTGCC
>NZ_JADEXU010000247.1 GCF_015206895.1 Nostoc sp. LEGE 12450 | reverse complement strand
CATGATTAGGATATTCACACTTGCCTGCTGCCCAAGCCAAACACATGGTTTTGATTAGTTCATTAATCTGGTTAATATGAAGTAGACTTGGGCGGTCAACATCCTGAAATTGCAACCACTCTTTGACTAAATCAAGCGGATAATCAAGCAAGGTGCGAATATTTTTAACTCGTAGGTCTTGAGGATGTACTGGTTGAGGAACTACGCTCAGTTTTGGTGTGGATGGAGTAATTGAGGATGTGCTACCTAAGCGGGATTGAATGTCACGAATGATGCTTGCCCAATCAGCATTTTTGTTCCATTCCCTTTCAATTCTGCTTTTAGTTACTGCATCATAAAGATTGCAGAAAACGGTATTTTGTTCACCAGCAGTAGCAGCAATAATCAGTGGCTTAGAAAAATCCTGGATACCTGATGCAGCCAAGAGAAAGCTTTTAGTAAAGTTTGTTTCAACACCACTTCTTATGACATAAACTTCATCAGCACTCACTACAATATCGAGCTTAAGATTGTCCTTGCCTTTGAACTCTTTAGTTGTAAATCGCAGTTCAGACAGATAACCAGTTAATGCTCTTTGGGAAACAGGGATGGTTTTATCCCGTTCAATATCGTAGTGATACCACAGGTAAGATTCTCCACCTAACTCAGCGTTTTTGACATATAAATAGATGGGTTCTGGAGGGTTGCATAAACCTAGTTTGATTTCAGTAAGCATGTTCACCTCGATTAAAGTTTCATTGAGTGTTGTTCTGTGTGCAATAATGGGAATTCTGTAGCGGGAGAAAAACTTCCGTGCGTTCACTTGAATAAGCGGCACTCATTCAGGTGAACGCTTTTGTATTAAATTCAAAGTTCTCGATTACGCTCTAGTTCCCACTGCAAATAAGTCAGTGCAGTTTGAGCATCGGCAATGTTTAAATCAGGTTGATATCCCAACTCCAGTAGTTGTTTGTAGTCTGGGTGCGTAGCAATAAGGGATATCAGAGTTTGGGCTTGTTCAACTAATTCCTGGAGGTTGGGATTAGACATTTCAATGCCAAGCCTGGAACATAAATCTTCCGCTTTCACACCCCTGATTCCTGGCTCAATCTCGGTTTCTAACTCTTCAAGTAGAGATTGGAAATTCGGGTGTTCATCGTTAATTTCAATCTCGAATAAATCTGCACACTTTGTAACAGTGGTTGCCCAATCGGGTAAAGTCTGTGCAATGGTTTTAGCGTAAAGTTTCATAATTGGTTCCTCTTCGATTAAGAGCTAAAAATCCTCGGCAATCTCCAACAAAAAACCGCGTCCCGTGTTCTGTACTTGCACCAGTTCTTTATCCAGCAGAGTTTGAATAACTGAATCAGAGAATTGGAACTGAAGCCGATGCAGAGGCATACAACCACCGCAAAGTCGAATCGAATGCAGCAAATGATTGGCTCTGCGGTCAAAACTGGGGTCAACCGTTTTAGGCATTTGTGAAACCTCCGGCTAATACGACTAACTGTTGTTGCAGAATAGAGATT
This sequence comes from Nostoc sp. LEGE 12450, assembly GCF_015206895.1. Taxonomy (GTDB): domain Bacteria; phylum Cyanobacteriota; class Cyanobacteriia; order Cyanobacteriales; family Nostocaceae; genus Nostoc. The sequence goes on along the minus strand of NZ_JADEXU010000247.1, from coordinate 7,968 downwards.
TGCTGTTGGTAAAACTCAATCTCTGCGGTAATTTGCTGGAATAATTCTTCTGGCGTGAGCGGTTGAATTTGATTCTCTTGCAAGTACGATATTTCATCAGAATTCTTGTTAGGCATCAATACATAACGCCATCCTTCATCAAATTGTTCAGCTAATTCTGTACCAGATGGGTAGTAATAAAATCCCAAAATGATGCCGTCTTGTGTACGTTGATCCAAAGCAAAGCGAGGGTAGCCCCAGTGTTGAGGGATTGATATTGTAGGTTTCATAGATTTAATTGGGGATTGGTGAATAAATAATTAGGGAAAGGGGAAAGGGCAAAGGGGAAGGGAATGAAGAAATTTACCTTTCCCCCTTACCCTTTAACCTTTTCCCAGGCGAAGCCCAAGACTACGCTGTGACTAACTCCGCTCTCTCCAGCAGCCGTTGCAATCTATCGCCAGTTAGCTGTTCTAACGGTTGGTCTAAAATATATTCATCAAAAATGGATTTACCATCAGTAGACACATCCACCATCGACAGCGATGTCTGCGACGGGCAAAGCCTACGCACTGCATCAAGCACCGAGTTAGAATACTGCTGCTGGACTGAATAACGCCTCTTCACCCACCAGTTACCGTCAGTGCATTCGACTTCGCCCAATTTGCGTAGTTTGCCGTCTTCAGTATCGTGGGTATAAATCCCATCATCGAGAATTTCAAACCCGTAATTCTGGCACTCGTTGAAGATATGTGCCATGATTTGGTTTTCAGTCGTGGGGGGTGTTGTTTCTTTCTCCTGCACAGGTAATGTACCGTCTTTGTAGTGAGTGCAGATAAAGCGATCGCAACGCATTGGGGTATTGGCACGAAATACTTCTTTCTCGTTGATCATGACTACCCAGCGTTGCGTTAAGTGGTTATCGTCATGGCTGATGCTGGCTACTAGTTTGTCATCAGCGTAATATTCGTGATGGTCAAACGAGATTTCGACTATTGTGAGGGGTTCGGGGGCAACAACTTGGGCTTGGTCAGCGATGAAGTGGTCGAGTTCGGCTTGGGCGAGGGCTTGGTTGTCAACTTTCTGAAGCTGGGTGGATTGGTGGGTGATGATTGCGTTTACCCAGGTTTCAGTCGCTCTTTTGTCCCCGGTGGGTGTTACGCCGCGTTCGGCAGCAATTCTTTTGAGGCGCGGGACGGTGTAACGAGAGAGGGCTTGCTGTGTGTATTTGGGATATGTCATGATATAGATTCCTGTAAAGGGTTCAAAAGACGACGCTTTTGCTTACCAGGCTTGGGGTGTCGTCTTTTGTTATTACTATAATACCTACTATTAGTAGGTAAGACAATAGATGGTTATATGATAGTTAGTTATCTATTGAGCTACTTACAATAAATACTATTGATAGATAGACTACTAAAAGTAGGTTAATCTATTTATATGAATTCAACTCATGCCCGTGGAAGTAAGACTTAAAGAAATTAGAAACGAAAGAAGAATTTCGCAGAATGAGCTAGCAAGAAGACTTGAAATGTCGTTGGCTAATGTTCAGAAAATTGAGTATGGCAAAGCCAAATCAATACCTTTGGAGACATTAGACAAGTTATGCCAGATTTTGGAGTGTGAAGTTGGCGATCTACTAGTTCGCGTACCTGATAAGGATGGTGGAAGTTCTGAAAAGGAACAAAAAGTAGTTCAAGTAGCTGATGAAGTCAAAGAAGGCAAAATCAGCACACTCAATTCAAAAAGCACAAATGCAAGTGGGATGATTGCAGCATGAGTGCAATGGCTTTAAATTTAATCAAGCCTGTAGCATTAGCGTTGCTCTCTTGAAGTGGAGTAGGGCATGAGTACCAAGAAAAATTAGAGTCGCGGCACGCTGCAACAGAGGAAAGAGAAGTGCCGCAATATGAAAAACAAGTATGGTTGGAAGCTGTTATGGGTAGAGGTAAATGAGGACAAGAGCCTGAAAGTTAACTCTTCAAGTACTGTTCAAGAGGTGGAATTATGACTAAACCACCCCGTAAGCGCAACAAAGCCACCTCTACTGCATCCAGTGACGACACGCCACCAGATAACCTGACCCAAGAAGAAAACCCAGCTACAGCAACAATTACCGTCACTGCCGTCGAAGTTTCAGAATTAACCGAACAGGAAATTAGCGATCGCTTACATCTGGAGAGAAAAGTAGAGAGGGCATTTTTTGAGGCGGGAAAGGCTTTAATGGAGTTACGCGATCGCAGGTTATATCGCTCGACCCACAAAACCTTTGAGGAATATTGCAGGGACAGGTTTAGTTATACTTACCGCCATGTAAATTATCTAATAGCTGGTTCAAAGATAGTTGACAATATAAAAATGGGAACTAATAGTTCCCAAAATGAAAGTCAAGATGAAATGGGAACTAATAGTTCCCAAATTTTACCCACATCAGAAGTACAAGTTCGCCCTCTGGCAAAGCTAGAACCTCAACAACAGCCAAAAGCATGGCAGCAGGCGGTAGAACAAGCAGAGGGTAAAGTCCCAAGTGGTAGAATAGTGAAGGATGTTGTGCAGCGTATCATCGAGAGAAGGAAAGTACCGAACACCTACCAAATCGGCGAAGTCTGCCAAATCGTAGTCAAAGACAATCCAGAACTCAGAGGCAAAGGTGGCTGCTGGGGTATTGTCAGCGCAGTGAATGATTTTAGTTGCACTGTCAAAACCTGGGATGGGGAGTATGCCGTTGCTTTGCAGCACCTTAAATCTTACAATTACCTGCCTGCCGAGTGTGAGCAGATGCGGGAGATATGCGATCGAATCAATCGGGTGTATTCGAGTGGGCTTGAGGAGACAGTCAAAAGTCTGTTGCAGTTATTGGGGAAGGTGAATCGTCCTTATCTAACTGAGTTGGAAGAAAAACTTTTGAGCCTTCTAGAGTCTGAAGTTAAAGTGTAATAGCTAACTGCGTTGTCAACTCTTCATAAAACTGTTTATGTGAACCTGAATAATTTTCTGCATCCAGACGTGTTAAATATCCCTTTTTGCTTGTGTAAGGATTAGGGATATAGCTGTAAATGTATAGTTTTCTGCATTCGGGATTTTCAGACCAACCAATATTGAACGCAGCATACTTAGGAAAAAAGGTGATTGCATTGTAATAATCAATGTAATCGTGAATCCACCATGCTAAGGCTGTCCAATCAGCAGTTTTCTCATAATAATCAATGAAAGAATTCACAATAATGCAGGCTGTAGCACCCATATAACCTTTAGCGTCTGGAACATCCCAGATATGAACTGCATAGTTAGATTCGTTACTAGCACAATTGTACTGGTTTTTATTTTCTGCACCTTTAGCATTGACAGCAGATGACCGATATCCAGAGCGAATGCTGATTCTTCCGAAAGCTTGTTGAATTGGTTCTAGAACTTGTTCACAAAGACTTTTGCCGGAGGCGATCGCCAAATCAGGATTATCTGGTATATTTGAAATCCTTTCAATTTGAGAAATTTCTGAGTGCAGAAAATCACGCATAAAAAAGTTTTTTGACAAACGTACTCTACCTAATTCTTCCAATGATTTGACAGTTTGTGGTCTTTTCATCATTGTTAATTTAATTTGATGCGATGAATACCCGTGAATATACCTTGAGTGATGGAATGGAAACGATGCCTGCGGCGAACTACGCCGAAGCAGTGATCAACTACTTCCAAAATCTACTTTGCAATCAACTCTGAAAAAATATTGTTGAACAGGAGGAGCAAAGCGACCGCCTAGTAAATTACAGTTATTAAATGTATTCTTTCGAGAATCATTGAGGAAGTATAAAATAAAACTGTTTTTGGCAGTATATTATTTGTAACAGTAATTAACCCTTAGTTAGCAAGATAGCTCTGTGTTTTTGGAGTATTTTAATGAGCTTGATTAACCTGGATCTGGTCTTCAACGCAATTACTAGCATCGCCAACCCTTTAATTAAAGAAAAAATTCTGCGTTCGGAGACTGTAATTAAGTTACTCCAGCAATTTCACCTCGATCCAGAGCATCCACCTGCTGATTTTAGTGGTGTTTATGCTTATGCCTTAGTAGAATATGGGGTAGGCAAACCTAAGCCATTACTCGAATTGTTCCGACAACAAGCAATTAAACAAGCTTTTCGCACAGCATTAGACCACAATAACCCCTCAATTCTGCTTTCTGAGGTTGATGCTTTTTTAGATACCTATACCTTGGGTGATGACATCAGAAGTTTGGAACTTGAGGTCAGGCGAGAAGTGGCTGAATTTGCAACTGTATTTATTGAAGTTGCTAAACGAACTCGCACACCTGCTGATGTGTTGTTGAACCAGAAAATTGGTTCTCTACATAAAAGGATTGCTTGTATCCAAGAGCAAATGGAAAGATTGCCGACACTGGAGGGAATTCGTACAGAAATAGCAAGGTTGGCAGTAGAAAATTATCCTGCACTACCAGGAACTGTAACTGAAAACAAATGTAGAGCGATCGCACTAGCCCAGCAGATGCGAGGATGGTTTGAAACCTTGGGCTATGACTTTGAAAAATATGAAATCTGGGCAGAGGAATATTTTGAATGGATTATCAAAATCCCGGTACGTCGCAGTTACGACCGCATTCTTGTACGTGGTGTTGCTGGAGAAATTAAACTGAGTGATGTCATGGCGTTGCGTTCCTCAGTTGAAGAACAAAAAACTGATGAAGGATGGCTGGTGACTACTCGTCGGATTTCCCGCGCAGCACGGGATGAAGTCAAGAAAGAAGAAAATCGTTACCTTGACTGTTTTACATTTGACGAACTCATTGACTTGGATGCAGACTTTAATGGTTATCTCGACTGGCTAGAAGCAGAAATCAAACGCCGAAAAGTTGATACAAAATATGTACCGCTTGCTTGTACAAAAGAAGAAATTGACCCAATTACCAAGCGGCGGATTGGAGTGAGTCGTTATGAGGAAGAAGACGGCTGGATTGATGGGTATATCGACCTTTGGCTTGATGACCCAGCCAAAGAGCATATTTCAATTCTGGGAGAATTTGGTACAGGGAAAACTTGGTTTGTCTTTCACTATGCTTGGACTGCATTGCAACGTTACCGCGATGCCCAAAAACGTGGCGTTGAACGTCCCCGTCTACCTTTGGTAATTACCTTGCGTGACTTTGCCAAAGCGTTAAACGTGGAGAATGTTTTGGCAGGTTTCTTTTTTACCCAACACAATATCCGCATCAACAGCGAAGTCTTTGAGCAACTCAATCGCATGGGTAAGTTGCTGCTCATTTTCGATGGCTTTGACGAAATGGCAGCAAAGGTAGACCGTCAACAGATGATTAACAACTTTTGGGAACTGGCGAAGGTGGTAGTTCCCAGTGCTAAAGTCATCCTCACCTGTCGTACTGAGCATTTCCCAGAGGCGAAAGAAGGACGTGCTTTACTAAATGCAGAACTGCAAGCATCAACTAAAAAATTAACTGGCGAAACACCTCAATTCGAAGTCTTGGAACTGGAGAAATTTAACGACGAACAAATTCGACATCTGTTGTCATACCAAGCTGAACCAGCAACAGTTGAGCAGGTAATGGGTAATTCTCAACTTTTGGACTTAGCGCGTCGCCCAGTCATGACTGAATTAATTTTAGAAGCATTGCCAGATATTGAGGCGGGTAAACCTGTGGATATGTCACGCGTTTATCTGTATGCAGTGCGGCGCAAGATGGAACGGGACATCAAAGCGGAGCGTACTTTTACTTCTTTAGCAGAAAAACTGTATTTTTTGTGCGAACTTTCCTGGGAAATGCTGTCTAATGACCAAATGAGCCTGAATTATCGCCTGTTCCCAGAACGCATTCGCCGTTTATTTGGTTCTGTTGTCCAAGAAGAAAAGGATTTAGACCACTGGCATTACGACATGATGGCGCAGACAATGCTTGTCCGCAACGCTGATGGTGACTATACTCCAGCGCATAGGTCGTTGTTAGAGTTTTTTGTGGCGTATAAATTTGCAGCAGAGTTGGGGGCGTTAGCTAGCGATTTTACGGAATTAGCCCAAGCACAGTCAGGTTTTGATAGCAGTGCAACGCCTGTTGATTATACTTGGTCTGGTTATTTTTCGCGTCAAATGAGTAGTGAGGCGATGCCTGCGGCAACCCCTTTGAGGAATACACCCCTTAGAGAATTTAGTAGTGAGCCTTTGGAGAAGTTGAGGCAGACTTTTGGTAAAGCACCACTAACGAAAGCAGTGATGGATTTACTTTTACCAATGTTGAGTAATAATGATTACCTGATTAAAGTTATTGAAGCAACGCGCTTTAGAAGTGAGGATGTGGTTGGTTATGTTGGCGGAAATGCATCAACGTTAGCAGTCAAGGTTGATAAAGGTGCATTGGAAGGCAGAGATTTTAGTAATGCGGTGATTAAGAGCGCAGATTTTACTAATGTGATTTTGCGAAATGTCAATTTTAGAGAGGCAAATCTAGTTGATTCAGTTTTTGCAAGCACTCTAAGTCAAATTTTTTCGGTAGCGTTTAACTCTGATGGGCAACTTTTGGCGATGGGTGATGCTGCAAATATTCGCTTGTGGCGAATTACTGATAAACAACAGATTCTGACTTTTTACGGGCATCAAAATTTAGTATATTCAGTAATTTTTAGTCCTGATGATCAAGTGCTTGCTAGTGCAAGTAGTGACTGTACATTAAAGCTTTGGGATGTTAAAACGGGAAGATGTATACAAACGTTACTTGGCCATACTGCTACAGTTAGAACAATAGCCTTTAGCCCAGATAATCAAGTCATTGCCAGTGGGAGCGAAGACAAAACAGCAAAATTATGGGATGTAAAAACTGGTGAATGTTTGATGACCTTTTCAGCCCAAAATAGCCTTGTAAGGGCAATAGCATTTAGCTCCGATAGTGAAATATTTGCTTTTAGCAGTAGCAATTATACTATTAATTTGTGTAATACACGTATATCTCAGAGCCAAAAGATTTTACAAGGACATATTAGCTATGTAAGAGCGATTACTTTTAGCCCTGATGGAAAAATTATTGCCAGTAGTAGTCACGACCGTACAATCAAGCTATGGGATACAAACACTGGTGAATGTCTCAAAACTTTGTATGGACACACAGACGTAGTTAACTCAGTTGCTTGTGATTCTGATGGAAAAATTATTGTTAGTGGTAGCACTGACCGTACAATCAAGCTATGGGATATAAACACAGGTGAATGCCTTAAAACTCTACAAGGGCATGATAATTGGATACAATCTGTTGCTTTTAGCCCTGATGGTCAAACTCTAGCTAGTGGAAGTCAAGACCATTCTGCAAAACTTTGGGATGTAAACACAGGTGAATGCCTTTACAGTTTTCAAGGATATGCTAACTGGTTAAAGGCAGTTGTGTTTAATCCTAATGGACAAATTGTTGCTAGTGGTGGACAAGACCATATAGTTAGATTGTGGGATACCAATACAGGTAAATGTACAAAAGAGTTACAGGGACATACTGATTGGATTGGATGTCTAGCCTTTAGCCCTGATGGTCGAATTCTCGCCAGTGGGAGTAGTGACTTTACAGTTAGGTTATGGAATATTCAAACAGGAGAATGTACCAAAGTTTTCCGAGGAGATACTGGAAAATTATCTTCGATAGCATTTAGTCCTGACGGGCTGAAACTAGCAATTGCTTCTGGTCAGACAATACAGCTTTGGGATTTTGATATAGAACAAAATATTTATGAAATAATAGCGCATACAGGTTCTATGACAAAACTTGCTTTTAGTTGTGATGGTCAAATTATTGCTAGTCTTAGCTATGATGACACTGTAAAACTTTGGGATGTTTCAACGGGTAAATGCCTTAAAACCTAGCGTGGCAAAACTTACTAGAGAAGAGTGGAAATCCTGTAATCTTAACCTTGTAGGGAAATAATGGTGCAAGAACTTGGCAAGAAAAAGTCTAAAACCAGAGGCAACATCATTTGAAGTACTTGA